>JACQHZ010000030.1 GCA_016198745.1 Verrucomicrobiota bacterium
CTTCGACGCGGTTCTTGAGGTTGACGTATTTCTCCAGGTCTTGCGTGGGCCAGAAGTTCACCAACTGAACGGCTGCGTTCACGCTGCCGATGCGGTCAATGCGGCCAAAACGCTGGATGATGCGGACGGGGTTCCAATGGATGTCGTAGTTGATGAGGTAATCGCAGTCCTGGAGGTTCTGGCCCTCGGAGATGCAGTCCGTGGCAATGAGCAAATCAATTTCCTCGTCCTGTGGCATCGCGGGGATTTTGCCGCGCTGCTTGGAGCGCGGAGAGAAGTTGGTGAGGATTTGGTTGTAGTCGGATTTGCCGAAGGTGGTGTGGTTGTCCCCGCTGCCGGCAACGAGCGCAATGTGGATGCCGAGTTCTTTCCGCGCCCATGACTGCAACGAATCGAACAGATATTCCGCCGTGTCGGCGAACGCGGTGAACACGAGCGTTTTTTTGTTCGGCTGGCCGAGTTTGTTGGTGGTCGGGTCTTTGGCCTTACGTTCGATCCGGCGCTTCAACTCCTTGAGTTTGGCGTCGCGGTCGGCCGTCACGTCCTTCGCGGAAGCGTGAAGCAAACTGAGTTGTTGTTTGTCACGTTGGAGGTCTTTGAGCCAGGCATCCAGTTTCAGGTGCCCCAGTTCGTATTTGAACCTGCCCCCAACTTGAAGCGCCTCTTGAAGTTCCTCGTCCTGCTGGGGGTCAATGTTCTCGAATTCAAACTGGCTGGCTTCGGGATTCTGCTTCGGACTGGACTGGAAGTTGCGGATTTTCTGTTCGAGTTTTTCGATCTTGTTGATGGTGCGTTCCATGGTGATCTCGAAGGAATGGACCGAGCTTTCAAGGCGCTTGAGAAAATTCACTTTCATCATGCCGACGAGGAATTTCTCGCGATCAGCCTGGCTGAACGGGTCGCCGGCGTGCGTCTGGTAACGCTCCTTGAACTCCTTTTTGACGTAGCGCGACGGCGCGAAAAGCGACAGTTTGTAGCCGTCAATCTCATCGTTCAGGCGGTCGTAGGAAAGGAAGCGCCGTTGGAGGTCAATCTCGCAAAAGATGGATTCGGGTTTCTTGCGTTCGGGAAATCCGCCGAGCGCGGCGATGCTGCTTTTGTAGTAGCGTTGGATGTGTTTGCGCGAACGGGCAATGGTCAGTTCGTCGAGGAGCTTGAAGAAGGCGGAACTCAGTTTTTCGAGCAAATCCTTGGTCTGGCGTTCGCCGGATTGTTTGCGCGCCCAGGCAGAGAAGGTGCGTTGGGCGACGGCCAGCGCCTCCTTCAAACTGGCGATGCCGATGGAGTCCTTGAAGGCGGCGTCGTTATTTTCAGTGAGGAAATAAATCTGGTTGCGGAGGTCGCGCAGGTCGTTGTTGACCGGTGTGGCTGAAAGCAGGAGAACCTTGGTTTTGACGCCGGCCTTGATGATGTCATCCATCAAGCGCTGATAGCGGCTCTTGCGGATGACAACGCCATCCTCGTCACGTTTGCCGGGGGTGTTGTTGCGGAAGTTGTGCGATTCATCAATGACGACGAGATCGAAGTTGCCCCAGTTGAACGTGGCCAGATCAAGGTCGCCGGATTTGCCGCTCTCGCGGCTCAGGTCGGTGTGGGAGAGCACGTCGTAGCGGAAGCGGTCCTTGATGAACGGATTCAGGGCGTCGTTGTGCCGATAGACGGTCCAGTTTTCGCGCAGCTTCTTGGGGCAGAGCACCAGCGCGCGTTCATTTTTCAACTCGAAGTATTTGATGACCGCCAGCGCCTCGAAGGTTTTTCCCAGGCCGACGCTGTCGGCGAGAATGCAGCCGTTGTGTTTGAGAATCTTGTTGATCGCGCCCTTGACGCCATCGCGCTGGAACTCGAACAGCGTCTTCCAGACCTCGGTGTCCACGATCTTGATGTCCTGGTCGAGCAGCCCGCCCTTTTCCTGATCGGCGAGGAAGTTCTCAAAGATGTGAAAGAGCGTTTTGTAGTAGATAAACTCCGGCGCGTGGTTCTGGTAAAGCTGATCGAGATAGAGCAGGACATCCTGCTTCACGTCTGCAACCAGTTCAGGATCATTCCAGAGTTCGTTGAACCAGGATTTCAAATCATGACGGTCGCGCGTGCTGTCCACCTCCAGATTCAGTTCGATATTGTTGCAGGCCGCGCCAAGACCGAGCCCGCGCACGGTGAAGTTGGAACTGCCGAGAATGGCTTCCTCCACGCCGCCGTTGGCGATGTGATACATCTTGCCGTGGAGAAGCCGGGCGTGGCGCACGGAACGAATGTTCACCTTCTGGCGGATCCAATCCGCGCATTCTCGGGCGACGCGTTTTTGCTGCAAGACGTTGGCGAGTTGAAGACCGTTGCCATCGATGAGGAACGACTTCTTCTCCGTTTTGTCGGGGTCGAGAGCGGCGATGAATCGCGGCTCGCCAAAGAGGAAATCAAGATGCTCGATCTGGTCGAGGCGCTCCTTCAGGGCGTCGTAGGCATAGATCGTGAAATAGGCGGAAACAACGGAGAGCCGCGAGCCGGCCTGCACCTTGGCCTTGAGAAAATCAGCGACGTTGCCACGGCGGTGATTGTCCCTGATGCCTGAATTATTTTTTGAAGACAACATCGAGTTTCAGCAGTGTGCCAGACCCTATTGAAATTGTGAAGCACTCCGATTGCTGAAACGCGTCGCGGAAGGCGATTTGATGCCTCTCAAATCAAAGTTTATATGTGACTGGCCAGTTTTGGCAGGGGGCGCCGCGCGTCACGTGGAGCAGCAATGGGGGAATAACCGCAAAGTGATTCATCAATACCGGCCCCCGCCGCCATGCCGCGGATGAGATCAATCAGATGAGGCGCCACGCGCTCGACCAGGTTTGCCGCGATGCCGCCGCGTCCCTTCCACCACCAGGGAGGCCAGCGTCCCTTGGCCGCGTTGGCGTTCAGCTTCAGGGAATGTTGCCAAGCGAGGCCAAGCTGCTGGCCGCAATCAAAAGAGGTTCCTTCAAAACTCAGCAGAGGGATGGTTCCTTCGGGCGCGAAGCGATGCGCAGTTTTCATTTGGATGGTGGGCAGAACAACACCGCACATAAAATTACAGAAAGCAAACGCGAAAACAGGCTTCGGAATTCTGGATGCTGCGTTTGAGAGGTCCGAGTTTATGCCAATAACGGGGCTGACACTTTCCCTTGCAAGCGGCGCTGTGAATTGCGCAATTTTCAGGCAAAAGATTGATTTTTTCGCCGGTCACGGCTTTGATCCGCAGGTTTTGAGGAAATGAACTCCGCGTCCACCATCCTGCTCACCGGTTTCACCGGTATTCTCGGCAAACGATTTGCCTACCGGTTGGCGGCGTTGGGGCATCGTGTCGTCTGCCCGATCCGGGCGGGAAGCGAGGCGGAAGCGCGCGAGCGGTTTCGCACGGTCTTCCACAGTTTGCGCGAATTGATGCCGGGTTTTGATGAGGCGATCGAGAAACAACTGTGTCCGATTCCCGGGGATGTCCGTCAAAAGGGTCTCGGCATTCCATCCGCGTATCTTGATGAGTTGAAGGGACCGAAGACAGCCGGCATCTGGCATCTGGCCGCGTTGCTCGATCTCACCGAGAGCAACAGCCAGGATGTCTATGACACCAACCTGTTGGGCACGCTTCACGTGTTGGAGTTCGCCCGGCAACAGCGCATTGCGGAGGTCCATTACTTCAGCACCTTCGGGTCGAGCGGCAAATTGCATGAGGGCGTGGTGCGGGAAATACCGGGCATAAGGCCGCCTTCGTTTCGCAACACTTACGAGCGGACCAAGTGGGAGGCCGAGCGGCATGTCTGGCAGGCGCAGATTCGGGGCGATGTCCTCGCCACCATCTACCGTCCCAGCATCGTGGTGGGCGATTCGGTCTTCGGGCGCTACGAACAGTTCAACGCGTTCAATCATGCCTTCTACATCGGAAGCCGCATGCGGGTCCGTTTGTGCGAAGAACAAGGGTTGGACCCGAAGACGGCGATTCTCAAGTACGATCTGCGCATTCCCGGTGATGAAAACGCCACGTTGAACATCGTGCCGCTGGATTTTGTGCTCGACACGGTGATGAAGATATTCGCCGTTCCCCGTTCAAGAGGACGCGTGTATCACATCGTGAACCCGTCGCCGCCTTCGCTCCGTCTGACCATGGACTTTTTCAAACGGCACGAGCCCTGGGACGGATTGCGATGGGAGGTGCTCGGTCCCAATCCTGAGTACCTGAATCCGCATGAAAAATTCGTGGCCCGGCAGCTCGATTTTCTGGCGCCTTACCTTCTGGGGGAAGCCACCTACGATTATTCCAACGTTCAAACCATCCTGGCGCTTCACGGCGGAATTCCGCCTTTGAAAAATGATGGTTTCCTTGACGCCATCTCCCGGCGAGGCGCGCATCATGGATGGCAGGAGGCGAAGGCGGATGCCGCCCTTGTCTCGATGAGTATTCGACGGGAGTCGCTCCATTCGGGATTTGTCTGGCCGGAGGGAAGCGGGTTGGTGGTGGATTTTTCACCTCACCATCCGGTGGGGAAATTGCCTGCGCGCATTCCGCAGTACACGATGACGGAACGTCTCCTTGGCAAGGCGTACCAGATGCGTGAAAGACTGTTTGAGAAACGGGGAGAGCATCCTGACACAAGGCCGGCATCGCGCGACATCGTCTTTGTGCCGTTCGGGATGGGCGTTACGCGACGAGGAGAGGCGGAGGTCCGTTGCTACTCCCATGAGGAGGCGTTGGCGGATCACGTCTTCGCGCAATTGAACCAGGTTGTCGGCTTCGACCTGCGCGCCTATGGGCGGGAGTCAATCCCGGGCCACGAGCAGTACGCGGACATCCATGACCATTGCTGTTGGGCTGTGGCGGATGACCTGGTGCATCTGATGCGTTTGTTCCGCGACATCCAGAGAACCGGCGGAATCGGATTGATGACGCGTTTGCAAATCCTGCCTCACAGCGCCGGGACCTATCTCAGCGCCTGGCTCGCCGGCGTGGTCTCGTTTCAGGACATGGCGTTGATCACGCACCAGAGCGCGCATTTGATGGCCGAAAATGAGACGATGATTTCAGATGAGGATGTGACCCGCTGGTTCTTAAGCGGAAAAGAAACAGGTTCCGAGGCTGAAGGCGGTCTTCTCACGGAAATCCGCCGGGGACTGGTTTCGACGCTTCCATCGAATACGGACGCGCTTGCGGCCCGGTTGCATGGCCGCATGGAACTGGTTTTCTCCCTGAACGCGCATCTGCTCCAGGCGCTGATAGCGGAGTTGCAGGATCGTCGGATTGGCGCCGAGCCGGCCATCATCATGTCGCCCAATTGCGCGGTGTTCGCCGGCGATGAACTGCAAATGTCGCAGTTTCGACGGCTCTTTGTCGGAAAACGCAAGATCGAATTGCGGCGTGTTTCCCTGGAGGTTCACGGAACGCCGCACTTCAAACGTCTGCGCGAGGCGTCGCGCAAAACCACGGACCTCCTTCAGATCTACGACCGGCAAGGAAGACTTCGCGATCCGGTCATCCCCTTCGCTTCATTTTCGGGGGAGTGGGTTCGAACGCGCGAGCAATTCATCCAGGCTGTGGCCGGAATCGCAGACCAGACGTGCTATTTTGATCGAATGATCCAGCGCGCGCTGGAGGAGGGAGGACGGCACTTTTTCCTGATCCAGTCCGGCATGTCATCGGCTGCAGGCGATCTTTTTGAGGGCATTATCCGGAACAAGGCCAACAGCATGGGATGCACACCCGTGCATGTCTATCCGCCCGCCATCCCTTCCGGCGATCCGCATCCGGTCTGCCAATTGCTCGATTCGCGCGAGGAAAACTGCGTCGTGGATGCCCCCGTCCAGCCGCTGGCGCAGACCATTCGATGGTACGAAAACCAGTTGTCCGCCGCCAATCCATCATGAGGCGGCGCGGCCTGTGTAACCGGAAATGATTTGTGGTTTTTCTTCGGAACGACTCGGGTCGGTCAGCAGGCGGGAATCACCGGAAGAACAATGCACGAAGGATGTTCCTTGTCGTGATGGATCGCCTGTTCGGCAGTGTTCACCGTGGCATCCGTGCCGGGGTCGTTGCCGGTGTTGAGGTTCCGATCCCATAAGGGAAAGTTGCTGCTCATGATATCCACGCGCAACCGGTGTCCCTTTCTGAAAACATTGCTGGTCACCAGCATGTCGATTGTGAATTCATAGACCCGATGCGGGATGAGGAGCCGCGGTTTTCCCCAGACGTTTTCCCTGAACCGCGCGCGGATGACGCCCTCGGTGATGTTGATTGAGCGCCCGTCCGGATGCACGTCGGTGAGTTTCGCCACAAAATCCGTGTCCCGGGCGGAAGATGACGCGAACAGTTTGAGCGCAACCGGGCCGGTCACCTCGGTGTCGCGCTTCAACGCCTCCGAAGTGTAAGACAGGACATCCCGCCGCTTTTCAATCGGCCGCTGGTCATACGGTCCCGGTTTTGCGTGTTCATACAAGCCGGGATTGTAGGGTCCCACGGAATGGTTGCCTCCGAGGGTGGGCACGGGATTTTCCGGATCGTAAACATAACGATCCGGTTTTCCTCCGGCAGGCGGGTCGAGAGCCAGCCGTCCGCCGGGCTGGAGATAATAATTCACGTAACGGGTGCGCCGCAGGGGCCACTCGTATTCGTCGCGCCATCGGTTCAGCCCCATGACGAAAATCCGGATGGGCGCCTTTTGAAACTCCGACGGCGCCTTCCCGTGCAGGATCGTATCCAGCCACCTGTTGCCGGCATCGTTTTCCCCGGTGGCTTTGGGGCCGAAATCGCGTTCACCGAGAACCGAAGTGGAAAGGATGCCATGGGACCAGGGTCCGATCAGCATCCGGTGACTGTCGCGGAGTTTCGTCGTCGGCGCGTTCTGCCGCAAGCCCAGAAAATTCGTCGCGTTCTCCGCCGCGTAATTGTCATACCATCCTCCGGTCAAGAGCACCGGCATCCTGAATCGTCCATACGAATGCCGGATGCTGAGCGTTTTCCAGTACGAATCGTAAGCCGACCGTTTCACGTATTCGCGGTAAGCAGGCACAACGCCTGCGCCGCCGGCTTCATCGAGGGAGATGATGGGCAGCTTCCGCAGCAGGCTCGGAACATCCAACAGCGGCATCAGGCTCGCCTTGGATGTCCGGTGGGCCGTCTCGAAGCAGAGCCAGCTCCAGGTCAATGCAAGACTGAACGCCCCGTCGCAATAGTAAGCGCGTTTCCAGCAATCGCCCGCCATGAACTGCGGATTCAACGCTTTCAGATGCCGGCTTCCGGAGATGGCCGAGGAAAACTGGGTGGCCGCAAGGTATGAAGCGCCAATCATGCCGATCCGTCCGTTGCAACAGGGTTGCCGCGCGATCCATTCGAGGGTGTCGAATCCGTCTTCTTTTTCGTTAATGAACGGTTCGTGGAGGCCATCGGAATCGTAGCGGCCGCGGCAGTCCTGCGTGACGAGTCCCATGCCGTGTTGCAAGAAAAACGGATCGTAGATCCCGGTCCGGTTGTAGGCGGTTCGAACGAGCACGACAGGATAACGTCCCGGTTTCAGGGGCAGGTAGATGGACGCGGATAATTCCACGCCGTCCCGCATCGGCACCTTGACGTTGTGCGCCACCCGGCACTCGCGCGCCTCGGCAGGTTCAGGGTTGCCGTTGGATGATGCTCGTGTTTTCTTCATGAAGTCACGGAAGGCAAAGCGGAAAAGAAATCAGCGCGTCTCGCCGCGCACCAGATCGGCAGGCGTTTCCCGCCGCCGCACCATTCTCGCGCTTTTTCCCGAAACCAGGATTTCCGCGGGACGGGGACGCGTGTTGTAATTGGATGCCATCGCGAAACCATAGGCGCCCGCGCTCATCAGCGCCAGGAAGTCGCCTTCGCGGACGGATTCAAGCGGACGGTCCTTGGCAAAGTAATCGCCGGATTCGCAGATGGGACCCACGACGTCGGATTTGCGATTTGTGATTTGCGCTCTGTGATTTCGGCGCACGGGCACAATCTGGTGATAGGAATCGTAAAACGCCGGCCGGACGAGGTCGTTCATGGCGGCATCAACGATCACAAAATGTTTGCGCCCGGTTTGCTTGAGAAATTCCACGCGTGTGACCAGAATGCCCGCGTTGCCCACAATGAACCGACCGGGTTCGAGCAGGATGCGCATGCCAAGCGGCTTGAGCAGCGGAATCAACGCGCGCGCGTACAGATCAATCGTCAGCGGCAGGGCGGCGCGGCCCGCCGCGCATGGTCGGATTGCGCCGGTGGCGTTCCACCAGCGGTGGTTTCCGCTTTCGAGCGCCGGCCGATAAACGATGCCGATGCCGCCGCCGATGGAAAAAAACTCGATTCCGTGGCGATCCCGAAGCGCGCGCGCCAGCGGCAGCATCTTGCGCACCGCTTTCACAAAGGGCGCCACCGTTGTGATTTGCGAACCGATGTGCATCTGCACGCCGCGCAGCCAAAGAGCGGGGAGACGGGTGGCCCGCTCGTACATGCCCGTGATTTCCTCGTAAGCAATGCCGAATTTGTTCTCGTAGGTGCCGGTGGTGATCTTGGCGTGCGTATGGGCTTCCACATCCGGGTTCACGCGAAGGGCGATGGGCGCCTTTTTCCTCATCGCAACGGCGGTGCGATGAATCCGATCCAGTTCCGATGCGCTTTCAACGTTGAAACAGTGAATCCCGACGCGCAGGGCGTAACGAATCTCTTCCTCGGTTTTCCCGACGCCTGCGAAAACGCAACGCGCCGGGTCGCCGCCCGCGCGAACGACCCGGTAAAGCTCCCCCCCGCTCACGATGTCGAAGCCGGCCTTCAACCTCGCCAGTGTTGTCAGAATGGCAAGGTTGGAATTCGCCTTCACGGCGTAACAGATCGTGTGATCAAGCGGCGCCAGCGCCCGATCCAGGCGCGTGAAGTGATTCTCGATGGTTCTCCGGGAATAAACGTAGAGAGGCGTCCCATGCCTGAGCGCAAGCGATTCAACGTCCGCGCCTTCGCAAAACAACCGCCCCTGCCGATAGTGGAAATCGTGCATGGTGCCGATGTAATTGCTTGCGCGGCAAAACGCCATCAAAAAGGATGAAGCCGATCCAGCCGGGGGCGGAGAGGGCAGAGCCTGCCCCCAGCTGGACTGGGGGGAAGAAGGGAGCCGGGGCGGCTGTGCCACACGGCCCTTGATTCTGACAACCAGGTTGGGGCGGCAATTTTCTCAAGGAACCATGTTCATGAATTGGTCGTGGCCCGGAACCAACACGAAGAAGGCCGGCTCCTGTACTACAAATCCTGAA
>JACQHZ010000407.1 GCA_016198745.1 Verrucomicrobiota bacterium
AAAGCGGGGAGCGGCCCCCAGTCCGGACTGGGGGCAGTTTGCTCGATTCACCCCCGCACGAACTCTGGATTCCCGCTTTCGCGGGAAAGACGGCGAGCGAAGGGATGATCTGAAGTTACCATTTTCCGCCTTACAGACCGAGAAGTTTCACTGCGTTTTCTCTGGCAACCTTGTTGAAGACCCCCGCGCTGATTTTCTTCGTATCGCGCCATTCCAAGAGCAGATCCCTCAAGGGGAACTGCTGCTCAAAGTGGCAGATGTCCGTGCCGAAAAACAGGCGATCCTGAAACTCCGTGACGAACTTCGGCCCGTATTCGGAGTCGCGCGACAACGCAAAGTAGGCGTCGGACAGTTCGCCATACAAAGTGGGATACCTGCGCAAAAGCTTGGGCACGACACCCTCCTCCTTGATCGGTCCACGCTGGGATACAAACCCGACCTGCTCGCCGGTCGGGCGAAACGTTGTCTTGCGCTGGGCCGGCGTCTCCAACCGGCCGATTTCCGCCCAGAACACCGGGCCGTGACCGAGCACCACCAAGTCCGGAAACCTTTGCAGCGTGTGCTCCAGTTGCGGCAAACCGGGATCATCGTACAGGCCGAAATCGCCGCCGACCTGGTCGGAGCCGTCGAACGTCACCGGCAACCCCACCGCCGCGGCGTGCTTGAACAGGTTCTGAACCATCGGATCGCGCACCGGCACGTTGAGCATGATTTCACCCACGCCCTTGCAACCCTTATCGCGATAGTAGCGCAGCAGCCGGTCCAACGGCGCGTCCACGGAGTTCGTCAGGGCGCGCGGATCGATGTTGCACCACGGAATGAACCGGTCGGGGTGCTGCTCCGCCATCTCGAGGATGTCCTCGTTGGCCTGGGGAAGATAAATCTCGGGACTGACAATCGGGAGCAGCACGCCGCGTTCGATCCCCATCCGGTCATAGAGCGCGATCACCTGCTCCGCCGTGCAGAACTGAACCGGGAAGGGGATGGGCTTTCGATACGCATGAGTGTGAATATCTATAAACATATTTAATTTCGCAATACCACGCACTGGATATGGGCGAAGAAATATCCGAGGGCCAGTTCGATTGGCGCAAGCGCCAGTTTGCTCCTGCCCTTCGGCAGGCGGATGGTTCCCAACGGAACATCCTGAAAGTCTTGATGATGTTTTGTCTCCGGCACGACGCCGTGCAGAACCTGGCGGCCGACCTTGACCACAAACCGCGCCCCACCGTGGAGTGGAAGCGACGCCATCCTTACCGTCACCCGTCGCCGCATCGGCTGCTTGCAACACAAGTACCATGTCACCTTCTGGCAGGGATGGGTCCAAGGGCTTAGGTAGTGGCAAGGCGCCCCGGCCTGATCGCTCTTGTGCAGTTCGATCACCGAGCCTTTCAGTCCGAATCCTGTTCGCGTGGCCGTCGTGACATCCAATACTGTGGGACCCCGTAATGCGACGTGGTGCTGGGTGGGCGGAGGCGGCTTGGGCGCCGGTTTAACGGAATCCGCGCGGGCAAAGGTCATCTCAATGACCTGCGGACAGGGATGCCGCGGCCGAGAGGGCAGTCCGGTTAAGCGGACACAACCATTCTTCCCATCGATACCCAAGGCACTGGGGGAACCCATGAGTTTAGCGCTTACGGGATGGGTCTTCAGCCGGGACAGGGAAATGGCGTTCGCAACCGGCCGCCGCAGCAAATGCAGATAAACTTTCCTGCCGTTCGCCGTGTAAAGCATGTCCTCCGATTCGGCCCGTAGCGGAAGGCCGCGGACGCCGTAAATTGCCGGGGCGTGTTGCTTGAGCCAGCGGCCAATATCCAAGAGCCGTTGCACCTGGTCTTCCGGAAGGCTGCCGTCGGGTTTGGGACCGATGTTCAACAGGTAATTCCCGTCATTCGCAATCATGCGCACGAGACTGTCGAGCAGGGACGGGCTTGAGAACAGGTTGCCCTTGCGGCGGTATCCCCACGATTCCCGGCAGATGGATTGGCAGGCCTCCACCATGTAACCCGCCGCGGCAGGCAGATTGGAAAGGGACCGCTCGGGCGTGAAATAGTCCCCGTAGCCGGCGCGATCATTGATGACCGCCGCCGGTTGATGTTTTTTGATCAGCCGGTACAGTTCGCGGCCGCGCCACATCCGTTCGGTCCGTTGACAGCCATCGAACCAGATCCCGTCGATGCGCCCGTATTTCGTGCACAGTTCCTCGACCTGACCAAACACGTACGCCATGTATTTGTCCCAATCCGGCTGGTCGTCGGGCAGATCATATTGCAGGTCCTTGAACGCGCCCTTCCGATGGACATAATTCGGATGCCGCCAGTCGGGCTGCGAATAGTAAAGGATGATCCGCAGGCCCGTTTTCTGGCAGGCGTGAATGAGTTCCCCGATGAGATCCCGTCCAAAGGGCGTGTTGGTGATCTTGAAATCCGTCAGAGCCGAGTCAAAGAGGCAGAAGCCATCATGATGTTTGGCCGTGATCGTGAGGTAGCGCGCTCCGGCGGCCCGCGCCACGCCGACCCACTCCTCGGCCTTGAAACGCCGCGGGTTGAAGCGGCGCGTGAGTTTCGCATACTCCGCCCGTGGAATCTTATCATTATACATGATCCATTCATTTCGGCCCGACAAGGCGTAGAGGCCAAAGTGAACGAACATCCCGAAGCGGGCTTCACGAAACCATTCCAGTTCGCGCGGCAATCCCCGGATGGCAGTTGGCGCTCCAAAAACTTTCAGGGGACTCATGCGTCCGTCCTCGCGGAAGCGGGGAAGGCCAACCGTTGAACCGTGAACCTGAGTAGTTACCATTCCTGTCACTATACGCGCTTTCCGGACCAGAACAACAAACGGCCGCGGGGCATTCTCGAAAGTGAATGAGTCACTTTTCGGAGGGCCACCAGGTCATTTCTTGCGGGACAGCCCCAGCACATCGCTCCCCCCTTGTCAATGGTTCTTCATTTTCGGACTGCGAGTGACGTGGGTCATGTCGTTGATGGCAGACGCAGCTGTCTTGCTGCGTGCTCTCGCCCTGCTTCAGAAATCCGCCACCTGTCTGCCGATGTTTGAGTTGACTCCAAATTAAATGGCCTTCGATTTTGAATCAAAAAAAACTTCATAGAATTTCCTAACACCCTCTAATAGGGCATTTCGCCTTTCTTGTAGTGGATGAAATGTTCTGCTCCAAAGCCGGTCGCGAAGAATTCCTCGCGCGATCGATCGACGTTGTTTCCGATTCCTATCACCTTGCGTTCGCGTGGTTCACAAGAACATTTCACCCCGTTCATCATGAGTATCTGATGACTATTTCCAACGTTGTGCACTTCTATGCTTTGTTTCCGCACATTGAAGAATCCGACGTCATGTCGGTTCTTGCGGGTCTTCCACGCAGCAAGGTCAACGCGTCGATCTTCCGGAATGAGCGCCAAGTTACCGAAGCAGTACGCGATGCGAAGATCGTTGGCGGGGATTTCAAAGGGTTTTGTGGTGCGTCCGTTCAGCCAGAGTCTGGTCGCTGCCGGGCAATCCGGATCGGTATTGAGGAGATACACCACGCTGTATTTCCGCCTTGAGCCGGGCAAGGCGCCATCATAAACCGCATAACGAACCCGATCGCTGGAAAGCAAACGGATATGGCCCTGTTCACCAGCGAGGATCGTCCTCAGTAGATCTTCTGTGAACAGGCGGATTCCTTCATCTCCTGGGTACTGCCAAACAGTCACGAGAAATGCCTTACCCTTACCGAGTGAGTTTTCAACAAGGATGGGCCGCCTCGCCAGTTTCTCGGTTGTAGTATGATAGTAATCGTCGTAGCCGCTGAGAATCCGTGCGCTGGTCGCCTTTACTCTGGCAGGTGTAATCTCGCCGATGAATCTAGGGTCTGTGTTGAAACGCCAGCGCGGAAACCGGTAGGCCGACAGGGAGGAATCTGCAAAGCATTTTACGCCCATCACATTGGGCTTCCCTTTACCGAGCACCTTCACACCGAACAGATCGCTGAAGTCGCCATTGCGGAAGAGCTTGAGATCGCGTGCTCGATCCGTGTGAGTGCTGAGGTGGGGGACGTACATGACCAGATGGCCGCCTGCCTGCACATATTTCTTTAGCGTCTCGTAAATCTCTGCAGTCATCGTGTTCCAGCCTAGAAAGAGCAGGCATCGGTAAGACTTGAGAACACCGAGCGGGGCTTCAATGGGAACCACGTCATATTGTCCATAAGGCGGATTGCCGGAGAAATCTGTCTCGCCCTGAACATAACTGTTGGACCATTCTTCCTTGCGATGGAACTTGTTGACGAGTTCCCATCCCTTTTCGGCCGGGCCAGCGAGCCATTTCTTCCCTTTGAACTGGCCCCAGACGTATTTGTTCCACAATCCTGGCGCGCCATCGAGGTTGCCATGAACCACGCCGAGAGCGACCTTGGGGGCGCCGTTAGGCCTCGTGTGAATGCAAGCGAATTGATATATTTCGCGCAACGTTCTACGCACACGTTTCATCTCCTTGCTGTGAAAGGCGAATATCTGTCCTCTGTTTTGATCATAGGTATAGTGCCCGGATTCAGGCCACATGAATTTGGCGCCGCTAATGTAAGAATAATAAAGCGCCGTCTTCCACCGTTTCTGCCATAGTTCATCGAAGTAAACGCCGCCGTAACACATCATGGCGATGTGCGCGCCCCAAGATTTGTTGTACGCGCGAGCAGCGCCTCGAATGGCAGCGTGCATCAAGTGCGGATCTCCCGGCATGACCTCCAAGCCTAGAACGTCGATGCCGGCTTGCACGAGATATTTGAAGACCAAGCTGGAATCCACGTTCAACAACGGGCCTTTGCCCATTTCTTTGAGCTCAAATTCAATGAACCGCTTCAGGTAGGCAACGTAGGCGTCCCTGGCCTCGGACATCGTCTTGACCGGCGGCAGGTTCACATATTCCCCAACCCGCCGTCGGATGAGATAGCTCTTCAGCCAATAAAGCACCCCGCCTGCTTCCCCTATCGCCGTGCGCCCCCCGTAAAACTCGCCCGCCGCGTCGATGATTTGACCTATCTCAGCCTTGCTATAGAACTGATCGCGCGGGAGCGGCGTCCCCGCCATCCAGTGCCCCAAATCGGTTGAGCCACGGATGAGGATCTCGTTGAAAAAAAGCATGATCTTGCGTTCCTTGCAGTATTCAACCACGGCCAGCGCTTCGGCCTTTTCCTTTGGGAGTCCGGTAAGCACACAATTCCCCAACTTCAACTTTGTGAAATCCTTTAGGTGCGCAATGCCGCAAGGCACGCTTGCGCCGATCATTATTGGATTATGCATGATTTTGCTCTCCTGAGGTTGCGTCGCGTTTTGAAATGGGAAATCGTTCTCCGCGCAGCGGGCGTGGATGAAATCAGTCCCAACTGGCGGCTGACTCTCTCGAACGCATCAATTGTTTTCTTCAAATCCTCCTCGCGGTGCGCGGCGGTGATGATTGTGCGAAGGCGGGATGTCTTCGGCGGCACGTAGGGTGGGCCGATCTTACTTACATAGACGCCCGCTCGGAACAGCCGCTCCGCGAAACGCCTTGCGATCTCATCGTCGCCAACCAGGATCGGGACGATTGGCGTCTGGCTTCCCATCGTATCGAAGCCGAGCCTGGTCAGCCCGCTCTTGAAAAATGTTACGTTGTCCCAAAGCTTTTGTCTGATCCCTGAATCTTTGCGCAGAAGCCGCACGGCTGCGAGCGACGCAGCCGCGCAGGAAGCGGGCAGACTCGTCGTGAAAAGAAAGGTCCTGGCGACTCGGGCGAGATAAGCGATCAGATCGTTGCTGCCGGCAATGTAGCCGCCGACTGATCCGAGCGCTTTGCCCAACGTACCCATCAATACATCGACTTTTCCATCCAGGCCGAAGTGTTCGACTCCTCCGCCCCCGTGCGCGCCGAGAACGCCCGTGGCGTGGGCCTCATCGACCATCAGAAACGCGTCGTATTTTTCGCACAAGGCCACGATCTCCGGCAACTGCGCAATATGCCCATCCATGCTGAAAACCGTATCCGTCACAATCATGCGCTTGCGGAAGCCCCTGCCCGCCGCGAGCCGTTCCTCCAGATGCGCCAGGTCGTTGTGGCGGTAGATTTTCTTTTCGGCGCGTGACAGGCGGCAACCATCCACAATGCTGCCGTGGTTCAACTCGTCGCTGAAGACAGCGTCTCCGTCCACCGCCACCGCCGGGATCACCCCCCCATTCGCCGCATTCCCAGAGTTAAAAACCAGCGCCGCCTCCGCGCCCTTTAAATCGGCCAACTCTTCTTCCAATTCCTCGTGGATCGGAGTGCTCCCAGACAAGGATCGTGCCGCGGCTGTTCCCACTCCATACTTTTCAATGGCCTTTATGGCGGCCTCTTTGAGGACGGGGTGATTCGCGAGACCGAGATAGTTGTTTGAACACAGCGATATTTTGCATCCGCCGTCGATGCGCACGCGTCCGCCTTGGGGACTCTCCAGGACACGCCAAGAAGGGGCGCCGAGGCGCGCGTTCTCTTCTCGCACGAAGTGATTCAGTGCGCGGCTCATGTTCTGCGTATGCTGTCCACCACTGCCGCCATTTTTTTGACTACGAGGCGCAGATCTTCCAATTCACCCCCGAACGGCACGCGCAAATGCCCGGTTGATTGAAACCAGTGCGCGGGCGTCGTTTCGATCCCGGCTTCCCGCATCAGCAATCGGCTCAATTTCTCCGGATCCACCATGCCGAGCTCGCTGACGTTCAGCCAAAGGTAGGGTCCGCCTTGGGGCTTGACGGCGCTCAGGCCATCGATGGAGTTGAGTCCCTCCCAGATTGTGTCGCGCATGCGTTGAAAATTTTTCGGGATATCGTGAAGCCATTCCTGCGGCCCTTCGATCGCGGCCAGCGCCGCGCGCTGACAGACGTTGGAGGGATAGAAGGTAATCCATTCATGAACGCGTTTGATGTGTCTGCAAATATCGGCGTTCGCCACCACGTAGCCGGTGCGATACATCGGCAGCGCGTAGCTCTTGGTGCAACTGAAGACGCTGATCGCGCGGTCCGCCACGCCCGGCAGCGAGGCGAAGCTGACGTGTTTCCGGCCGTCGTACATGAAGCGGTCGTAGGATTCATCGCACAGAACGAACAGATCGTGTCTCCGCGCGAATTCGGCGACGGCCTCCAGGTCCTCGCGCGTGGCGACATAGCCGGTCGGGTTCTGCGGCGTGTTGATGATCAGCAACTTGGTCCACTTCGTGATGGCCTTTTCCAACGCCCGCACGTTCCATCGGAAGCCTTCCGACTCGTCCAGATGCGCATAAATCGCCTTCCCGCCAGCCAGGTGGATGTGTCCGTAGAAGAAAAATATCGGGCTGAAACTCAGGACTTCGTCCCCCGGGTCGATCGTCGCTTGCAAGGCGCAAAACAGACTTTCCATCGCTCCATAAGTGACAACGATTTCGGTCTCAGGATCTGCCGTGATGCCATTTTCCCGTTGCAGCTTTTTTGCGAGCGCCTCACGAAGCGGATTCAAACCCTCCGCCCGGCCAAACTGAATCTCCTCGACGGCTTTTAGCGCGGCTTCTTTGACATGCTTGGCCGGTTGGCAATTCGGAGTGCCCCACAACGGAATGAAGCGTTGTCCGGTTGCCTCCAAGTCCATGGCCTGGCGCGCCGTGTAGTTTGCGCCGATGGTTTCAAGCTCGGCAACGCGTTTTGAGATGGTTGGTCGTTTCATGCCTTTATTCTTCCTTCTCGTGTAGTGTCAATTGCACCACGGATTTGGCTCGCGCGATAGGTTCACCCAGACGTCTTTCGCCTGAGTGTAAATCCCGATGGCCTCAAGCCCCATCTCGCGCCCGAAGCCGCTCTCCTTGTATCCTCCGTATGGCGTCGCCCAGCTAAAGTGGGTGGTGACATTGATCCAGAGCACGCCCGCCTTGAGCCTCCTGGCCATTATGTGCGCCCGTGAAATATCCCGAGTCCACACGGCAGCAGCAAGTCCGTAGGTCGTGTCGTTGGCCAGACTAACCGCCTCGTCTTCGTCCTTGAAGGTCATGACACAAGAGACCGGACCGAAAATTTCTTCTCTGGCAATTCGCATATCGCGCTTCACGCGGGTGAATACGGTTGGAGTAAAGAAACATCCTTTGTCCAACTTGGAATCCTTCGGCCTGGCGCCGCCAATCTCCAGCTTCGCCCCCTCCGCTTTGCCCGATTCAACGTAATCGCCAACTCGCTTGAGCTGCTTCGCTGAAACCAGCGCCCCGAGCTGGGTCTTTTCGTCCATGGGATTGCCAACGCGGAGGGACTTGGCCTTTGCCAAGAGCTTCTCCATGAACTTGTCGTAAATCGTTTCGTGCAGAAAAAGACGCGAGCCGGCACAGCAAACTTGGCCCTGATTCAGAAAGATTCCGAAGAGCGCGCCCGCTACCGCCGCATCCAGGTCGGCGTCGGGGAAAACGATGTTGGGGGATTTCCCGCCCAGTTCGAGCGTCACGTGTTTGACCGTGTCCGCTGCTACGCGCATGATGTGCTTGCCAATCTCCGTGCTGCCGGTGAACGCGATCTTGTCCACGCCGGGATGCCGCACCAGCGCCTCGCCAGCAGTTGGGCCGTATCCGGGCACGATGTTAACGACGCCGTCCGGTAGGCCCGCCTCTTGCGATAGCCGCCCCAACTCAAGCGCGGAAAGAGGGGTGTCCTCGGCGGGTTTGAGCACCAGCGTGTTGCCGCACGCCAGCGCGGGCGCGAGCTTGATGGCGGCGTTCAGGATCGGGAAGTTCCAGGCGGTGATCTGGCCGACGACACCCACTGGCTCGCGGAGCGTGTAATTCAGGAAACCGTCGCCAACGGGGACGGTGCTCCCGCAAATCTTGTCGGGCAGCCCGGCGAAATAGTCGAAGAACTCGGCCGCCACCGGCACGTCTACGGTGCGCGTGTCGGTGATCGGCTTGCCGCAATCGCGCGTGTCGAGGAGGGCGAGTTCCTCCGCATTCTTGCGGATCAGATCGGCCATCCTTCTCAGATATTTTCCTCGTTCGGATGGATCGGTCCGTCCCCAAGGACCATCCAGGGCTTTTCTGGCTGCGGCAACGGCTCGATCGATGTCGGTCGCATCCCCTTCGGCCACTTCCGCGATCACTTCTCCCGTGGCCGGATTTCTGGTCTGGAACCGCTTTCCAGAAACCGCCGTCTGCCACTTGCCGCCGATCAAGAGTTCATGCTGGGTTTTCATCGTTCTTTTCCTTTCATTGATTCGTTGGTTAATCCACACCAGCCGAGGATGGTCAAAGCCATAACCTGGGCTGTGATGACGAGTTCCTCCACCGAGACATTTTCATTCGGTTGGTGGATCTGACGCTGTGTCGGGCCGAAATTGACCGTGGCAGTGTTCGCCGTAAGTTGCAGGCGCGAGGCATCGGTCGCGCCCATAAACCCGCCCAACTCCGGTTCGCGGCTCATCACCTGACGCCACGCCCCGCTAATCACCGCCGTAAAATCGTGTCTTTCGGGTACAGCGCATGGGTCGATCCACTTGCAACGCGGTTCAATGTCGGGCATGTGGTTCGCAAGCCAGGGATCGTTCTGAGCGAGCTTCTTGAAAAGAGACTTCACCTCGCCGATCACTTGCGCTTCGGTCTCACCCGGTAGAGCCTGATGCCACACCTCGATCCAACATTTGTCGGCCACGCCGCCGACCTGGATGTCACCTCCTTGAATGCCGATCACACAAATCGGCGCGGGTATCGGATAACGACCAAAATACTTCGCGTTCCTGAAACGAGCGCAGCGCGCCTTCTCCAACTCGTCGAGGCCCTGCACGACCCTCGTCATCCTGAGGATGGCGCATTCCCCCTCCTCTTTCCGAGTCTCGAAAGCGCTCTTGCCCTGCGCATGAATGCGATACTGCAACCCGCCTCCCGTGGCAGGAAGGATCTCGAGACCGGTCGGCTCGGCGAGGATGGCGGCTTCCGCGTGGTATCCGCGCCGCACCACCGCCAGCGTCCCGTTCATCCCGCCGAACTCCTCGTCCACCACACAAGCAAAGATCAAGTCGCCCCGGAGTTCACCCCATTCAAGAAAGGCTTCAATCGCGATCAACTCCGCTGCGAGTCCCCCTTTCATGTCACTCGCGCCCCGGCCATGGATGAAACCATCCTTCAGCGCACCGCTCCATGGGTCATTATTCCAGAGGGAGGGATTGCCAATGCCTACGACATCGGCGTGGCCGGTGAGCATAAGCGACCGACCGCCGCCGGTTCCCTTCCAGACGCCAACCAAGTCCGGACGACCAACGGCATCCCTGCCGGGATTGTAAAAGGGGTCATCCCGCAGCCCCGGTATTTCATCAAGCGTGAACAGGTCCGTTTGCGCGCCCATGGCTTGCAGACGCTTCCGCAAGAACTCCTGGCATGGTTTCTCATTTCCGTTGGGCGGCTCATTTACGCTGGGAATTTTCACCAGAGCTTGCGTCAGCTCGATCAACCGATCTTTCTTCTGCCTGACGATCTGCATCAACTGGTCGGCGGGATTCATAGCGCATTTCTCTCCACCGCTGCCGAACCGCCTGAAACATCCACCCTTTTCCCACTTGCGGCTGAATCTCTCGCTGCCAACGCTAATTCCAACGCGCGCCGGGCATCTTGAGCGGTGATCAGTGGCTCTCTCTCCTTCAAGATACACTCGGAGAAGTGAGGCACTTCCGCAGCTGAACCAGACTCCCCCAGAGACGTGGCTTGCGACTCTTCCACCAGAACAAATCCTTTCCGGTCGCCAAAAACAGGATGGTTGGGACTGTAGATTCGGACGAGATGGTCATGGGTTACCAGGACTTGCCCCTCGGTGCAGACAACCGACGCTTCCGTCATGTTCATGAGCGCTTGCGGGGCGATCGAGGCGTAACTGTACGTGCTTTCACCCATGGCGCCGCTTTTGAAATCATAGACAATCATGGTGCAATCTTCCCGTCCGCTCTTCTTGTACTCCGGCCGAACTTGAATGGCGTGTCCCGTCACCGCCCGCACCTCACCCATCCACCAACGCATCAAGTCCGTGTGGTGCACCGCGCCAGAAACGAAAACCCCGCCCTCGTCATGGTTTGCCAGCCAGGCCTGAAACTCGCCCAGTTTGGGGTAGTGCTCATTGTGATAGCGCGCAAAGACGGGCGCGCCCAAAATCCCTTCATCCAAAATTCGCTTCACGAGTTGCAGCGATTTGCGAAAGCGGAGCACGTGCGCCACAAAAAGGAGGCGATGACCACGACGGGAGGCTTGAATCATCTGATCCGATTCTTTCAGTGTACATGCGATGGGCTTCTCGACCATCACATGTTTCCCCGCCGCAAACGCTTGGAGCGCCAGAGGACAGTGGAGGCTATGCGGAACCGCCAACACGACCGCATCCACATCCTTCCGCGTCAGACACGCTTCGTAGTTGGTTGAAGGTTTTCCGCCAAATCTTCCGGCGAGCGTTTCGGTTCTCTTTTTTTTGGGATCAATGCACAGGACCAGCTCGCCATTGGGATCTTGTGAAACCGCAAAACCGTGCGCGTGGCCCATAAGGCCACAGCCCACAATCGCGTACCGAATTTTCTGGGTTGCTACCATTGCAATTTTCCTGTGCCGACCACCATGATCGTATTCTACATCATGAGATCTCCGCCGTTGATATCGATGGAAGCCCCGGTGATGTAGGCGGACTCATCGCTCGCAAGGAATAAGGCCAGTTTCGCCACTTCTTCCGGTTTGCCGAGGCGGGGGATCGGAAACGATTTTTCGAAACGCTTGATCTGGCCGGAAGAAATCGTGTGACGAACCATCTCCGTATCGATCAGGCCGGGGCACACCGCATTGACCGTAATCCCGAAAGGACCGGCCTCCTTGGCGATCGCCCGCGTAAGACCGAGCATGGCCGCCTTGGCGGCGGTGTAGTGGCAGCCGCCGAGCGTGCTTGTGCTGCGACCGGCCGAGGATGAGATGTTGACGATCCGTCCCCAACCCTGCTTCTTCATGTGAGGAATGACCTCCCGTGAGCACAGGAAACAGCCTTTCGCGCTTGCGTTCATGACAAAGTCAAATTCCTTCTCCGTGATTTTTTCCACCCGCGTCGGTTTCAGTACGCCGGCGTTATTGACCAAAATATGGACCGTTCCGAACTCGCGCACGGCGGCTTGGACCATCGCTTTCACCGAACTTTCCGAGGCAACGCTGCCCGCCTGACGGATTACGCGCGCCCCGCCCGAGGAAATTTGACTCTTCGTGGAACCAATGCCGACTTCGTCCACATCGTTGAGGCACAGATAAAAGCCGTGCGCCGCAAACAGCCGCGCAATGGCGGCGCCCATGCCCCGTGCCGCCCCCGTAATTATTGCCACCCGGCCTTCGCAATCGCTCGCCTTCACGACAATTCATCCTTCTGTTCTGGTCAAGGTTTATTCCATCAAATTTAAGGCAGTGAATGCCGCCTCTGCATTCATTACCGACATCAACGCTAGCCCAGTTCGCAAATAGCGTCGTTGCAAATTGCGCACTCTGAACTTGCAAATTCGGCAGTCAGCCGCTATTCTCGGAAACATGCAAGCCGTGGTTTTTAACCTGCACGCGCGGGCGCCCGTCCTTCCACGGTTCCCTCCTTACGGCGTCTGTATTGTGGAAAGTCATCACCACCGTGATTTTCGGATGACCGACACAAAATACGATTTTGTGGATGTTATCTATATTTTGGAAGGGAGCGCCGTCGCGATTACCGGCGGCATACGCCATCCGCTGGCAAAACATAATATCCTCATTGTGCCCGAAGGCTGTTGCTATCGGATGGAAGACTCTCCGCAATCGCCCATGGAGTCTCTGTCCCTATGTATTCAGGCTGATCGGATGCCCAAGGGCATCTTTTCACAAATCAGCCCTCGTCAGTTTCGCGTCTTGCGTCATCCAACCTTTGCCAAGGAATGGGCGCAGGACTTGCGCCAGCTGATGTATGAGCAGGCGCAAAGCAAAATGTTCTCGCCCGCCATGATCGTGGGGATGACCCTGCAACTGTTTGCGAAGTTGCAACGTCGCCTGACTGCAACGAGCGCGTTGGGGCAGGATCCGCCGGCCGTCCATGGCCCGCTGGCGGCCCGGGTGGGTGTTTACGTGGAAGAATTGGAGCGAACATTTTATCAGGTTGAAAGTTTGGAAATGGCGGCGGCGCGGCTCGGAATGAGTCCTCGTCATTTCACTCATCTGTTCAAAGGAATTACCGGCGCCACCTGGTTGCAATATGTGCGCAACTTGTGTTTGGTTCATGCTTGCAAACTATTGCGCGACACCAATCATTCCATTGTCTCCATCTGTTTCGAGTGCGGCTTCGAGGATCTTTCCAGTTTTTATCGCTCCTTCAAACAACGAAAAGGGATCAGCCCGCAACGGTGGCGGATGCAAAACGCGATGCCGCGCAGTCAGAAAGCCGCGTAGGGTCAACCAACCTGGCGGCGCGGCCAGACGCTCACGATTTGCAAATCCAGAGTGCCCGATTTGCAAAGCGGCGATTTGTGAATTGGCGTATTCTCCCGCGAACAATATGAAACGCGTCGACACAATTCCGGCGGCCCCGGGGGAATTCCCTGTGTGCCCGTTGAGCAGAAATCGCAAAGGGATCGGGTTTCTGATTATGGTTTGTGTTGCGCTCCAAATGGAGGTCAGAGCAGAAAGGACAATTATGCACAAGTCGGTTTCGGGGGCAGACGCGCCTCTGTACGAAGAATTGATTGAAGCGAAAGGGCCGCCGTTGGTGAAGTATCCCATCTGGTCTTACGAAAGTAATGCGGCTTTCTTCCGGAATATTGCGAAAAAACATGCCTTCCGTTACTCCCTGCTTGAGGAAATCCGCAAGTACGATAATCTGAATATGATCATTCGGGATGGATGGTATTCGGAGCACCCGGAAACTAAAAACCTGCCGATAAAACATTGGGAGGTAGTTCAATGTTCTGCCAACCGAACCGCCGAAGCGCCCAAGGTGGTTGCCGTGAAAGGCGGCGAATCATACTGCCTTGACCCGGTCTGCCTGGAAAAAGCGCTCAGGGATATTGAAACTTTCAGTCCAAAAAATGTTGTGGCGTTTGTCCTGGGTGAGGAACTGGACTACCGCGCCAATTATGCGATCGCGGTGGAAGATCGTTATCCTTGGCTTCAAGAAGCCGACCGGGAGATTAAAGCGAAGTACGGATTTGGGAAGTATGGCATGCCGCTTTCCAATACAGACGATAATCCATTTCGCTGGATTGCGTTTCGGCGCTGGAGTGATGATAAATTGACTGCTCAGCTTATGAAAGTGGCCGGTCTGTTGCGCAAACGTTGGCCGGAAGCCAAACTTATGGGTTTGGATTTTGTCGGGGTTCTACCGGTGGATGTCGGGCGGCTTTGCGCGCCAATGGATGTTATTACCCCCCAGCTTCGACCGGGGATGAAGGATCTTGGCTTTGGAGTTAAGTACTTCGCCGACTTGACGGGCAAGCCCGTCTGGCCCATGTTGCAGTTGATGCCCTTTGGCGGTGACGAGATGGTCCCCACTCCGGAGACCGCCCGGGAAATGTATAATGAAGTGATCAGAAATGGAGGTCAAGGCGTTTTCCCGCTGGGAGTAGAATGGTATGCCAGGGAACTTAACCACTACAAGTTTTCCTATCCGGAGAAGTGGAACGCCATTATAAAATTGACGGCCCAAATGGGTTCCATTAAATCCATCAAGACGCCTCAGCCGGCGGACACGGTCCTTTTCTATTCAAATGATTCCCATGGCGCCGTTCCTCATGAACAGGTGCGGTTTGGCCTAAAAGAAATCAGAATGGCTTATGAAGTATTAGGTCCGGTGTGTCGCGGCGCATTTAAGTTTGTCAATGACAGGCAGATAGAGCGGCGCGAGCGCGACCTTTCACGATATCGGCTCGTCTATGTGCCTTTTGCTACCTACCAATCCACGGGAATCGTGAATAAATTCTTGGACTTTGTAAAGCAGGGTGGAATTCTGGTGTGCGGCGACCCGCAGGCCTTTATCTGGAATACGAACGGAGAGGAAAATAGACTTCTGGCGCAGGAACTTCTGGGTGTACAAGTAGGTGAAAAGCTTCCCGGACGCCAAACCTTGAGGATTAACGACTTCCAGGCGTTGGGATTAAAACAGCCGCGGGAATTACAAAGTGCGGGTTCGGCCTATAAAATCACGATAACAGACCTCAGTCATACCAAAGTAATTGCGACGTTTCAAAATGGAAACCCGGCCATCTGCCTCCACCAGATAGGCAAAGGAAAGGCGCTTTATTTTGCTTCAAATCCATTTTTTCATGTCGATTTCGGGAATGACCCCCTTACCCTAGAAATGGTGGTAGAACCTGGTTGGCAGGAACTTATGCGGTCAATTCATCAGACGTTTGGCGGGAGATTGGACCAGGACATCTGGCGGTTTAGTTTTCCCGAGTTCGATAAAACAGAGATTGCCGTTCAAACGCCGCCCGGAGTGTGTCTGACTGGAAATTACGGTTATTTTCACGCCAATAAATTCCTGGCCACCAAGAACCTTGGCACCGGCGGGACTTACCGCTACAGTTTGCCGCCGGACCGGTATCCGGATTGTGGAGAAAAAGAGATTCCTTTTGACCGGGGTAAACTTATGGATCGGCCCCGGGCAGGCAACGCTATGGACAACCAGTCGCCCGGCGGATGGGAAAAAGCCTGGCCTTATTGCAACGAATCCGACTGGTGTGTTTCCTGGGCCAGCACTGCCCCGATTGAAGTGACCTTTGACCTGAAACGCATTTATCCATTGCGCAGCTTCCACCTTTTTTATGCGGGTCAACTTCCCGCCCTGGAACTTTTCGGCAGTTTAAATGGCAAGGATTGGCAGAGCCTGGCTTCGCGCGCTGGTCAAGAACCAACCCTTGATGTTTTAGATGTTCTTTTAAGTCTTGGCGGCAAGTGGCGTTATCTTAAACTCTCGATGGCAAAGCGTGCCGCAAAAGAATCTCTAACGTTGGTAGAGACGGAAATATGGGGCGGAACTGATTAACCCCAAATGAGTTTGAACCGGAGAATTCAAATTGGCTTGATCGGCTGCGGCACCGTGGCCCAATACGGCCACCTGCCCGCCATTGCGAAAACTCCGACGCTCAAGCTCGTGGCGGTGGCGGAACTCGATGCCGCAACCCGCGAGAAAGTTGCGGCGCAGTACGGTGTCGCGGCCTGTGCCGATTATCGCGACCTCCTGGCAAGGCGCGACATCCAGGCGGTCTCGGTCTGCACGCGCGTCGCGACGCACTACGAAATCGGCGCGGCGGCGCTGCGAGCGGGCCAGCACGTCTTTTGCGAGAAACCGATGGCCGATACTCCGCGCCGGTGCCGTCAACTGGTTGCGCTCGCGCGAAAATGCAAGCGCTTGTTTGCTGTGAACTTCGAGTACCGGTTCGATGACGACGTGTGCGCCATGCAGCAGTGCATCGCTTCGGGCGAACTTGGAAGGCTTCAAGTCATGCGGTTTGTCTATAACTGGAGCGCCCACGGCGCGCGCGGTCCGACCGCGGCCCGCCGGGCCGCTTTCATGCAGAACGGCGGCGGCAGCATGGACTGCGGAGTGCATTACCTTGATCTTGCCCGTTTTCTCTCCGGCAGCGAATTTGAGGCGGTTTCCGCCATGGGCCAGTGGGTGGAGCCGCAGTTCCGTTATCCCGGACATATCTTGATTCAGGCACGAATGAGGAGCGGCGCCCTCGCGCACATCGAGGCGAGTTTCGTCTATACGCATCACAGCCGGGCCAAGACGTTTTTCATGCGCCACGAGATCATCGGCGAACGCGGCATCGTGTCGTGGATGGCCCGGCCGCCCAATCCCGAACGGCGCACGGTTCCCAGTCTGCCGCATATTTCCGGCGAGTTGCAAATCATCACCGCGCGTCGCGCGCAGGTGAAATCCGTTCCGTTTACCAAACATTTTGACGCGACCTATGCCGAGTGGGCGCAATGCCTGCGTCGCGGGACCATGAAGGGGGCGCGTTTGGCTGCGGGCGAGGACGGGGCGCGCGCCGCGGCCTTCATGTGGCGCGTGCTCGCGCTCGCAAGCCGCGAACGGCGTCGCTTTCAAAAAGGGGCTTCCTGAACGCAATGTCATCATTGCCCTTGCCACATGGCGGCGCCCTGTAGTGGTCCACCGATTGAAAGGGTCAGCCTGCATCTCAAAATGCATCCGGAAATCTTTGTGGCGACCTTTTTATTGAAGCGTCCGGCCTCCATCGGCCAGGAGGACGCTTCCGGTCACGTAGGAGGCGAGATCACTTGCCAGAAACAAAGTTCAGGATTTTATCAAGGCAGCGGCTGGGCCTTCCCTTCCTGCGATGCTTTTTCCCCGGCTTCGAGGATGGCGATGACTTTCCGGGCTTCTTCCGCCGTGATTTCCAAGGGTTCGCCCACCGAAAGATGGCTGGTCACGTTCGAGTAAAATGGGTTGAAGAGCGGATCATTCCAACTGACGGCAAAGGGGACCCTTGCTTCGCGTCGCACCAGATCGTCGCCGAATGAGATCACTTTGAGGTAACGCCCTTCGGCAGCCCCGTGAACGTTAACCGCCGTCTCGATTCCTCCGCGGCTGCCGAGAATGCGCCAGGGGGACTTGGGAATCGCGGCCAGGAAGGAAAGCTCGAAGGACGCCGATTTGCCGCCTTCGTAACGCACCAGGATCAGGCCGTGGTCCTCGTTGGTCACATGATGCCAGCGGCGTTTGTGGAGGAAGCCGTCCACGGAAAGGATGGGATGGGGCATGAGCCGGCCAATCCAGAAAAAGAAATGCGCGCCCCAGTCGAGCATGAAGCCCCCGCTGATCGCCTTGTCATCCCGCCACCATTTGCCGTGGGGTCGGCTGTAACTGCCCATGCAGGCCTCGATTTGAAAAATTTCGCCGATCCGCCCGCTCCGAACAATCTCCTCGATGCGCAGGAAATCGCCGTCCCACCGCCGGTTATGATAGACGGTAAGCATCGAACCGCTCTGTTTGGCGGCGGCGATGAGCGCGTCCGCTTCGGCAACCTTTGTCACGAACGGTTTTTCCATCACCAGATGTTTGCCGGCCCGGGCGACTTGCAGACCGAGGGGGCCATGCACGTTATGCGGCACGATGGCGGTCACGCCGTCCACTTCCGGGTCGCGCAGCAAATCCTCGACCTTTGGATAGGTGCGAATTCCAGGGAAATCCTTGCGGGCGACTTCGAGCCGTTCCGGATTCAATTCACAAACGGCGACGGGTTGCAGGCCGGCCAGCGCGGCGCACTTGAGGTGGTGTTGTCCCATGTTGAAGCTTCCGCCGTAACCGATGGTGGCCCAACGCAGGGGCCGGATGGTTTTGGGCCAGTTGCCGGCGGCCCAGCGCGCGCCGCGAATGATCAGTTGGGAAATCGCGGGATGCTCGAACGCGCGCGAGTCATGTCCGATGGCCTGATAACAAACGCGCCCTTTTTTGTGCGCCTTCGTGTAGGCCAGCGGAATGGTTTGTCCCTGCCAAAGGCCGGTCAAAAAAACATCCAGACCGGTGTCGAATTCGCAGCGGTAAAATTCGTCCACCACCTGAAATTCCTGGACGCCCGCCACCAGCGGATGATCCTTTTTTGAAATCGTGACCGGATAAAGATGCGGTTCGGGAGCGTGAGTCACAAAATGACTGCCGATCATGGCGCGGTAGCCCGCATTTTCGCGAAAGGAATCATTCGCGCAGTGAATCCCCATAAAACCTCTGCCGGAGGCCACGAAACGGGTGAGGGACTGTTCCTGTTCCGCGGAAAGCTTGCCGCCCTGGGTGTAAAAAACGACCGCATCAAAACGATCCAGGGATTTCAAGGCGTCGCGATCTTCCGTGGATTCGACCTCGAACCACCCGGAATTTTGAAAGAGCTGGGGAAGGAAGGCCGCGGCATATTTGAAATCGTGAAAGCCGCCGCCCGTCAGAAGCAGAAGTCGTGTTTTTTTCATGGTGGAGGAGTTTTTCATAAGCAGAGGTTATTGCAAATCAATTTGTTCATGACTGTCTGTTAAAAAAAATTGAAATATTTCCGGATACATGCTTGCTGGTTGACAGCGCCTCGCGCCGCGGGTAGAGTGTCATCATGCAACAGGCCGTTTATCGTCCGCTCACGGTCCATGATTTCCGCGAACTACCCGAAGGACCGCCTCACTATCAATTGATCCAAGGCGCGATTGTCATGTCCCCCGCGCCCACACGACGGCATCAACAAATTGCTGGAAACATTTTCGTTTTGATTCGGAATTTTCTGGAGAAACAAAAGATCGGCAAGGTTTATTTTGCTCCGTCCGATGTTGAGTTGACGGATGTCAACGTTTATCAACCCGACATCTACTACGTCTCCAATGCCAACCGCGGGATTTTAAGCGAGCAAGGGACGGAAGGAGCGCCTGATTTGGTGGTGGAAATCGCCTCTCCCAAAACCGCGAAGATGGATCGAGGAATCAAACGGGAGATCTATGCTCGAACCGGTGTTCAAGAATTGTGGCTGGTGGATCCGGACCTCAACAAATTTCAAGTTTATCACCTCCGCAAGGACGCCGAAAATCCTGCCGCCACCTATGGCGCCGACGATGTTTTGGAGTCACCCCTCTTTCCCGGCCTCAAGCTCCATACGGCGCAGGTCTTCCAAGAATAAGGTTGATCTCAACCAGACCAGAGCTCTGACTGTGAAAGTCGTCCCGTCGGACATAACGTCGGCGTTTGGCGGAAAGAAAAGCAAGCGGATAGTCCGGTCGCACGCCGGGAGTCACGGCCAAAAGGCGCCAGGATAAGACCAGTAGCTTTCCGCACCGGTCGTCACGAGGATGATGGGACCCATTCGGTATTTGGCCTTGGCGCCCGGATAGGCGATGTATTCTCCATGGCCATCAACCAAAACAATGTTAATGCCCCTGGCCGGGCCGATGCGCGCCGCCCGGTCATGACCGTAGCCGGTGATCCCAGTAAACTGGGAGGCGGGCATGATGGATTGCCAGTAACCCGCGGTCATGGTCTGGGAATTTGCGGAATCCCAGACCATGAGAATATTTCCGGGTTGGGCATTATCGGCCTGGTTTCCTCGGTCCGCCTGCGTCAGACCGCCAGATTTGTTTCCATACCAGGCCCAGTCTCCCTGGCCAAAAGGGTTCGGGACGGGTCCCACCAAGCGGACACTGGATAAAAAGATGTTGAATTGATAATGGCAATTGTAATCGTGGTACGGTTCGATGAAGCCATAATCAGGGATGACTAGGGATGACTGAAGGACACTGGAATACGGTTCCTCGGGGTGGTATTCCAGAGGTCTTCATGCCGATGTAGGGAAGGAGGGTGCGCGCCCATTTCGCCGTATTGTACATGCCCGGTTCCTCAAACAGCTCACCCTTGTTATCATCCGCGTACATTCGCATGGCCAACGCAATTTGCTTGAGGTTGGACAGGCAGGCGACTTTTCTTCCGCTTTCCCGGGCATTCCTCAAAACCGGCATAAGCAACGCGGCGAGAATGCTGATGATGGCGATGACCACGAGGAGTTCTATTAAGGTGAAGGCCGAGGGCCGAATGCCGACTTGTCCGCCGTAGCCTTGGCGGAGGAGGAATGCAGCCAGAGAGTGGATTAAAGATGTGGCACAGCCGCCCCCGGCTGTGGTTCGGAAGAGACACAGCCGGGGGCGGAGGGGGTAGGGAAGAAGGGAGCCGGGGCGGCTGTGCCACACGTTTTCCTGGAAACATTCCGGTTTCAGCGTGGATGCCAGCGTTCATATCGAAGCCGGCCAGACCGACGCCCTCCAGCGGTTGGTCCGCTACATGGTCCGCTGTCCCTTCAGTTTGGAGCGAATACTGAAGATCGGAGAAAACGGACAGGTCATTTACCATGCCGAGCACGCGGACGCGCGGGCTTTTCCACTGCCGGGCCGACTCGATGGTCAGGGCGCCTTCCAACGCAATTTCCAGATTTTCGACCCCCTGGATTTTCTGGCGGAAGTCACGCAACACATCCCCGATCCTGGCCAGCATCTGATCCTTTGCTACGGTGAGTATTCCCACAAAAAACGAGGGCTGCGCGCCAAGGTCAAGGGCGACGAGGCGCAAGCCCCGCCCGTCCCCGTTCCAGAACCTGACGGTGACTTTCGCAAGCAATGCCGCCAGCGTTGGGCGGCGTTCATCAAGCAGGTCTATGAAACGGACCCTTTAATCTGTCCCCAGTGTGGTGGGACCATGCGGATCATCGCCTTCATCGAGCGACGGCAGGAAGAGGTCATCCGAAAGATTCTCGAACATTGCGGCCTATGGGAGGAGAACCGGGGGCCTCCGGAAACCGCTCCTCCGATCCGTCCGGGTGACTGGACCTACGAACCCGACCCGGAATTTAATCCTGTCGTAGAAGCGTTCGCTGACTTTTGAACCTTCACCCCTCCAACCAGGGGCGGAACGAAGGGGCTTGCATCAGAAGGCTTGATTTCAAGGCTTGGCTATGCCTTGTTGTCCCTATGCAACCCTTGGCGCAAGCGGAAACATGCCCTTCACACCTCCAAGACGGGCAACGCGCCATGATCAAGCGGTTTCAAGGCCCTCGGACCGCGCCAGCGCAGGGATTCCGCCTCCGCTCCGGGCAAGCCCCAAAATCAAAATTCCTATCCTTTGTTCTGGCATATGCATCACGCACCTGCGCTGAATTTGCCAAAGAGTGTCACAGGAATCCCCCCGAAACGGAAGATGGGTTCACCGAACGGTTGCGTTTGCGTGCTGGATTTGCAATTTCAGAGTGCGCGATTTGCAAAGACGCGATTCGTGAATTGGCGTATCGATACAGGTTATGAAACGCGTTTGGCCGACACAATTCTGGCGACCCACGACGGAATTTCCTGCGCGCCCGTGCGCCTCAGGAAACCCCTTCTTTCGAACAAAAACAAAACATCATTCACTCTGAAAAATTCATTTATGAAGACCCCAAAAACGCAGTTTCCGGAGGCGCCCTTATGAAAGCGTTTAATATCAAGGGACTCCCCTTGGTTCTCCAGAGGGGAAAACGCCCCGGTGTGAGGTCGGAGAGCAGCAACGGCTGGGAATGTGGTGGGCTGCTGAACATGCGCATCTTTGATATTTTTGCGATTATGATGTCGGCAAGAAGCGATCCCCGCCCCCTCTGAACCCACTCAAAGTAAGGTAGAGCCAAATTTAATCAGAAAAACAAAAACGGAGAAAGCTATGCCCCCAAAACCCTCAACTCAAACTCCGGAAGTGATTTCCGGAGGTTCCCTATTGATGATTCAAAAACAACAAGTTATCTTCAGTTGTTTAGCCATAATTATGGTTATCTCAAGTCTTTCGTGTTTCGGCTCCGACAAGAATGTAGATAAGCCGCTTGCGCTACAAATGCAGTTTGAAGAGATATGGAAAAGCGCGGAAACGATTAAGGTGACATCAGAAAAAAGCATTGAATGTTCCCTTCCTGCGTTGCCGTCCCAACCTGGTAAAATTGCCGTCATACGTTATCAAGCCCGCGTCAATGGGTTTACCGGCTGGAACATATTCCTCGGCCTTCATCTGAACGGACAACCACTTGAAGAAACGGATAGGAACGGCATAGGGCGCTTAATCAACCGTGCTTCCATATTCAGTTCCTCCATTTGGGAAACCCAAATTATGGCATCCGACAATCACTATCTCATTTTCTTCACACAAGATTTCAACAAGATCGATCCGTCCATAACCGATATAGCGCAACAAATTGAGGCAACATGGTTTATGCTCCGCATTGATGACCTTTCAAAAAAAGATTCCAGAAACCTGCTTCGTCTGAGCAATTCATATCCCAAAGCTGAAGTTGAGGTTGCTTCGCTTGCGGTCGGTTATATTCCCGCTAAAGAGGCGAAGGAACAGAAACCGCTTGCCCTCCGCCTTCCATTCGAAAGAATATGGCGCCACGAAAAACCGATCAGGATTGGAGCGGAACAGTCGGCCAAAATTTCCATTCCACCCATCCCGCAAGCGGTAGGTCAAACAATAGCGATTCGATTCCAAACCCGGCTTGTATATCCGGAGTTCGAAGGATGGAACACATTCCTCAAGCTCAATTTCAATGATGAAGCCGTTACCGAACTGGATAAATGTGCAAATGATCGCTTGTTGAACCGTTCCACAATTTTTTCATCAACAAGATGGGGCACCTCGGCAATGGTTGCCGGAAACAACTACATCACGTTTTTCACGCCCGACATAAATGCCATAAACAAAGAGTGGGTAAATGATCCCGCGCAACTCAAGGAAGCCACCTGGTATGTGTTGCGGATTGAAGACCTTGCCAAAACTGACGGAACGAATATCCTGAAGTTTACAAGCGCCGTAAACCCAAATACGTTTAAAAAAGATGCTTCGGGGAACGTTCCGGTTGTAGAAGTCGCGTCGCTCGAAATAGGATACATCAAGGCGAAATCGTCCATTGAAACCGATGAGAAAATAACAGTTGATTTTTCTCCGACCGGAACATTAAAGACATCCAATTATTCTGTCAGTGTCTCCAGTAATGGCGGGTTCTGCGTGGCTGCCGAAAGCGGGAAGAGCTATTTTGACGCTTCGTTCTCATACCCGTTTGCGGGAAAGAATTGGAACGCCGTTTCGGCCGACAAAAAAAACATTGCCGGAGAAGCCGCCTGGAAACCTGTTACCCATCTTGACAGACGGAACGTCACGGTTGAAGCCAAAGGAAAATATTACACATTCAAGCGCCAGGTCATTTGCCACGAGAGATTCCTTGAAATCCATGATGTTTTCATGAATAAAACCGACTATATCCTGGGCATCATTGTGCGCAACCGGTTTGTGAGCGAGGAGAATCCATTGAAATTGAAAATCGGCGGATATAACGCAAATCCTGAATTACCTACCGAGCCGGTGCATTCGCCAAGTAATCCAACGCTTTTTTTCGGAATGAACCGGGGCGGACTTGGTATTTTTGCGCAGGATACTGCTTTCCGCAATCAGCTTATGATGGAGACCAAAAGGAACGTGGCCGTGTTCGGGTCAAACGAACTGGGATTGGCCCCTAAAGAAACATACACTCTCCGCTGGCGGATCTACCCCATGGAGGATAACGATTATTTTTCATTTATAAACCGACTCCGTTCAGATATCGGCGCAAATTACACAATCCTTGGGCCTGGAAAATTCTTTGGGGATATCCGTGACAAACACAGGACCATTACCCCCGAAGAATTCAATAAGTCTATGGAGCGCCAGTATGCGCCTGTTGGCATGTTTAGCCCGTGGTTCTGTTATTATGATGGCGGGGACCTGTCATTAGAGGCATGGATTGGTGGCATACGCCGGGGAGTCGCCAACTTTAAAAAGGGACTTCCGCCGGAAGTCCGTCTCCTTCCATGTTTTGAAACATCTATTCAGCCTGTTCCTGATGAGATAGAAATCAAGCTCTGGCCCGAGGACTTGGAAGAATGGCCTACTAGTGATGGATTTATTGTCACAAAAGACAATAAGTTTAGCTCTTCAAAACAATATACACTCGGCAAACCGGTTACCAATTTCCGTTCCTACATCAAATTGGACACCAAATATTACAAAAAGTTCATGGCAGGAATTGATGGGGCAATGGACGCCGGATTCAGGGGCATTTATTTCGATCTTTTCGTCTGCCCTAATCTTAGAACATACGACCAATGGGATGGCAGAACAGTAGAGATGGATGCTGATAGTTTTACAGTCGCACGAGAAACCGCTCTGCTTCCAATCCTGGAAGGACCGGCCAAGAAGGCAATAGTCGAACATATTATCCAGCGCGGCGGCATTGTAGTCTGCAATGATTATCCGGTATGGGAAGAACTTCAATCAACGCCTCTTTTTTCATTTTCTGAAGCCAGTGACATCAACGGAGGGCACCTTGGCGCTCCCATTGGTCTTTCGGCAGGCTGGGATGCAGCAGAAGGACACAGCGGAGCGGATCTGGTTGCCGCTGTTATCGCACGGCTTAAAAAAGGTGGTCTTTTCTATTACTACGCCACCATAATCAAGGAAACAGATAACGAAGCTTATGAGCTAGTTAAAAACATGTATCCAATCACTATTGAAGAATTACATGCCGGATGGATCAAGGGCAAAGAAAGAACTATCACTTGTGTCCCCGGAAAATATACTGTGGGAGGTTCCAAACCGCCCAAAGTAATCCTGTTTACTAAAGAAGGGAAGAAATCATCCAGCCCGCCGGAAGCCCTGCGGCCGGAAGGGAAAACGGAATGGCTCATCGACCTGACCCAATTACCCGCAGGTAGCGCTGTCATCATTGAAAACATCTTATGAACAGGAGGAGTTCAAGCACATGAAAGCCATAGGATCGTCCGGTAATCACTCAGCATCTCTTGTTAAGGCGCTCGACCACCGCGTTGGCGACCGGCCTGTGGTCTTGAACTAACTGAAGAGGAGTTGCTCATGGTCTCGAAATGTTCGGGCGAGTATGTAAGCCAAGACTATCCGACGTTTGCCGCAGGCCAACGGCATCCACTCGGTCAGCACTCCATGCTCAGTAGGAGCGCTTTCACACTTATTGAGTTACTGGTCGTTATCGCCATCATCGCGCTTCTGGCGGCGCTGCTGCAACCGGCGTTGAGCCAGGCACGGGAAAAAGCCAGACAGGTAAAGTGCATGAACAATCTAAAACAGTTCGCAACTGCCTTTGAGATGTATCTCGATGATCACGAAGATGTTTACCCACCGTATTGGGATGGTAGGTGGGTAGCTTCAATCTCTCCCTATCTGGGTAATCCTCTCAGCCCGACTTTCGACTGGAATAGCAACGATAGATGGGAACTGATGAAAAGACCGGTTTGGCATTGTCCCAGTGAGAAAGAGTATCAGGACTGGGGTTCGTACGGTTATAATCTAAATTTTATTGGTGGATACCTAGGAAACCAGGTGACTGCGAGTGCACGCAGGAGTGAACTTATACAAATCAGTGAAACAGTGTTGCTTATTGATAACAGCCCCCCATTTAATCCATTTGCTACCGCCTATGCTTATGGGATAGGAATAGAGGGCTATGGAACTAGACATAACCGTGGTACCATGGTACTGTGGTGTGACGGTCATGTTAGTTGGCATCAAACAACGGAAGTCTTCACTCATACTGGCTGGGCAAATCCTGATAGTTGGTTCGACCGAAATGGACAAGGGTTTTAATGATAGTGGTGCCAACGTGCTCTTCCTGTATGGTCAGGTGAAATACCGCAAGCGGGACGATGGGGCTTTTTCAAACCGTGGTTTATTGCCGAAGTGGCTGCAGGTGGACAACTTGCGCGACCGTAAATTCGGATACGCCGGCATCGTCCTCGGTGGTCAGCGACTCGAAACGGGCGAAGTGCAACTGCCCGCGGGCTGCCGCGAAGTGCAGTTTCATTTTCAGGTTGAGAAATTGAAGCCGCTCTATTTTGACGAGACCGATACGGCAAAAAAGCTGTCCCTCCGCCGACAGATTGACGATCTGATTCGCGAATTAACGAATGGCAAAGAGATTTTCGACTTCGAAATCTATTTCTCGGAAGTCTTCCACGGAAAAGAAGGTTTTGACGTTGTCATCCAAAATCCACCCTACGTTCAGATCAAGGGAAATTAGCCATGAAAGTGCCAATCAAAAAGCTGGGCACCATCGATTGCGATATGGTTGAGACCACCCCTATCGTCTTTCACGATCGACTCTATCGTTTTGAATACGTGCGCGCCAATTATAAGCCGAATAAAACTGGCGACTCCTACTTTCGCTTCATTGATGTCGAGTCAGGCAAAGCCACGCCCGCCTTTGCTTTAGGCTACCACCTTGGCGGCGCTTATGTCGAAGCCGACACTGTCTACGTCTATGGCGTCAATATCTGGGGCGGTTTGAAGATCCAAGTCTTCTGGTCTAAAGATAAAGACCTGGAAACCTGGTCATCCAAAACCGCCTTAGACTTGCCGGGATGGGGAATCTATAATAATTCTGTCTGCAAAGGACCAAGAGGCTATACCATGGCTTTCGAAATCAATAAGCCTCCTCTCGAAGCTGGCGTTCCATTCACCATCCGCTTTGCTGAATCCAACGATCTAGTCAACTGGAAACTCACTCCCTCCCACTGCGTCTATTCTAAGGACCGATATACCGCCTGCCCAGCCCTGCGATTCTACCATAGCTTTTACTATATGATCTATCTTGAAGCCAAACCTGGTCCAACTTACGAGACCCACATCGTTCGTTCCAAAGATCTTGTTGACTGGCAGAGCAGTCCTTTCAATCCGATGATGCAATTTGACCCCCAAGACAAAATTATCGGAATTCCCAACCTCACAACGGAGCAGAGAGAGCGCATCGCCAAGGCCGTCAATAGGAACAACTCGGACGTTGATCTGTGTGAATTCAACGGGAAGGTTATCATCTATTACTCATGGGGGGACCAACAAGGCACTGAGTTTCTGGCTCACGCCGTCTATAACGGTTCTCTGGAAAGCTTCCTTACTGGCTTCTTCCCAGAAGATTAAAATTATTTGCCTGCGCGAGCGGCTTTTGGCCCTTGAAAACCAAAATGAGGTTTTCCGCGGCCATCCTGGCCTGCCGGGCTACGCGCTCGTAAGTGCGCGAACCGATGTGCGGCGTGATCACGGCGGTGGGGCACCCAAAAAGCGGATGATCGGCAGGCGGCGGCTCATCCTCCAGCACGTCGGCGCCATAGCCGAGCAACTGACCGCTTTTGAGCGCGGCCGCCACCGCGCGGCTGTCCACCAATTCGCCGCGCGCGCAATTCAGAAGGACCGTTCTTTTTTCATGCGCGCAAAGCGTTGGGCGTTGATCAGGTTGCGCGTCTGATCGGTCAGGTCAACGCTGCCTGTGTCCTTCCTGCCATAAAAAGCGAACGCTCATCCTCTCCGAACGTCTTGTGGCAGGACCCCTGACTGGCGCCTGGTTCAAATTTGTCAGCGACCGGCAGATAGAGCGAAAAACAAAGAATCTGAATGATTTCAAACTTCTTTACATACCGTTCTGCCGGTATGAACGCGCGGCAATTATTGATAAATTCATGGATTTTGTGAACCAGGGCGGAACCCTCGTAATGACGGACCCGCAGGGTTTCATGACAGATATAAACGGGGATGACATCACCGGATACCGCGAAAAGATTTTTGGCGTAAAGGTTGGCGCCGAAAAAGGAATGAGCGGCATCCTGCCTGCGGTTTCCTGGCATGATGCCGCCCCGCTTCCGGGCATGATGCCGCCCCGCTTCCGGGCAAGGGCGCGGCGTTTAAGATTGTAGCCGGCCCGGATGTTGAGGCGTTGGCCAGGTTTTCTGATGACAACTCGCCGGCCATTACGCAAAAAAAGCATGGGAAAGGCCGGGCGATATTGTTTGCCTACAACCCGTTTGAGAAAGAACGCAACATCTATCCGGGCGCGCCGTGGGTAAAGTTTTTCACCGCCCTTCAGAAGGATATCGGGATAAAGATGAACCGTGAGATATGGAAGTTTAAGTTTCCGGCGCCAAATCCAACCCCGGTTCCTCAGGGCTTCTGTCTTACCGGCAACAACGTTGCATTTGATGCGAACTGTCCGCTTAATAAGCATAATCTGAAATCCGATGGGACCTATAGTTATGCCCATCCGCCATCCGGAACCCCTGATGTTTCTGCATCCGGTGAAATGCCATTTGGCAAGGGGCATTTAACCGACCGACCCAGCGCGGCCAATAACCGTATATTGGGACGCTGGATATCGGAATCCAAATCCGAGGTTCCCAGATGGACCGTAAGCTGGACCGACAATAAGGAGACCGCAATCACATTTGATTTAAAGAAGAGTTTTAAGGTGAATTCTTTGCGGCTGTTTTACTCGGACCAGCTGCCCGATGTGGTAATTGAAGGCAGCGTAGATATTCAGAAGTGGGATAAATTGGGATCTTCGGAGAAACAGGATGCAACGCAAGATGTGTTGGATAAAGGTTACCCGCTGAAGGGGACCTACCGATACCTGCGGGTGAACTTAAAGGAGCGCGATCCCGGCAAGCCCATGACGTTGGTGGAAGCAGAGGTATGGGGTAATGAATGACTTTAAATCTCAAGAGGAAAGCCGGGTAAGTCCCGCCAAGGCGGGATTCACGCCCGGTTTGGTCGTTGGGGTAAAGCCGACGACGCCGCGCAGCGGCGGGGGAGGCTTCACTTTAATAGAACTGCTGGTGGTGATCGCGATTACCTCCATCCTTGCGGCGCTGTTGTTGCCCGCGCTCAAGAAGGCGAAGGAATCCGCCAAGGCCATCGTCTGCATGAACAACCTCAAACAAATAGGATTGAAGATGATCTTCTTCACGGAAGACCATGATTTATACTTTCCACCTTATTATCGCGCAGCAGCCACCGACAGGTGGGGAGGCGGACAATTTGATCGCAGTGAGTGTATGGGTGGCGCATGGTGGGGCTGGTTGACCGAGTATAGCGAGTGGCCTCCTCCAGACGCCGAGAAACTTCTGGCTTCCAACCTTATCTTTAAGTGTCCAAGTAATCCAACTGTGATTGTTGCTCATGCTCCATGGTGTCAGTATGCTTACAATCAGTATCTGAACGGGATAGAGAATGGCAACAAGGAGTGGAAATATGGTCAAACAATCAGAGGAACAAGCGCACTGGTGATGGTGGCTGATGCTTCTTTTCTTGGCTCTTACCAGATCCCGTTTACCCAGCCTGCGCAATACACTGATCCAGGTGATCCTAATTATGCCATAGGTTATTGGCACTCTGGTGGGGCTAATCTTTTGTATGAAGATGGGCATGTGGAACGGCACAGTGAGAAGGAAATCGGCGGAGCAATTCGGTCGGTTGCCTGGCCGCCAGACGGAACGGGGCAAGGGACAGGTCATCCCTGGTGGGACCCTTGGGAACCTTAGCAAACCAAAGGTGTAGGAAAAACCGCCCGTCCATGACCGCGCATCAATCCATTCTTAGCCCGCATATCTCACAAGTTCTGACTTGTGAAATATGCGCCTTGTCTTTTTGCCCCGAAAGCTTTCGGGGCAAAAAGCAAGGCCGAGTTTTCCCCAACCCCGAAGGCTTTCGGGGTTGGGGCGGGGCTAACCCCGAAAAGCCCCGATTTTCGGGGCGATTTCGGCCTTGGGTGGATATTTCACACACGGAGTGTGAAAATATCCAGGTTAGACTCTTCCCGCCACGTCGGCCAGTCGTATCAGTCAGTGGCGAAAGTTCAAGGCGACCTGCTTTCACGCTCGTTGAATTGCTGGTGGTGGTGGCGATTATTGCTCTTCTGGCGGCGATGCTATTGCCAGCCCTAAAAAATGCCAGGGAGGCGGCCAAAAAGACAGGCTGTGTCCACAACCTCAAGCAAATCGGGCAACTCATCCATCTCTATGCGAATGACAATAACGGACAGGCGCCGACGGGGGTTCTCGAGTATGGGTATCGAGGCGGAAATCGTCTCAATACTGTATATAATGGGGCAAGTATGCCGATGATGAAACTGAATCTGGGTGTATTATGCTGGGATTACATCCCCAGGAGTAATGCGGCAAAGGTTCTTTTCTGTCCCAGTCGCGTTCAAGGTTTTAATGCGGGCGGAACGCCCATGTATCTGGGAGGATTTGCCCAAGAGGACTCAAATAGCTTCTTTGACGCTTGGGACAACGGGAATGCCTGTATTGGTTACGCCTATCGCACACCGGATGCGGTTGGACCCAGCTATAATTTTACTTATCAAAGCTATAGTATCAGCGGAGACGCTTATCTGTGTATCGCAGCGGATATCTATTATTATAACCGGCAGTGGGACGTGCACGGCGGTTATTTAAATCTCCTTTTCATGGATGGACATGTAAAAGGAACAAAAACGGTGGTCCCGTATGTTAGCGATGCGAGCTTCGACATAGATCACCTGGCGACAGCAAACTTTACAACATATTTTGACCCGCTGTACTAATACCCTGGTGGGACCCATGGGAACCTTAGCAGACCAAAGATGTAGGAAAAACCGTCTGTCCATGACCGCGCATCAATCCATTCTTAGACTCTTCCCACCACGGCGGCCAGTCCTGTCGGTCCGTGGCAAAAGTTCATGCCAACATGCTTTTACGCTCGTTGAATTGCTGGTGGTGGTGGCGATTATTGCGATTCTGGCGGCGCTGTTGCTTCCAGCCCTTAAAAATGCCAGGGAGGCGGCCAAAAAAGCGGGCTGTGTCAACAACCTCAAGCAAATCGGGCAACTCATCCATCTCTATGCGAATGACAATAACGGACAGGCGCCGCCGGGGGTTCTCGAATGGGGGTATAGAGGAGGAAATAGTGTCAATACGGCCTATAATGGGGCAGCAATGCCGATGATGAAACTAAATCTGGGGGTATTATGCTGGGATTACATCCCCAGGAGTAATGCGGCAAAGGTTCTTTTCTGTCCCAGTCGCGTTCAGGGTTTTGATGCGTCGGGAGGGCTGCCTTTTTATCTGGGAGGATATGCTCAAGATGACGGAGAGAGCTTCTTAGACGCAGGGATCCCCCTGGTGCTGACGCGAGGACTGGCTACGGATATCGCACACCGGATGCAGTTGGACCTGCCTATAATTTTATCTATCAAAACTATAGTATCAGCGATGGTAATCTATGTATCGTAGCGGATGTCTACTGGTGTAACCGGCAGTGGGACGTGCACGGCGGTTATTTACATCTCCTTTTCATGGATGGACATGTTAAGGGAACAAAAACGGTGGTCCCGTATATTAGCGATGCGAGCGCCGCCATGGATCACTTGGCGACAACAAACTTTAAAACATATTTTGACCCGCTCTACTAGTGTCCCTTAAATAACTAGACGTCAATCGGAACACTGTGCGCAACCGAATGGATTTGTCCGGCGGACCCGCTTTGGCGTAGCCTCAGACTTCCTGATCCTTGGGAATCTGAAGTGAGACCATTCCTGCGACCCCAGAGGTACCAGAATCTTCGTAAACCGTTGGAAATCAGCCCTGGAATACATGGATTGGTCTCAGGACCTTATCCTTATATTGCCGAATTCGCGGGGTGAGATCAGGAAGTCTGAGCCTGGGCAATCAAAGTGATTGGCCATCAGTTTGGGGATGCCCCGCCAGCGCAGACCGCCTGGGGTGGTGCGCTGGCCGTTCTATGTCATTCTGGGGTATGTGGCATGAGGTGGCGGGGTGACTTTCGACGATCTCGTGGTGCGGGTGATTTCGCCAAAACTCTACGCGGATGGTCCGATCCCCTGCTATCGCACCACCGCCACCGAATCGCCCTTGACCAGTTCCACCGGACAGATCCGCTGGACGGGGCCTTTGAGGCGGCCCTCCAGCCGCTCGATCAGCGTGGCAACCGCCAGATGTCCCAGGGTGAGCGGATGCTGTTCGATGCTGGTGATTTTCAAGAGACCGTCAGGCGATGACACATTACCGAAGCCAGCCACGGAAATATCGAACGGCACCCGCTTGCGCAGGCGGCGCAGGATTTGAATGCCTTGCCGGGCCACGTGGTCCGAGTCGAACGCAATGCCCGTGATGCGATGGTCGGCGCCGAGCAGTTGGTTGATGACGGCCAGCAGATTGTGCCGGGCCTTCGAGAAACAATGCAGGCGTTCCGCCGATTCGCCCAGACCCCGCTTGCGAAACTCGTCCAGAAAACCACGGGCGCGGTCCATCAGGTCTCCGCGCGCGGCATCCTGGGAAATAAAGGCCACGTGCCGATGGCCGCATTCGAGGAAATGCCGGGCCAACAAACGGCCGCCCCCCGCGTTGTCGGTCTGCACCTGGTCCGCCTGCGCCCGTTGGACGGCGGTATCCAGGAACACCACCGGCAAGTTGCGGACGCCGGGTTGGAACGGGCGGTTGATGATCAAGCCGTTGAGTCCGGTGGCGCGCACGTATTTCCAGAAACGGTCAACATCGATTTCGGTTTCGTTGGCCGGCGACTGGAAGAACAGCAGGCCGTAGGAACGGGACTGCGCCTCCTCCTGAGCGCCAACCAGGAGGTGCGAAAAATAGGTGCCGGGCCGCAGGTTGAGATAAATGCCAATCAGGGGCAGGTTTCGGGCAAAGGGATCGGCGACAAAGGTGCCCGCCCCATGCCTCCGTTCCAGGAAACCATCCGAAACCAAGATGGCCACCGCTTTGTTCGCCGTGGTCTTGTTCACTCCGAATTGGGACGCCAACGCGTACTCGGATGGAATCTTTTGCCCCGCACCCCAACGGCCGCTCCGGATCAGGCGGACGAGGTGTTCCTTGATCTGGAGATGTTTCGTGGAGCGACGTTTGGACTTTGGCATGGGGCAACGAAGACTACTTCGTCTCAAAACCTCTTGTCCATCCTGATCAATTCCACGAGATGAGGCGCGATGCGCTCAACCAGGCTCGCGGCGATGCCGCCGCGACCCTTCCACCACCAGGGAGTCCAACGTCCGTTGGCGGCGGCGGCGTTCAATTTCAAGGAATGCTGCCAAGCAAGACCAAGTTGCTGGCCGCACTCAAAGGCGGTTCCTTCAAAGCTCAGGAGCGGGACGTTCCCTTCCGGTGCGCAACGATGGAATTTCGTTTTCAGAAGTTAGAGTACGGTCGTTCCAAGCAGGCCAACCAGCACTTCATTGGAAAGGCAATCCAAGCGCACCCAGGCGATCTCTTGCAGCGCGCCCAGGTCCATGTTCAGAATCACCGCGTGAGTCTTCTCGCCCAGATATTGCGTGAAACCGCTTTGATGATAAGGCGTGCAAAGCCAGTCATCAAGATTGTCGGGATTGATCAGAGGCAGTTCTCGCACGCCTCCGTCGGCGAGCGTGACCGAAACCCGCGCGTTCTCGATCCGGCTTTGCATGGGGTTGGTGGACGCGACGAGAAGGAGGAAAACCTCGCGCCCTCTCTTGTGAATGGGCAACTCGACGCTCCGGGGAAAATTCCGCCACTGGGAAGTGAAAACGACGTTGCGACCGTCTTCGGGGACCGCAAACGGGACCCCAAGGTCCGACCAAAAGGTCCCGCCCGTGCCTTTGAGTCTTTCGACGCACGGGTTGACCACACAACGGCCGCTGGCGTTGTGATCCCAGATCGAACGCCCGTCCTTCTTGACCGTGATCGAGTAGGTCATGGGACGCGGATCGAGGTATTCGCGCTTGTGCAAGAGCACAAGGTCTTCGTTTACGTGGTCAGCCAACGAAACCATCTGCCAGGGCAGGTTCCGCCGCGCGCTTGCGTCAGTCGGAAGATTGTCAAATGGTCGCGTCACATTCCCAGCCGGCGCGCGCACCTCGAAGTCCACGGGCAGCCACGCCGCGCAGTCGTTCTGGCGCGTTAGCACGAAACAGATATGCCAACCGGCTTCCGCTCCAACTTTGGCGGTGAGTTCGGTCCTCGACCGCTTCGCGTCCGTCAGCGCGCCCTGCGGATCGCGCCACTCGAGCAACTCGCCATGTTTTGCTTTCACGACAAACGACGCGTCACGTTGGGCGCGGTTGGCAAATTCGACGGCGGGCAGTTCCGACGGCGCATACGTGATTTCGATTTCGGCGGCCTTCGTGGCTGTTGTCGCGATGGCGACCCAGGTTCGTCCGATGCCCGGTTCCAAACGAAACGAAACACGCGCTCCGTTCAGCTTGACCTCGGTCACCTTCGATGTGCGCGCCATCAGCCGGACTTGATACCGCAACTTGCGCGGCGTGGAGATGCGAATGCTCTCCACCGCCCCGTCCCAGGTGTAGCGGCAGGCGATGTCTTTCGCTTCAATCGAGGCGTGTTTCCAATCGCGCGGAAAACATGGCTGAACCGTCACCTGGTCATTCGGCGCATCCATCTGCACGCCGAACAGCCCTTCCACAATCGTTCGTAGAAACATCGAGGTGGCATCGGTGAAGTCGGTCGATCCTTTTTGACGGCCATCCGGGAACACCCAATGCGTGAACGCCCCCGGACAGGGGCCCGCGAGGAAGCTGGCCATGATGCCGTCGAGCAACGCCTCCGCTTGCGCGGCCAGGCCGAGACGATAGTAACACAGCAAGAGATGAATCATCTCTTGCGGAAAAAGCCCGTGACTCGAATACAGCGGCGGCAACCAGTTGCTCGACCACACCAGCCGTCCGCCGCCGGAAACGGTGTCGGTCTCGTTGGGAATGGCGTGTTCGCTGTAGCGCAACATCTGGTAGCTCTCGAAATCATCGCAGAATCTCGCGTCGATGGGGAGATAGATGCTGGCCAGTTCCGGGGCCTCGTGTCGGCGCATCAAGCCGAGGGCATCTTTGTATTCGGCGTATATTCCCTTGTCGGAAACCCAGAGTTGCGCGCGACAGGCCGCCTTGATTTTCGCGGCGCGCGCATCGAAGACGCCGGCGTCCCGGCCAAGGCGGTACGCGATCGCGGCCATCAGTTTGTTCGCGCGCCAGTTATAGACGCTGGCCTGGATGCAACCGCCGCCGTTATACCAATGCGCGTCCGAACCCCATGTGTTCAGAAAATTTTCATAAAGCCCGTCGCCGTCCGCGTCCAGACAGCGCTCTTCCCACAACAACTTGTCGGCGATGAAATCGAACATGCCCGCCATGAAATCGAGGTCGCCCGTCCATTCCCAGTCGTAGAGCGCGTGATCCACCAACACCTCGCCCATGTTATAAACGCCAAAGTTGAACACGCCCTTGGATGTTCGAGCGACAGGCAGGATGAAACCGCGACATTCCGCGCCGCCGGGATAGTTCCCATAGACGGGCCAATGGATATTCGGAAATTCCGGTTCGCGAAGCTGGCTCGCGCGAAATTCAGCCGTGGAAGATTGGACGCGGTCGTGCCAGCCGAGCACGGTTGCGCCATAGCAAATCCGCCAGCCCGCGTAAGGGGTCGTCCATGACCACGGGCCGTGAGTGAAGGTCGGATCATGCCACGCGGCGTCCTGCGCCAGCACTTGGGCCGCGAAACCCAGATCGAGGCGCTTGTCGGGCGTTTCGATGCGCGTTGTCTGAGAGAGATTCCAGTAATGCCGGCAGCACGCTTCAAAGACCGGTGACGGGTTCTGCAGACAAGCCCGGATCGAGGACGAGGAAAGGTTCTCCGTCGTGAGCGCCAGGTAGAGTTGCATGCCCGGCGTTGCTTCACAGGCCGCGACCACGAGCGGCTGATTGCCGGGTTGCGAAGCGAGTGCCGCACCCGGGCCGCCGCCGAAAGCGGAGGCATCGCCGATGCGCCAATGCATGGCACGATTGGCGGCGGCGAAGAGCGTCCTTTGATGTTCCTTTTGCGGTCGGCGCAAACCGAAACCGTTTTGAAGCAACGAGATTTCGTTGCCTTCGCAGTCCGCCGGCTTGAAATCCCTGGCACTGCCCCGCCCCAATTGGTAGTCGAGCGTCCCGATCTTGAAAAGCGTCGCGCCGCCAAAGGCGCACACCAGTTTGCCCGCTGGAAAGATTTTGGGCAACACCAGTTTGATCAACAGTCCCTCAAATTCCACGGGCGAAACGCAGAAAATTCGGATCGGTTCAGCGAGACCATCCGTGCGCAATTCATATTCCTGATGCCCTCGCACGTAGCGGGCCTTGATGAAGTCGAAATCATCGAGCCATGCGTCCACGTTCCCCGCGCGAACGCCGGGCAGGAAATGCCCCAGCTTCACGTCGCCCATGTAATCTTCTTTGTGCGCGACGCGCCAGTTGATCAGCGTGATCAGGGCGTTCGGGCTGTCGCCGACGATTGAAAGCAAACGCTCCTCGAAATGATCGCGGTCGCGGCAATGCGGACCGGGCAGGTAGCGATTGTAAATGCCGGGACCGTTGACGATCTCGAAACCGTCGTTCACCACGTCATACGCGGGCGATTGTGGTTTCAGCGTCATGGAATGGTTGCGGGATTTCACCGCGAGGCTTTATGTTTGCGCGTAGATTGGGTGAGGACGCGCCTACTTCCACTTTCGCGCAATGTTGGATATGCGCACTTCGTCAATCGCGCCCTCAAAATCACCGTCGTGCGCGCGATCGCCGATGCGGAGGGTGAGGTTCGGGTTTGTCAAATCAATCAATCCCTTCATCGAAACGGCTTCTCCCGCGACACCGTCCACATACAACCCCGCGTTCGCCTTTCGCTCGGCGATCAGCGCGAGGTGATGCCACTCTCCGTCGTTCACTTTCGCCTCATGTTTCAATTCAATCCGCCGCACGCCGTCGGCGATGAGCGCGTTGACGTTGCCGCCGCGAAGGTAAACCATGAAGCCCGGATGCGTGGGAGCCGGATTGCATTTCTTGTTGATGAGATGACTGTAGGCGTTCGTCGTCGTGGTTTTGATCCAGAGTTCGACGGTGAAATCGGTCGAGTCGCCAAAATCGAAATCGGGCGGTTTGCCTCGTTCGCCTCCGCAATCCACGTAATCATCGTCGCCGTCAAACTCAAGCGCCTTGCCAAATTTGCCTTCCGTCATCTTGGCGCCGTTGATCTTGCCGTGGTTGCCGCGCTCGCTGCCATCCTGGGCAATGCCGCTCTTGGCGTCGTCGAGGTGGAGGAGCAGGAGGGTATGCGCGTCGGCGACGGGCGGTTTGGTGAGGTCAATCAGGTCGTCCGCCGCAAACGCAGTGAACGAGCAAGACGCGATCAAACAAAACACAAACGTGATTTCTCTCTTCATTGTGCATTCTTCCTTTCCATGAGGTTATTTTCCGAATTTCCATTCCCCGAAATGGTTCGGTTCGGCGAAGCGTTCTTCGACGCCGTTCCAGGTTGAGTTTTCCTTGCTGGGTTGTTCTTCGCGGGCCAGATTGGCCCGCCAAACCGTGCTCACGGAAGGCGCTGGCGCGCCGAGCGACGCAAACGGAATCTGGATTTCAACTGTCCATGCGTTCCCGTCCGCTTTCGTGGCGCAGGACCAATCAAGATTGTAAGCGACCTTGTCGTTCAGGCCATCCCATTGCGCGCCTGCGGGGTTGACAGTAAGATGCCACCAATGGCTCGGATCGTTTGTTTCGCTGAAAAACACTTCGATCAAGTCGTCATCGTGGTAAATCTTGCCGTCGTCACGCGGCCAGCGATTCGCTTTAATTTCATCGGATTTCAATTCCGCGCAGCGAAACGCGATGTAGAGGTTGGCGTCGTCATAGATCAATCGGGCGGTCGTGACGCGGCTGGCGGAGACACGCATTCCCGCCAGGCGGAACTCATCCGCCACCGCCACCTTGGCCCAGGCCGCGTCGGAAAGATCGCCGTCAAGGATGGGCGCGGCGGTTCCGGCCGGCAGACGCGGGATGACAAGCTTGCGCTGCTCCGGCGCCCAGATCGCCTTCGGATCGGCCGTCAACGCCAAGGCTAACTCCTGGCCGCGCTCCCCATCGGAGCAATGGAAGACGGATTGGGCCGGGTTCTTGAGCAGACCCGCCCGGCGCAGGTTGTCGTGGAGTTGAACCAAGTTGTCGCCGAACATTTGCAATCGCCGCCGCTGCGGCTCGGTCTGCGCCTGGCGCAGGGCTTCACCGTACAATCGCTTGATCTGCTCGAAGCGGGGGAGATAAACATCCACGATGACGTCGTAGGTGACGTCGTAATTTCGCTTCGTTTCTTTCCGTTTGTGCTCCTTCAGCGCTGAATCAAGCAGCGCGAACAACTCCTGCATGGTTCGCCAACCAGGACCGTAGGCGCGTTCCAGCCATTCCCGATAGGTTTTCTCGACGTCAATGTTCGCGTCCCATGCTTGCCTGGCAAACAGATAGTTCAACGGAGCGCCGTATCCCCAGGCGTTGAGGCCAACCAGGTAAACGCCTTTCGCCCCAACGCTTTTGATCGTGGGGATTTCCAGCTTGAGAAGCTCGATGCTTGGCGGAATCGGTGCGCCAGACTGCGACCGCATCCACATGGTGTAACTGGTGAGCGAAAAGTGTTTCGTCAACACCGACCAAGCTCGCGCGACATCCTTGAACTCAGCGAGATGCTTGGGCTTGTAGAGGCCGAAGCCGTAGTATTCGAGGGCCGCCCATTCCAGCGCCACATTAGGCTCCATCGAGATCGCGCGTTGAGGCGGGTACATGTAGTTGTAATAAACCAGCCCGCAGAGCAGCTTGTCGGGATATTTCGCTCCGACGATTTTGGCGATGTCATTGTAGAACTTGAGGATCAGATAGCTGTACGACGGATCGCCGTGCGGGTTCTTCTCGACAAAGGAGAGGCATGTCGGGCACTTGCAAAAGCCGCCGCCATCCGTTGGTGAAATGCAAGCAAACGGCATTTCTGGATGTTTCTCGATCCAATGAATCACACCCTGGGCGAACTCTCGCACCACCGCCTCCTTGCTCGTACAGTACTTGTCTTTATCACCGTCAACCGCCAGGTATTCAGGATGTTTTTTCAACGTCTCTTTCGAAATGTATTCGTCCCAAGCATGTCCGGCGCTGGTGAGAAGGGTGCCGCCGAGTTTTTGACGGCGAATCCACTCGTTCACTTCGGGCCGGCCTTTTCGTCCGCCGGCGCTCTCCTGGACGTAAGCAAGAATGCGCTTGGGAAAGGCAGGCGACTCAGTCAGATTGATCCGCGGGATGCGCAATTTGGCGCGCTTCGGGATATCCTCGCCCCACTCGCCGGGGAGCAACCAACGAACATCCAGAAACTTTTCGAGGAAGGCATACGTCCCGATCAGCGTGCCATGACTCACCCGGATATCGCCTGCCGCGCCGCCGGGTTGGGAGGTGATCTTCGCGTCAGGATCGTCCTTTCCCGCAATGAAGAGGTTTTGTTCGCGCGACTGAATAACAAACGCGTCGTCGGGAAGACCTTTCAGGGAAATGCCGGCGGCGCGAGACGCCGCTGTATCGCCGAGTGCGATCATCGGCCTAGCCGGCCCATGCACAATGGGAAGCTTCACGCCCGCTGCGATTTCGATGCCGCGCTGCAATTCTTGCGCGGCAAGTTTGATGGAGCTGGGCGCGTTCGTCTCAAAATAAATTCGATACTGGGATTGTCCGTTTTGAGCAATCCGGAATGAGGGATCGCCGCACGAGGCGCAAAGGACCGCCCCCACCAGCAAGGCAAGTGGAAGAAGACAGCGGCCTTTGCCCACTGATGACTGCTCACTGATCACTGATAACTGATCACTGGTTCTCATGGCGTCCATTGCTGGCTGTCGTTGACAAACTTTTCAACGGCTTGCTTCTCGGCGTGACCATTCACGAAGACGACGTTGATGATCTTGCCGTGGCGGCCATTCAGCGAATCCTTGGTGAAGTCGGCATTATACATTGCCGTGCCCGCTGGGTTGTAGCCGGGGATGTACCAGTAGGCGTAGCCCGGATCCAACGCGGTGCTTTGTCGGATCATGTATCCGCCGGCGTCGAAAACGAAAATGATTCGCGCGGATTCTGCGACCGATGACAACTTTCGCGGCGGATAACACAGGTCTCTGAGAAGACCGTAGTTGCCGAATTCAATTTGCCCAGCAGACTGAACGCCGGAGGGGCACTGTTCCCATTCAACGACTTCCGTGTAAGGGACATTTCTTCCGGTGATGACTTTCGCAACTTGTTGCTGCCAGAAAACGTCTGTGCCTCCCGCAAATTCATAGCCGGTCGGGCAATAATCATTCTCATCGTTGGCGTACATCAAGAGTCCGTGATACAGGTTCTTGAGATTGGACAGGCATTTCACCCCCTTTGCCTGTTCCCGGGCGTTTCGCAGGGCGGGCGCCAGCAGCGCCGCCAGAATCGAAATGATTGCAATGACGACCAAGAGCTCAATGAGCGTAAATGCTGATTGCTCCCGCTTTGCGGGACCGAATGCCGATTGCCGATTGAATGACGACACGTGAAGCGTGAGCGGTGAGCCGCAACGAAGCATCTCCTGATTCGCGGATCGTTTATCATTCACGATACACTACCGTAGTTGACGTTCGATCTTCATGCGTCCGTCCTCGCGGAAGCGGGGATCGCCAACCGTTGAACCGTGAACCTCTGAACCGTGAGCCTGAGTGGTTGCCATTCCTGTCACTATACGCGCTTCCCGAACCAGAACAACGAACGGCCGCGGGGAACCTCGGGATGTGAATGAGTCACTTTTCGGAGGGCCGCCAAGTCATTCCTTGTCATTTGCCGCCGCGTTTTTCATATTCCGTACTCCCTCAACCGTTGAACCGTGAACCCTTGAACCCTGAACCCCCGCTTTTGCGGGGGCAGGCTCTGAGTAATTACGAAAACAAATGCATCCCCGACTTCATAAGCTGCTGGATTATCTGGAAAGCGCGGTCCGGCTTGATCGTCGGGCGGAAATGGACGACCTGTATCGGCGGGCGCTTCGCTGGGAAGCGGTCGAGCGCCTGCCGATCAGCCTGACGTATCCGCTGCCAAGTTCGAGTCCTTTCAAGCTCTTTCCCCACCACGAGGTGTTCGATGATCCCGAGAAGATGCTCTTCAATGAACTGGTCCATGCATTCGAGACGAGCATCGTCTGCCACAACGAAGTCGGGGACGATTTGCCGTGGACGATCCGCGCAAACTTCGGCACAGGTGTGATCGCTTCTGTATTCGACGCGAAAATCGAACAGGTCGAAGACAACCCGCCCTGGACGCGTCCCTACGAGAGCCTGGACGCGTTCCAGCAAGTCTTCGATTGCGACCCGCTCGATTTCAGCCGCGGCTGGTGTCCGCGCGTCATCGACCGCTATCAATTCTACCACGCGGCGCTCGCCGGCTATCCGCGACTCCGCCAAGCCGTGCGGCGGGTTATCCCCGACTTACAAGGGCCGATGGACACGGCGGAACTGCTGCGCGGCAGCGAGATCTATGCGGACTTGATCGAAATGAACGATCTCGATTGTCTCTATGCCATCGCCAGGGAACGGAAGATCGCGTTGATCCGTGTGGATGTGCCTGAGAACGAACTGCTGTCAGGGCGGGTCATGCAACGCTTTCCCTCAGGGGGCGTGTTGCGGCACAAGGCGGCGTCCGTTGAAGACGCAGCGCGAATCATGGCGAGCTACCGGAAATCGTGCGCGATGAAAACGGTTGCCCAGGCCCGCCTGCCGCGGCGGCGCAAGCCGGCATGATGACTTCACGAGAACTGGCCTTCGAGGCGCTCGCGCATCGCAACCCGCGGCGCATTCCCTGGACGCTCCACGTGGCCAAGCCGCTCGCGAAAAAATTGGAAAAGCTCTGGGGCGCGCGCGACCACTGGCCGTGTCCCGGCGACGACCTCGTGCGCATCCTCTGGGACGTCGAAGTCAGCGACGTGAGTGCGTCGGGATTCAAGGATCGCTTCGGCTGCGAATGGCGGCGCGAGCACGGGGGCTATGTGTTCGTCAACCCGCCGCTGGCGGAGACGGATGCAGCGTTGATCCCACGCGTCGAACTGATCACCGATGCGGATTTGCAGCTCATTCTGGACACGCGCCGCCGGCATCCCGACCAATTCATCTTCTACCAATTCACCGCGACGCTGGGCGAACGGCTCTGGAACTTGCGCGGCATGGAGAACACGATGATGGACTATCTGGCCGAGCCTGGGTTTGTCCACGCTGCACTTGATCTTTTGCTGGAGATGCATTTCCGCGCGCTCGACAAAATCCTGCCGCTGCCGATTGACGGCGTCACGTTCGGCGACGACTATGGTTCGCAGCGCGGCCTCATGATCAGCCGCGAAGTGTTTCGGAAATTCTACAAGCCGCGCCTGGCAAAGCTGTACGCGCGCGTACGCGCGGCGGGCAAGGCGGCGGGTCATCATTCGTGCGGCGACAACACGCCGATCATGAGCGATCTTGTGGACATCGGGTTGCAGGTGTTCCATCCGCTCCAGCCCGAGGCGATGGACATTCGGCGGGTTAAACGCGAGTTCGGCAGACATCTCACCTTCCGCGGCGGCATCGGCACGCAACGGGCAATCGTGTTTGGCACGCCCGCGCAAGCGCGGGCCGAAGTGCTCGATGCCGTGAAGATTCTCGCGAAGAGCGGCGGCTACTTTCTGGAAACGGCCAAACCCTTGCCGGAGGAAACGCCGATCCAAAATGCCGTTGCCGTGGTCGCGGCCATGTGCGAGGCGATGAATTACCGGTTTGGATGAGGTTCACCTTTGCGTGAAGAACGGTTTTCATCCCAGGCCGAGGCCGATCCGCAAGGCGTCGCGGACGGTGCGACAATCTTCAACGGCCTCGCGCGCCAGTTCTTCGGTGGAGGATACGCCGGGGTAGCGGTATCCCACCGCGAACTCGGTGAGGCGAGCCAGAGGGGCGCGGAGCGCCTCAAGGTCGGAGCGCTTCGACAGCAATAATTCGAGGAGAGCGGCCAGGTCATGGGATTTGGGGAAGGTGATTCCGTCTTCAATCAATCGGGCCTTGAGATATTTTTCAGCACACTGCTGGCAGTGGAAGCAGACAGCATCATGATTCGGGTTATCCGTGATTGCAGCCTCACGGCCCGCCGTGGCCCAATCACCTTCGGCCTTGACGATCCATTCAGTTGTCTCCGTTTTCATAAAGCACCAGGCCATGCGCGATGATTTCTTGGAGCACGCTGTCTCCCTGCTGTAAACGCTGTTGAATCTGCTCAGCGCTTCGCACCAGGAGGTCGGTGGGAAATTTCGGACGAACTTTCAGACGAATCGCGACAGCTTCTCGGGCTGGATGATCTCGCAACGGCATCTGGATCAGGAAATCCACGTCGGAATCCTCGGATGGCGTTCCGTAGGCATACGAGCCAAACAGGATGATGCGCTCCGGCTTGAACTCCCGCGCGATGTCGCGGGCCAGTTTTTCGATGTCGATGCGACAAACCATGCGTGTACTCTATCGGATCCGGTCCCGTAGTTCAATGAAAAATCAAACACGCTGTAGGTCGAACGCATAGACGCCTTCGGTGCCGTCGCCAATCGCCAGTGGCCAAGATCAGCATCGGCACGCCACGGGCGATCGTGTTTGGCACGCCCGCGCAAGCGCGGGCCGAAGTGCTCGATGCCGTGAAGATTCTCGCGAAGAGCGGCGGCTATTTCCTGGAAACCGCCAAGCCCTTGCCGGAAGAAACGCCCATCGCGAATGCCGTCGCCGTGATCGAGGCCATGTGCGGCGCGATGAATTACCGGTTTGGATGAGGTTCACCTTTGCGTGAACGTCATTGCATAGGCATATGAAAAGACAACAAGAAAAGATCCAAACATTGCTTGATTTAAGAGATGTCGGTTCATACGTTTCCTTGGCAAGGCGCTGTCTTACGGACTCGGACTCCAGAAGATGTCGCCCCCGGGCCGATTATCGATCCACGCCTTGCTTTTCCATTCGGCATGGCCGTCAACAAAAAGGGCATTGAACCCGTTGGCATGCAGGGCCGGACAGGTATTCCCGCCCCCCGGTATCCCATAATCCGATCCAAAATAGTCGTTGATGTCCGCGGCGGTCAACCCGGTTCCGTCAACCACTACGGCTTCCTCCGCCGGGCGCCGGAATTGCGACAGACGTCGCAGATTGTACACCCAGGTTCCTGCGTTCCAGAATCCGAAATATAAATTATAAGAGTAGGTGCCAGACCAAGTGTGCCAGTACCCCTTGGACTTCCAGGTGAGGCACGGCAGTTTCTGGATGCCGCCCTGGTAAGGCTCCAGCAGGGTCGCCCAGCACCACGCCGTCCCGGGATTCCGAGCGCCGGGCAGGTAGTCGTCATTCTCCTGCGCATACATTACCAGCGCATAACCAATCTGCTTGAGATTACTCAGGCACGCCGCCTGGCGTCCCTTTTCCCGGGCCTGGCTGATCGCGGGCGAGAGCAGCGCCGCCAGGATGGAAATGATCGCGATGACCACCAGCAATTCAATGAGGGTGAACCCTCGTTGAATTGACCGGTTCGGGCTTCCGATCCGCCGGCGGCTATCAGCAGGAATAAGGGGCATGAGGCAGCGCTCCCAGTTAATGACCAAACATACTGCGCATCACCGCCGATTCCTATTCGAAATCCCCCCTTCCTTCCCAAGTGAATGAGTCACCCGCAGTTCGTCAGGAAAGTTTCTTGGCGCGCTCGAAACCGTCGTCGGCATCATGCCGCGGGATGCCCGGCAGGTCCGGCTGGTGAATCTTGAAATTTTCACGGACCGGTCCGCGCGGCTGGAGGAGCACCCCGTGCTTTTCAAGGGCGGCCCGTCTTTCCGCCAGGTCCAGGCGCATGGGCGTAAGCCCCTTTTTCGCCGCCAGCGCCGCCAAAATGCCGCAGGAATATCCCGCCGCCATGCACTGCACACTGGCCCGGACGGCGTAGCCCTGGTCGGCGCACCGTCCCGCCACCAGCAGGTTGGGCACTCCTCTGGGCGCGAACATTCCCAACGGCAAGCCGAGCATGTCCCGGGTGGCCAGGCAAATGGCGTCTTCGCGAATAGCCGGCCGCGAACGATCTTCCGCCTGGAGCCGGTCTTCGCCGACAATTTCGCGTCCGCCGCGGGCCACCGTTTGCGCCCCCATGGTGCGGATCACCGCTTTTTCGAAACCGGGCAGGTACTTTCGACAAAACTGGAGAAATTCGAAGGCGTATTTGCGCGCCGCGGCTTCCGCAATGGATACATGGCGGACGTCATGGGGATCCAGACCGGTAACCATGCAAACATTCGCGGTTACGGTGTCGGCGCCATGCCAGGGTTCCGGCCAGAAGCCGTCCCAGCCGTAGCGAATCATGCCGCCTTCCGGCAGTTGGCGGACCAGATCGAAATCGCCAGCGGCCACCGCTTTCATGATCTGAGGACGAAACGGCCACGCGCGATTTTTGCCATCCACCCACTCGCCCCAATAGAGATCCTTGGTCATTTCTGCCACGGTCATGCCCAGGTGCTTCGCCAACCAGGGCGTCCATTCCGGACAACTCCGGGGACAGGCGGCGAGGAATGCCTGATAACGTTCCAGGTCCACCCAACCCATTTCGAAAAGCAAACCCCAGGAATACTTCCGGGTTTTCTCATCCTGCATCGGCGCCCCCAGGCTGCAAGCCACGTCGGCTTCGCCCGAGCAATCCACCACCTGGCGGGCGCGCAGCGCCTGGCGGCCGCCCTTGCATTCGAACAGGAGATCATATCCCCCGCCGTTGACGGGCAAAGCCCGGCTGAAGCAGGCGTGCAGCCATATTTCCACGCGGGCTTCCTCCAGCAAGCGCAGGCATTCCCGTCCGGCATGTTCATGGCGGTAGAAAATACAATCGCCGGCCGCAAGAGCCTCCTCCAGGGAAGCATACGGCGTGGCGCCCGATGCAATCACCCGCCGCAGCAGTTCGACCGGAGGCCCTCCCATGATGAACTGTCCCTGGCTGTTAAAAAATCGATTGCCAAAATGTCCCATCAACCCCATGTTGATCATTCCGCCCACGTTGCCAAAACGCTCCATGACGGCGGTTCGCGCACCCTCCCGGCTGGCGCCCACCGCGGCCATCACCCCGGCGGTGCCACCGCCCACTACGGCCACATCCACTTCGCTGACAATCGGAATTTCTCTGGCCAGTTCGGTCACCGACAATTTTGTATTCATGGGCAAGTTCAATCAACCTCCCTCACTCGGTTTTGGTTGGTTTTCCTTCTTCAAAGCGCAATTCACCAAATCCCCGCGGATCCTCCAACCGTTCTTCCACGCGATTCCACGTGCTGCATTCAATGGGTGGTCCCACGCGACGACGCGCGAAATTGCCCCGCCAGGTTGCACCCGCAGGTGGTCCTGCCAACCCCAGGTTCTCGAAGGGAATCGCCATCTCCACCACCCAGGACGTATCCCCCACCCGCGTGCCGCTGGTCAGATTGACCTTGCCGCAAACCTTCGTCGTATTCGCGGCGTTCACGGATATTTCCACCGGGTTCCCGCGCACGGGTTGAAAGCACAACTCCACCACATCATCCTTGATCAGGCTGTCCGAGTCTTTCGTTTTGCATTCCCGCCTGATTTTTTGCACTTCATCTTCCCGGCAGGTAAACGCGACATAGAGCGTCTCCGGATCGCACATCAATTTCACGCTGGTTTGCCGGTGGGCGGCTTCCCGCCGACACTCATTCTGACGAAACCCGTCGGCGACCGCCGCCGGTTGCCACGCCGGATCACCCAGGTCGCCATCGATCCGCGGCGCCGCCACCCCGGCGGGCAAGGAACGAATCGCGATGGATCGGTTCTCCGGATTCCAGAGCGCGGTCTGCCACCGCCACTTCTCGTAAAACGCCAAATCCACGATTGCCATGGATCCTTTGCGGTCGGACAGAAAACGGTCGTAGGCCTCATCCGTCCGGAAAAACGGGGATTTTTCATCCGGTTTAATCAAGCCCGCCCGACGCAGATTCCAATTCAGCATGACCAGATTGTCGCCGAACATTTCCAGCCGTTTTTTCTGGTTTTCCGTCTGCGCCTCGGCGCGCGCCTTCAGGCACAATTGTTCGATCTGAGCGTGGATGGGCGCGTAAACCTCCTGGGCCGTGTCGTACCAGATCTCGTGGTCCGGATAGGGCTTTTGGATGATGTACTTCCGCAGACTTTCTTCCACCAAATCGTGGAGGCGTTCCATGGTGGAAGCGGCCGGGCCATAGGCCCGTTTGAGAAACTCACAATAAATCGCACCCGCATCCGCCTGCGGATTCCAGATCATCTTCGCCACCACGTAGTTATGCGCCGCCCCATAACCCCAAGCCTCCTGAGCTTGATAATTGATGGCTTTGAGCGATTTCCCGAAAGCCGCGAAGGTCGTTTTGATGATCGGAATTCCCGGCGGCAAGGGCGCCCCCGCTGGGTTGCGCATCCAGGTCGAAACATCGTACCAACCGAGGTTCCTGACCAGTCCCGCCCACCCCGAGATGATCTTCTGGACCCTTGCCGCCGTCTCAGGTTTATAGAACTTGAAACCATACCCGGCGTTGATGGCGATGGAAATGAAAACATTCGGGTCGATCTTCACCTTTTCATAGGGCGGGTACACATAATCAGTGTAGGCCAGCCCTCCAACCCAACGATCCGGGTATTTCTTTCCGACAATCCGTGCCACCCCGTTGTAAAAGTGCAGAACCAGCGGGGTTTGCGAGTAACCATAGGGGGGGAAATCCCCCCAGGAACCGTTCGTATCCGTGAGTTTGAACTTCCGGCATTCCGGGCAGACACACCCGCCGGTGCCATCCGACGGGGCCATGCTTTCGCCAAACCGTCGCGGGTTCTTGTCCAAGCTGGCGATCAAACTGTTTGCAAACGCCTCAATCAGCCCCGGATTGCTCAAGCAAAACTTATGTTCATAGGATCCCCACGCGCGGTCGCCGATCGGCTTCTCGCGCGTCCCATCGGCATGTAGGGGCATGTACTCGGGATGCGCCAAGAGCACGGGTGTGGACGGGTGGTCGGCCCAATTGTGTCCGTAAGCAGGCTCGATGCTCTTACCAAGGCGATGGCGGCGTTGCCAAACCCGGACATCCGGATGATCTCGGGGTGAACACTCAAGAACGCGAGAGAGCACGGGCGGCGCCTCGGCCAAGTCCAGCGCCGGAACCCGCAGGCTTTCCCGGTGCTGAGGGATGTCCTCACCCAAAGGCCCGGGCATGAGCCACCGCACGCCTACTACGCGTTCGAGAAAGTCATAGACGCCCCAAAGCGTCCCCGTGCTGTCACATCGATCCCACTTCTTGTTGTCATCCGGCCAGTCCTTGCCCACGATGTAAAGGTTGCCGGCCTTGGTAACCATCCGGAACCCTTCATCCGACAATGCGTCGGAAGCGAATCCGGCCCGGCGCGATTCCTCGTTGTCACCGAGACAGATCATCGGCGACCGGGTCTCGTTCAGAATCGGCAACTTCACACCCGTGGACTTTTCGAGATGCGCCTGCAATTCCTCGGCCGCAAGCTTGACCGAAGCGGGCGCGGTTGGGGCAAGATAGATCGCGTAAGGGGAAGCGCCATTTTTCACCAGTTCCAACGCGACGGCCGGCGGCTCGCGTTTTTCTGTTCGACCCGGTGCGCGATCGCCCTGCCCACGGGTACAACCATTCTGCAGGAACATGACGGTTACCAGGACAGGGAAAAGCACCCAAAAGACGTAATCAAAGAATTTTCTAAAACGCACTCGGTTCATGGATGATTTCCTTTCTGGATTTCTTTCAGCGCCAAAAGCAACCCTTCCCGCCGACTCTCGATATCCATGGTTTCCCCCTCGACTTTCAGCCCGTGCAATGTTCCAAAGACGCCCCGGTCCCTCTTGGGATCGAACAGCTTGAGGGGCTGAGTGGGCACAGGCGCAAAGCCGAAGACGCTGCGCACAATGATCTCCGCAAAAGAACCGCCGGAAAAGCTTTCGCGCATGCAGCCCACCCGGCTGGCAACCCTGACCTCAGCCTCAAAACCGGCCCGCTGCGGGCCGACGAGTTCATGCGCCTGGCCGTAGGGACCTTCGCGGGTCGTGGCCACCGTGCTGAGCAGAAAACCAATGCTGCCGGGGTCGCCGAGGAGGAACAGCGCTTCGGCCGTTATCGCCGGCCATGCGGCAAAAGCGCCGTAAGGTCCGTGATCTGGCCGATCGGAATTAGTGGCGCCCACATCCTGGAGCGACTGCGCGCGCATCCAGTTTTTGGTGAGCAGTTCCTTGTGCACAAAGCGGATCATCTCCTGGCGAGTGATCGGGCTGAGATCGTCGCGCAGACAATAGCCCACGATGGCGAAATCGTAGCAATGGCGTTGGATGACGCGCTTGCCGTTTTTATGGATGCAGGTCCAGACGCCTTCCCCGGGCACATAACATTCCAGGACGGCGGTCTTGATGCGCTCCGCTTCGTCAAGAAGTTCCTGGGCGCGCTGCGATTCACCCCGGCTGACAAGCAGTTGCGCCAGCTTGCGGTGCATCCACACGTTGGCGGCGTTGAACGAGGGAACCCGGTGAATATAGTTGGCCACGCATTCGAGAAGGTTCTGGATGCCGCCATAATCGCCCAGCCAGGGATGGTCGTCGTGAGCCAGTTGTTTCCAGTTGGTGGCCAGGCGTTCCAGATGCTGCAACACAGTCAGCCCGGCAATGGATTCATCCAAAAACGGCGTGTCGCCGGTGACCGCAAGGTAGGTGTAAAGCAAACGGAAGAGGCTGAAATCATTGGCCGCATACCACTGACCGTCCTGCACGCCGGTATGGATGTTGAAGACACAGCCGCCGTGGGGATCGCAACGCAGCAAGTGGCGCAACAATTCCTTTGTGCCAACAGGCTCCAACAGGCTGACGATGGTCGCGCATTCGGAGACATCCCAGAGGAAAACCCGCCCCGGATCGCGTTCCCCGGAGGTGATGAAGAAGCGTTTGCAAAGCTTCATATTGGTCCGGAACAGGATGACCATGGTCAAGATGCTCATGTAATAGATGCGGCGCAGCGCCTCGTTGTCCGTTTCCAATACCGGTACGCATCCGGAAAAATGGCTGGGGTCATCCTCAAAAGCATTCGCCCAACGGGCTTCCCATTTCGATTTGGACTCAGCGTAGCCCCGGTCAAAATTCGCCAGCCAGGCAAGCGCCTTTTGCCGGGCCGTGGCGGCATCGGCGGCATCCGCCAGAACGATATCGACGTTCCGGGTTTCACCGGGCTGAAGGACGATCGTGTCGTTGAACATGGTCCGGTTGAGGTCGGGATCGTAGGTCGCATTGTGTTTCCGATCCCCGCCATACAACGTGGGACTATCGGCGTCCCCTTGCCCGCCCGAAACGATCGCGCTGGACGGCGAACCTTCGCTGCCCGAGGAAGGACGGGGTTGACCGCGGGCGGGGTCGGACGCATGAGAACGGCTGGAGAACGTCGTGCGCACGGCATACGCGATAGCATCCGGGCGGCGGTCGTGCTGTGTCGCGCAGGTGACCACCCCCTTTTCGTGGCTTTGCGCCTCGCCGGGCAGGCTGAACCCGATGAGGTGCTGGCAGGGAACATTGCCGTCATTGCGCAAGGTCAACCGCCGCAGAACGCCATTTTCCTCAAAAACCATGCGGGTGGCGGTTTCCATAAGCAAGTGACCGCGTTGCGCCCGGCGGCGACCCTCGTAGGCGCATGCCTGATGCGCTTCGGCCAGGATGATCTTCCGATCAATGGTCAGCTTGGCCTCGTCAACCGTCCGGTATTGAAATTCCGGGTTCCACGTCCGGTACAGCGCCTGCCCCGGCCAGTAATTGACGCGAAACAGGTCCTCGGTGAGCAGAAGCATTTCGTGGAAATTATGGACCGCGGGATAATGCGCGGCTGTTTGGGTGGGGATCCACTCGCTGGCGAGTTCGTCGAGCGAGAGCGGTGGCGCCGAGGTTGGGGTGGTAGAGGTCAAGGGTAAAGGCGGCGCGCTCAGTTCTTCACTTTTCGGGCGACGGTCGAGATGCGGACCTCGTCCATCATTCCGTCGAGCGGGTCGTCGTGCCCGCGATCGCCGATCCGCAGGGTGCGGCGCGTGTTCGTAATGTCGAGGAGGCCCTTCATCGGAATCGGCTCGCCCGGCGCGCCGTCCACGTGGAGCGTTGCGTCACCCTTGCGTTCGGCGACCAGAACGATGTGGCGCCACTGGCCGTCGGCGACCGGCGCGGGATTCTCGACCACGATGGAATTCTGTCCATCCGCGAAGATCGCCTTGGCCTTCCCGAGGTGAAGAAAGATCATGAAGCCGGGTTCCTCGGCCGCCGGGTTGCATTTCTTGTTCACGAGGTGCGCGTAACGGTTCTTCGTGGAGGTGTTCACCCAGAACTCGATCGTGAAATCCGTCGACTCGCCGAGGTCGAAATCGGGCGGCTGCTTTCGCTCGCCCCCGCAATCCACGTACTGGTCCTTTCCGTTGAAGCGGAGCGCCTTGCCGAACACGCCGGGAACCCACTCGGCCTTGCCGCCGATCTTCCCGTGGTTGTTCTGTTGACTGTCATCCTTCGCGATCTCCCCGCTGCTCTCGTTGAAGTGGAGGAGGAGCACAGTGGTTGAATCGGCGCCCGGTGCTTTGGAGGGGTCCACAGGTTCCACCTGGGCCGCCCACGCGGGCATGGCGAGAAAGTCCAGCGCGAGCGCGCCGGCGAAAAGGAGGGGGATGGTTTTCATGTTGAAAGGATGTTGGGAAAAGGATGCTTGCGTGACCACGCGGTTTTTCAAGGTTCAAAGAGCCATTCGCCGAACTGGTCGGGCTTGGCCAGGTGTTCCTCGACGCCGTTCCAAGAGGTTACCTCGCGGGGATCGGCAGCCTCCTCGCGCGCGAGGTTGGCGCGCCACGCCTCGCCGGATGGCGCGCCCGCCCGCTTGAGCGACTCGAACGGGATCATCATCTCGACGGTCCAGCCCTTGTCGTTCTTCCGGACCGCCGCCTTCCACTCGAGGTCGTAAGCGGGCTTGTCGTTGAGGCCATCCCACTGGACCCCGTTGGGATTCACGGAAAGGTGCCACCAGCGCTGCGGCTCGGGCGCGTCGCAGAAGAAGACCTCGACGACGTCCCCGTGGTAAACCTTGTCATCGTCGCGGGCCGCCCCCTCCGAAATCACGTCCGCCCCCTTTGCCTCGGCGCAGTCGAAGGCGATCAAGAGCGCGTCGTCGGTGTAGAACAGGCGTGCGGTTGTTGCGCGGATGCCGGGGTTGCGGGTGCCGGCGCGGCGGAAGTCGTCGGCCACGGCAGCCTTCTTCCACGCGGGGTCGGAGAGATCCCCGTCGAGCTTCGGGACAGCGCCCGCGAGTCGCGGGATGCGCAGTGTTCGTTTCTCGGGAGTCCAAACCTGCGAGGGCGCACCGGCGAGCGCGAAGTTGTTCGGGGCGTCGGCGAGCATCTTCTCCACCTCCGCGTCGGGGCGGTAGAACGGAGACTTCTCATTGGACGGGATGAGGCTGACGCGCCGCAGGTTGTAGTGAAGCTGGGCCATGTTGTCGCCGAGCAGGGTGAGGCGCTTCCGCTGCGGCTCGGTCGCGGCCTTCGCAAGCGCCTCCGTGTAGAGGGTCTCAAGCTTCGACAGGAGTGGCACGTGCACATCGGCGATCACGGCGTAGGTGACGTCGTAGTTGCGCTTCTCCTTCTCCTTGAGCTTGTTCTGGCGGAAGCCGTCGTCAAGAAGCTGGTAGAAGCGTGCGATGGATTCCCACCCGGGCCCGTACGCACGCGCCAGATATTCCCGGTAAAGGGCATCCACGTCCTGCGACGAATCCCACATGAGCCGGGCGAGCAGGTAGTTGAGCACGCCGCCGTAGCCCCAGGCCTCCGCGCCGGCCTGGTTCATCGTCTGGTAGCCGAGCTTCTTGAGCGTCGGCATCTCCAGCTTGAGGATTTCGAGGGCCGGCGGCACGGGCGCGCCGGATGTGGAGCGGAAGAAGTGCGAGTAGCTGCTGTAGCTCAAGTTGGGGGTGAGGCGGCGCCAGTTCTCCGCAATGCGCGTGAACTCGTCGCGGTACTTCGGTTTGTAGAGCCCCATGCCGTAGTATTCGAGCGCGGCCCAGTTCAGATAGACGTTGGAGTTCACCTCCACCGGCTTTGAGGGCGGGTACATGTAGTTGTAGTAAACAATCCCGGCCAGCTTCTTGTCGGGACACTTCGGGATGACGAGTCGCGCCACGTCATTGTAAAACTTGAGGACGACTACGCTGTAGGAGGGATCGCCGTGCGGGTCGTTTTCGACGAGCGCGAGGCACTTCGGGCATGTGCAGAAGCCGCCGCCGTCCTCAGGAGAGATCGAGTGGAAGCGGTTGCCCGAGCGCTTCCCGATGATCTGGACCACTCCGTCGGAAAAGGCTTTTACCAGTTCCTTGTTGCTGGTGCAGAACTTGCCCTTGTCGCCGTTCACTGCCATCCATTCAGGGTGCTTCTTGAGGGTCTCCGCATCAATCGGCTCGTCCCACGCGTGCCCCGCCCCCAGGTGCCAAGCACCCCCCGTGCGCTGGCGGCGAAGCCAGATGTCCACCTCCGACAACCCGTTGCGGGTGCCCGGACCGGTCTGGCGGACGGCGTAGAGGGCGCGCATCTTGAAGGCCGGCTTCCCCGCCATCGTCTCGCCCGGGAAAACCCACTCCGAACGCTTCGGGATGTCCTCGCCCACGTCGCCCGGCATAAGCCACCGCGCGTCGAGGGTCTTTTCGAGTAGGTCATACGTCCCGCAGAGCGTGCCCTGGCTCGTGCCATGTCCATCCGCCGCGCCCCAGGCGAGGCGGCCGGCGGGCGTGTCGTGGCCGACGATGAAGAGGTCCCGCCCTTTCACGATAACACGGTATTCCTCTTCTTCCATCTTCATCCCGTCGAGGCCGGCGGCCTTCGCAGCGTCGCTGTCGCCAAGCGCGATCATGGGTGTCGCCGGGGCGTTCACGATGGGGAGCTTGACCCCCGTGGCGATCTCCACGGCGCGCTGGATTTCCTGCGCGGCGATTTTCACCGGGTTCGGGGCGGCCTCGGAGTAGTAAATGCTGTGGTCGGATTTGCCTTCGCGGACGAGGACGAGCGGCTCGGCCGGGGCCGGTGCGGCGAGGACAGCGATCAGGACGAGGAGAAGGGATTTTATCATGGGAGCGGCACCGAGGTTGGGGTGGTAGAGGTCATTGTAAGCAGCGCGCGCGTCACCCGGTAGTGCCAGGTGAGCGCGCAAAGGTACGCCCCCACCAGCAAGGCGAGCGGAAGAAGACGGCGACATTTGCCCACTGATAACTGATCACTCATAACTGATCACTGGTCACTGATCCTCATGGCGTCCATTGATAACTGTCGTTCACAAACTTCTCAACCGGTTGCTTCTCGGCGTGCCCGTCCACCATGACCACGTTGATTGTCTTGTTGTGACGGCCGACGATGGCGTCCTTGGTGAAATCGGCATTCCACATGGCCGTGCCCGCCGGGTTGCAGCCAGGGATGTACCAAAAGGCGTAGGACGGACTCAACGCGGTGCTTTGTCGGATCATAAATCCGCCGGAATCGAAAACGAAAATGATTCGCCCGGGTTCTGCGACCGATGACAATTTTCGCGGAGGATCACACAGGTCTCTGAGAAGCCCGTAGTTACCGTTTAACATATTCCCAGCGGCCAGAGTGCCAGATGGGCAACGCTCCCATTCGATGATTTCCACGGCAGAGACATTTCTTCCAGTTACAGTTTTCGCAACCCGATGCTGCCAGTAGACATCTGTTGTTCCATCGGACCACCAACCGGTCGGGCAATAATCATTTTCATCGTTGGCGTACATCAAGAGTCCGTGATACAGGTTCTTGAGATTGGACAGGCA
>JACQHZ010000367.1 GCA_016198745.1 Verrucomicrobiota bacterium
GCGAACAGGGAGTTAATCGCGAAACACGCGAAAGCCGTTTGTGATGCAATGTTCAAGAATCGCGTATTTTCGACAAGATTTTCCCGATGTTGTAGCTGCGCTTCTACCTGCCTGTCGGCAGACAGGTGAAGCGCATCCCTCCCACGGCGCTTCGTAGAAGCGCCGCTACATCCCCCCTCAGAGGGGGGACAAGTTCGTTGGTTGCGGCTTCGCCGCGCTGGGGTTCAATGTTTTGTATTTGAATTTGGGTGCGGCTCCGCCGCGTTGGGTGTTGCGCTCTCTCATTTTTCACTTCACTACCAACCATACTCCTTCGCTTTTTCGGGCGAAACGGTTTTCCAGTATTCCTCGTTCCAAATCGGGCCGACCCAGTTCGGGTCGAGGTCGGTGGCGGGCTTGAGAATGCCCTTTTTGCGCGCATCATCCACGGCGGCCATGAACAACCAGAGCCGTTCCCAGGTGTGATGGTAGGTGTCATCGAGAAGCGTTTGCACGAAGGGCGTCTTGTATTTCACGGGAACGGTTTTCAACGCGTCCAGGATATCATTGACCGTGCGGTAGATCATGCCGCCGGCGGGCGGCGGGCGCTTTGTGTCCACCAGGCGCATGTAGTTGCGCATGTTCTCCGCGCCGCCGACCAGGTCGAGCCATTTCACATCGCCCGTTTGCCAGTACAGGCGCGCGGCGGTGTCCTCGCCTTTGCACGTCCCGTACCGTTGACGGCCCTTGTGCTCGCTCAGGTAGTCTTGCAGGTACTTGAGAACGCGGGGGTCCTGGGTAACTCGATGGTATTCGAGCAACGCAGGTTGCAGGTATTCGTCCTTGTCTTCGGACGCCGGCGGCCATTTCCCCGGACCGGCCTGTTCTTTGGCGAGCAGGATGCCGTCCACAAGCGTCCGGGCCAGTTCGAGAAACTTCGGGTTCCACGTCGCCTCGTACATGTGCGCGAGTTCCTTCGGCGGGTTGAACGATTCCCGTCCGTCCCTCGGCGTGATGATGTAGTTGAGCTTGGCCGCTTCCTGGCATGTCTCCAGGTAACAGTCCCAACTGCGCCGGTCGCCCGTCAGATACCAGTCTTCGAGCAGATAAAAATAATGCGGCCAGAATGACAGCACGGCGGGACCGCGCCATTGCAGCGTGTCAAACGTGCTTTGGCCGCCCAGCATGGGTCCGTAATGAACCTGGTCGAGGTCGCGGTTGTGACGGGCGCGCCGCACGGCGTAGCGAAACCAATCGCGGTCGCCGCTGCGCAAATAGCCTTTATAGAAATCGTTGACGATGCCGTAACCGGAATTCTGATACGTGCGATAAACGTACATGAGTCCCGCCTCGTTCGATTGTTGGTAGGACTCGCCGAAGTTGATCAGACCGTAATGATTGTCTTCGGGCTTGCCGTATTCGGTTCGCGCAAGCATGGCTTTGAATCCCGCTTCTTCAACTGGGAATTGTTCGGCGTCGAACGGATGAATCCGGCCGAACACTTCCGTCGCGCACGCATGCGCGGGCGGAACAATGGCCAGCGGCGGATCATTGAGCAACGCCTGAACCAGTCGGCTGCGCTCGCTGTTCGGCGTCGGAGTGAAGTCCAATAGGTATTCATGCGTTTTGGATACTCCGATGGCGTCAATGCCGCCGTAGCCGTAGGTAAAGTCGGTATAGTTCCCCTCCTCGGCGCGTTGGCCGTTGGAACTATACGCCAGTTTTTTGACAAAAATGGGCGCAACCACGTCCTCGGGGCGGAACGACAGCGGTCGTCCCACATCCTTGGGCCAGGGACAGAATGTGATCGAGTCGCGCCGGACTTCGCAGCCCTTGCAATAGTTCTGCCAGAAATCGCGCGTGGCCAGCGTCACGCCCCAGTCCTTGCGCTTCATCAGCAGCCAGCCGGCGGAACGGTCGCCGTTGCGTAGGCATTTTGCCACACCGGCCGCCATTTCGGGGGCGCGCATCTGGAGACGATAGGCGTCGTGATCCACCTGCAACAGCGCCGCTTCCGCGCCTGGCGGCAGGGAAATCGGCTCCTGTACCTGTTCGTCGGCGATTGCCGTTTCTTCGTCCTTCAGGCTGAAACCGAGCGTAATCTGGCGATACTGCGTGTTGAGATTCTCGGTGGTGATGAAGGAATGAAACACCCGCACCATCGGTTGCCCCGCATACGCGACGATCCGCACCACGTACTTCATCACGCGATTGGGTTGCTGGCCTTTGCCCGTTGCCTTGTGCCAGCCTTCGGCGCGAATCACTGCCTCGAATGGACCCCGGCTCTCCAGTTCCACTTTCTCGACCTCGGAGGTGTAATTCTCATCCATCTTGATGCCCTCGTACTGCGCGTCGAGTTGGCCCTGGATCGTGTTGGCAATGAACTGGAAGACCCGCTTCTGTTGATCGTCGGGACTGATCCAAATTTCAATCGCGTCATCGGAGTACGACTGGCAGTCGCCCTTGGCGTCCACCGCGAAAATACCCGTTTTGCCGGGACCGAACCGCGCCACGATCTTGCCCGCCTGCGGCTCGGCGCAACGGAAGGCGAGATAGAGATTCGCGTCGTCATACAGCGCGAGAACCTCCGTGCGCTTGGCGGCGTCGCCGTTAAAATCAAACGCCGTTCGGCCCGCGGTCGCCCATTCCGCGGCGTCAATGACGCCGTCGAGCGTCGGCGGTTTCGCCGCCCGACCAAAGACCAGCGCAGAATCGGGCGTGTTCGGTGTCGCGCTTGGCGGAGGGTGAAAGAGCACCTCACCGCTGGGCGCGGCGCGAACGGTGAACGCGAGACCAACGAAGATCAATGCAAACAGGGATGGTTTCATGGTAACTATTCAGGTTCACGGTTCAACGGCTCAAGGTCATCGACCCTGAGGCTCAGACCCGAAGGGGTTGGAAGAAAAAACGCTCAATCTTCATGCTTTTCCCCGCCTGCTGCTGCCTGTCTGCGCCTGCCTGTGCTCTGGCAGACAGGTGCGACGCACAGGCAGGCGCGGGCAGGCAACCGCTGAACCTTTGAAC
>JACQHZ010000370.1 GCA_016198745.1 Verrucomicrobiota bacterium
GGCCCCCAGTCCGGACTGGGGGCAGTTCGCCGGCTCCACCTCTGCGCGAGCACTGGATGAGTCTACGACCGCATGCACCCGCTTTCGCGGGAATGACAGAAGAAGGGTGGGTGTCATTCCCGCGAAAGCGGGAATCCAGAAAATTTTTCAAAGACATTTGGCAGGTTCCTTGGAAAGAGATGCTTCCCCTTCGCGTCGCTCAGGGTTTTGGCTCACACCCTCAGCATGACAGTCTTTCAATCCTTGATGATTCATATACAATACCTCAGCATCCATGCTAAGGGCGGCGCCGGCGGGCCGCAAGCGCCAAGGGCTAGCAGTTTTCAGCGTGCGGGAAATCTGCTATGCAAGCGGCGGTTTACGTATCGGGTTCACGGTTCAGTGGTTCAACGGTTGCCTGCCCGCGCAGCAGCAGACGGGGAAAATCATGAAGATCGAAGACCTTGAAGGGTACCTCCGGAAACCCCGTTTTCTCCCCTGTAGGAGCCGCTGCCAGCGGCGACCCCCAGTCCGGACTGGGGGCAGGCCGGTCGCGGTTAGCAACCGCTCCTACAGGGTTTCCGGAGGTGCCCATGAGATAACCGTGAACTGTGAACCCGGAACCTGATCCGCCAAAGGACGGATTCACCGTGGCGAATAACCTGAGTCGTTGCTTTACGCGAGTTTTCGGATCACCTCTGCGACCGCCTTTCCCAGCGCCGCGTAACCTTCGGGGGTGAAATGGACGCCGTCCGCCGAGAGCAACCGCTCCATTCCGCCGTCCATGACGACGCGGTGCAGATCGTGAATGGGCACCCCCAGTTCCCCGGCGACGGCATTTGCCACGGCATTATAATTCAACACGTCGACGGGCGTGCGATTGCTGCGATGCTGTTTAAAGGTTTGCTGTCGGTCCAACATGACGGGCGTGGTCAAAGCCCACACCATCTTCGCCGCGGTATCTTTCAAAAGCCGTTGGAAAATGGCGCGCACATTTTTCCGGTATGCTTCGATTTCCACACGGTTGAACTTGCCCGGCGGGTTGCCCGGTTCACGCGCCGTATCATGCAAGCCGCAGTTGATATGCACAATATCCGGTTTACGCCCGATCACCCATTCATCGAAGTTCGCGAGAGTCCGAGTGGTGGGACCACAGTTTGCCTCCGGCCCCCAGACATCCACGAGACCGCTCAATTGCGCCTTCACAACGGGCTGGTAGCCCATGCGAATGGAGTCGCCGATCAGAATTGCTTTTTTCATTTCAGCCGAGCCTGCGCCTTTTACGATCAAATGGCAAGGTTCGCGGTCTAGCATATTTCCAGCGAAAAGAAATGTGCCAACCCGCCCGCTTGTTCGCATCTTGCAGCCATTCAATATGACAATTTCATGTGACGATCGTCACATGAAATTGTCACATATCAGTGGCCGTTCTCATTCGAGCCTCAATTCGAGTCAGGGCTTGGAAATCCCCGCGCACTGAGGTATCGTTGCCCGTCGTGCTGAATCCGAATTGAGATTGAATGGCATCCACATTTTCCAAAGTCCGCAACAAGCCCAGCCCGCGACGGTCGCGTTGGTTCGCGTCGCCTTCCGTCCATTGGGACCTGAGGTATCTCGGATGGGGATCCCGCTTTTACAGCGTCAATCCCACCCTCTGCAAGCGCGCGCAGGGTTGGTCTTATCAGATTGTGAAACACGGAACGCCCATCCTGATTCTGAAAGGAGAAAAGCTGGCTGCGACCATGGGGTCCCTGTTCATCTTCGGTCCGGACTTCCCGCACGGTTGGACGGATAGCCCCGACCATCGATCCGAGCTGCTGACCTGGATCTGGAAAACGCCGCCGCGCAGTCCTCAATGCCGGCCTCCGTCGGATGGTTTCCTGAAATACACACTGAGATCCGGCATGCTCCGTCAGATCGAGCGAATTCACGCCGCTTGTCGCCAGGAGGTTTCTTTTCCAGACGAATTCACCCCCCTGGCACTGGAGCGGCTCCGTCTGGAGATGGACATTTTGATGTCCCGCTTCAAACAACCCGCAATGCCTGCGCTCACCGCCTCCAAACGGATTGATCTGGCCATCTGTTGGATGCGCGAGAATCTTTCGACTCGTCGCCCTGTCACATTCCTATGCGATTATCTGCAAATGTCGTCCGGCGCGCTGGAACGTTTATTCATGGCCAGGATCGGGGAGGCACCATCCTCCTATTTTCACCGCCTCAAAATGAAACGCGCGGCAGAGATGCTCAAGCAGGACGGCATGATGGTGAAGGAGGTGGCCTACTCCCTTGGCTACACCCACGCCAACGACTTCAGCCGCGCGTTCAGGGCGTTTCAAACCAGGAAATCCAGGCTGGTAAAGTAACGTTCGCCCCCAAGCCGTGCGCGAGCATGTGAGCGCGGATGCGCGCACGATGATCAGCGATTTCTCAGCGTGAACTTCACATTTCTTATGTGTGGCTGCTATTTCACCCAAACCAGTTTCCAGCCCAGCGAGGGGAGGGACAACTCGATCCGGCCATTTCGCATGGGCAGGCTTTCGCCGGTCAGAGCGTCACGGGCGGACGCTTGGCCGGCCAAACCGAGCCGGTCCGCGTTCAGTTCAACCCGCACCTCAACTTGCTGCCGATCAAGATTGGAGACCACCGCCAATACGCCATTGGTTGGATGCAGATAGAGGCTGGCGTAGGCCCGCTCCGGCTTGACCGTCACATACGCGGCGTTGCGCCAATAGGGCTGCCATTTTGCCTGCTTGCGTCCAAAATCATCGCCGGCGCGCCATACTTTCGCGATGAATTCCGTGTTGTCCTTGTTGTAAAACGCCCGCGGGAGAACGTCGTGCAACAAGGTGAGGGCGAAGATGGACCGGTAGTCGCCCATGATGTGGGCCAGATTCAGAAACTCGGCCGGCACACCCCACTGGCGTCCCATGAATTCGGTGCGGAACATGTCCAGCGGCAGCAGGTCCATCGCCAATTGTCCCTCCTTTTCCTTGTAGGCGTACATCTGTTCGCCGTCCCAATAGCTGGTGGCCCAGGCCAGCGCGGGGATGACCATGCAAGTGGAGTTATGAATATTGACCTGGCCCTCCGGCTTGCGCGTTTTGACCGCCGTGTAAATGCGCCGCCAGGTCTGACGGAGGGCAAAGATCGGCCAGGTGTTGACGATCCGTCCCGCGTCGTTGGTGTAGCCGCAACCATGCTGCGGGTTGTGACATGAGGCCAGCATGGTATCAATGTAAACGCCGTCCACGTCATACTGGTCCATCAGCCGGGCAATGCCGTCCACCAGATAATCCTGCCAGGCGCCTTGGTAGCACACGATGTGCATGGCTTGTTTCTCTTTCTGGCCGGGATAGGATTCCTCGCGCCGGTCCATGGGCGCTTTGCGGACATCATCGCCGAACGCGGGCCATTCCGGGTTGCGTTCGGAAATCTGGTAGCCGGTATAGATCAGAACCTGAATGCCCTTGGCATGGCATCGTTTCACCAGTTGACGGAGATCATCGGAGTGTCCCACGGGCGCAAGGGAACAGAGAATATCCGTCCAGTTGGTGATGAAGATCGTCTTGACGCCCAGGTCGGCAAGATAATCAATCTCATTGGTTGAACCAACGGCGTTCGTCAGCGCGGCATAGTCGTAACCATAATTGAGGGGCGCGGAAATCCGGTAGTCCCACGCATCTTTGATCACCGGTTTGACCGGGGTCGCCTGTAAACCAAACGTGTAGGCAAGGGGCCGGTCGGGCGTCAATTCAATCGACTGAGTGATCAGGTTGAGGCGCAAGATCACATTGTTGGGGGAAGAATGACCCTGGGAAGGGGCATCGTTTTCCCGCGCAATCTCGATGGCCTTGGAAGACTGCCCGTCCGTCCAGTTCGCGTCGGATTCGGCAAACCAGGCAAGACCCCGCTCCTCGTCGCCGAGCCAGACAAACGGCGTGAAGCGATAGGCAAACCCTTCGGCGGGCAGGGCGCGCGCATTACGGATCATCTCGCTGCCCCACGGGCCGGGATATTGATAAAGATATTTCGCGCATGAAGATGGGAGCCGGATTTCCAGAGCCAGACGTTCGAGCGTGGCCTTTTTAGAGGAATGAATCTTCCAGTCCATGCACGCCATGCCGTCATATTCAACCCGCGTTTCCACGGACAAGGTCAAGCCGCCGCCGGCGGCATGCTGGACGAACGCAACGCTGTCGGCGCTCTTTTTTCCAAGTTTGATCGGGACAGTCTGCCACTCCACGACCCGGCCATTGACTTTGGCGTTGAGTCGCACCGGTTTGGTCAGCAGGTCGCGCCCTTTGCTTTCAATCCGCGATGGAAACGGGTTTGCGGAGAACTCATAGGATCGGCCCCAGGTTCCAATCGTAAGCGCATCCCGGCGCTGGTTCACTTTCACCGGCGTCCAGGGCGGCAACACTTGATTGCCTTTGCCTTCGGTGGAGCCAAGCCACCGCGGTTTTCGCGGCCAGGCAACCTTTGCCACGGCCGATTCGCCGACCGGCGCGTCCTTTTGGCCTTTGGCCGCGGCGCGAATCTCGTAGTCGCCGGGATTGAGGCGCGCCGCGGCAAAACTCACGTCCGTCTGGACGGACGAAGCGGCGAGGGCGATGCTCTCTTTTTGCAAGGGCTGTTTGCCGCCGGCCGCGAACAACTCCACGGTCGCCGTCAACCCCTCTTCCGGCAGCGGCCAGAGTTCCTTGAAGTTCACATTCACCACCAGCGCGCCCTGGACATAGCGCAACTGCGGCGTCAGTTTAAGTTTGTTCGTGGTAACGATTTCTTTGCCCCTGGCGCGGGCGCCGGTCCGGTAGTGCTGGAGAATTTCTCCTTCCGTCAGGACGCGATTGTAAATCCGGACCTCATCAATCAGGCCGCTGAAATACTGGTCCACATTCTTCCCGATGAAAATGCTGTTGGGAGCGGCGTCGATCCGGCCAACTTTCGAAACGTTGCTGCTTTTCAAGTCCCCGTCCACAAAGACCCGCATCCGGCTTCCATCGAAGACGCCAACGACATGTTGCCAGACACCGGCGGTTATCGGCGCACGAACGTAGTTGCTGAGAGGGATGTGATTGATGAAAAAGGCGATCCGGTGCTGATCCTTCGTTCGCATGTCGTAGGTCAGCCCGTAAAAGTAACCTTCCTTTATCACGATGCCGGCATCGGAAACCTTGACGTTGATTTCGTCGTCCGGCTTGATCCAGGCTTCGACGGTCACGGCGTTGGTAATGTTCCAGTCCGCCCCGGCCTGGTTGTCCGTCCCGCAATCCACATAACTCCTGACACCATCGAATTTCAAAGCGCAGCCATCGGCTTCCTGGACGTATTCGGCGCCGTTGATCTTGCCATCTCGTTTTTGGCCGCCCCGGTCCTTGAGTGTTGCGCCCGTGCCTTCGTTGAAATCGTAATGCAGCACCAGCCCCTCCTCGGCATGGAGGCCGCTGAAAACCAGGAAAGGAATGAGAAACAATGCTTGGTGAATGGTCATGGCGATTTTTAACAAATATTCAGGTCATTCCCGTGAAAGCGGGTGCATGTGGTCGAAGACTCATTCAGTTCCGTTGTTCCCTATTTCTTAAATTTAGCCTTGCTGACGGCCTGGTAATGGCTCGCCACCTCGGCCTCGCTCAACGCGCGGTTGTAAATCCGGACCTCGTCAATCAACCCTTGAAAATACTGGTCGCCCTGCCGGCCAATGTAAATGTGGTTGCGGTTGGCATTGATGGTCCTGGCATTGGAAGTGATCGTCTTTTTCAGTTCGCCATCCACGTACACACCGAGGGTGTTGCCATCAAATACGCCGACCAGATGCTGCCAGACCTCCGGTTCCACGTCTGCCCCGGTATAGTTGGGCGGTGCATTGATATAGAACCACGCCTTGTGCCTTTCCGTCCGCAGGTCATAGGTCAGTCCGCAAACAAGTCCTTGTTGGATCACAATGCCGGCATCGGCCGCCGTTTCTTTGATCACGGCGTCCGGTTTGAGCCACGCTTCGATGGTTGCCGCCTCTGCATTGCTGAGTTCCCCGGACGCGACGGTTCCGCAATCGACATAATCCTTGACACCGTCAAACTTCAAAGCGTAACCATCCGGTTCCTTGACGTACTTGGCGTCATGAATCTCGCCGTTGCAGCCGTTGCCGCTCTGGTCTTTCAACTCGACGCCCGATCCTTCGTTGAAATCGTAGTGCGCCACGAGGCCGTTCTCTGCCGCCCTCCCCCGGTCTGGCGCCAGGAACATGATGAGCAAGGCCAGAAAGCGTCTGGTTGCATGCAGGGTCAGACATCGGTTCAAGCAATGATGTTTCATTGGAAACTCCCTGGTTGATGGCGGGTGGTTGTCAAATGGCGTCCGTTACGCGCCGTACTATTCCTCCATGATTTGCGACTCCGGATAACCGTTATGACCGTATTTTCCGAGCAGTTGCTCCTTCCTGAGCGCCGTGACGTGGCCATCGGCAAAGAGAAAGTTACCCGCGCGCTTATGGCGGAGGTGCACGGGGTAATTGGCGGCCGTCTCGCCCATTTCGTAGGTCTGGGTGACGACAGTTGGGTGACGGCTGTCGCCCATCAGCAGGCAATCGGCGGGCGGGGCAGCTTCAAACGGCGGCGTCGGAAGCATGGTTGGATTCCTGATGGCTACCGGGTTGGAAGTGATGTGGTACCCGTTGTAATCATCCCAGGAATAGCTGACATTCATGCCGTATACGCGGTCGTTCTGGTAGTAGGCGCCTTCCGCAAAACCTGGAAAGGGAGGATAGGATGGACAAACAAAAACGCACGTTTTGTACCAGATGGGACTGGGCAGATAGCTGTTTTTATAAAGGTAATAGGGCCAGCCATTGAAATCCGGGGCGCCACTGATCGGGGGCGGAGTCCAACCGTCGTGATCCTCGGCGTAAACGATAAGCGCCAGGCCGACTTGCTTGAGGTTGTTCATGCATGCAATCTGCCTGGCGCTTTTGCGCGCCGACGAAAGGGCCGGACTTAGCAACGCCGCCAGAATCGAAATGATGGCCACCACCACCAACAGCTCGATCAGCGTGAATGCGTGGAGTGATGGAATAATGGAATGATGGGATGGTGGGGAACGATGATTGGGACTTCTTTCAGCCCTTTCCATTACTCCAGCGTTCCAGCATTCCATTGTTCCCTGCATTTGCATCGTGAATCGTGAATCGCTCATGGTGGAATGCCGATTACTGATGACTGATGACTGGTCACTGATCACGGCTCTCTCCTTTCCCCGCTCGACTGGCGCACGATGAGGGTTGGTTTGATGAGGATGACATGCGACTTCGCCTCCTGCGGGTGTTGAATCCGGTCCAAGAGCCGATCGACAACCGCACGGGCGAAGTCGGCGTAGCCATAGTCAATGGCGGTCAGCGGGACGTCCGCATGCCGCACCACGCGCGTGTTGCCGTGGGTGACGACCGCCAGGTCCGCGGGTACTCGCATCCCGTTGGCGCACACCACATGAATCAGTTGCAGGGCAATCTCTTCATTGTACGTGCAGACCGCGGTTGGACGGGGACGCACTTTGCCAAGTTGCCTCCACAGACCGTCGGCTTCCGAGTCAACCTCCCAGGGAATGACCAGACGTGCGTCAAATTCCAGACCTGCACCTTTCAACGCGTCGCGATAGCCTGTCACGCGGGCCGAAGGCGGGGAAAGTTCCACCTTGTTCACCACCAGCGCGATTCGCCGGTGGCCTTGTTCGGCCAGATGCTGGACCGCCAGCCGCGAGGCCTCGGCCCCATCGAAATCAACCCGGTCAATCCCCGCAACGCCGGTCGGCCAAGTTGTCACGACGGCAAGCCCGCCGCGCTTCAGTTTGAGAAGGTGCGCCTGCACGTTGGCCGGCGCGCGCACGAAGACGACCCCATCGCAACGCCCCTTGTGAAGCGTGGCGTAGATGCGTTCAACCTGCTCAAGCGGATACATCAGTTCGAGGTTCAGACGATAGCCTTGGGTGGACAACTGATGGTGGAAAGCTTCGACGAGTTCACTTACGTACGGGTATTTCAAGGACCCACAAATTGCCACCACGATGGTGGCGGTCCTGCCGGTGCGGAGACTGCGGGCGGTGTGGTTGACGCAGTAGCCAAGCCGGGCGGCCAGCCGTCGGATGCGCTCGGCCTTGCGGGGGGAAACCGCGGTTTCGTGTCCCTGGCGATTGAGGACATTGGAGACCGAGGTGTGCGACAACCCGACACGCCGCGCGATGTCGCGGATGGTAACCGCGCTTCCCGTCAATCGCCCGCGTGATATTGCCCGTTCAATATCAGGACGCAGGCCGGATGGAACAACAGGGGACTTCATGGGCATTCTTCATATTGCACGTTCAACATGATTTGTCAACCGGCAATTTTAACCTGGTTTGGTTTCCAAAGAGATGCAGCATGCGAATAGGCAGCGGCATCTTTTCGTTGATCCATTGATTTTGTGTTGACTTGATACGGGGCATGGGGTCTTTTTTCCGTGCAACAAAAGAAAGATTCCCATGTTTAACACCCGATTTATCCTTGTCGCAACCATCAGCCTGGGCTTGACGGCGGCCGCATTCGCCGCCTCCGCCAAAACCTATCAGGTCACCGGCCCCGTTCTCGAACTTACGGACACCATGATCGTGGTCCAAAAGGGGACCGAACGATGGGAGATTGCGCGCGACAACGACACGATAGTTTCCGGCGATCTGAAGGTCGGCGCCAAGGTCACCATCGAATACCGGATGTTCGGCACATCGGTCGAGGTGAAAGCGGAAAAGTCCCCGGCGAAGGATGCCAAGAAAAAGTCTTAGCCCGGATACTTCACACTCCCGTGTGAAGTATGCGCCGAAGGCAGCCCATCCGCTGGATGGGCTGGGCTACCCAGCACTTTGCCGCTCCCGCTTCGATTCCGGCAGTCTGCCGGAAACCCTTGAATCAGAC
>JACQHZ010000376.1 GCA_016198745.1 Verrucomicrobiota bacterium
CCTCGCGCGCGAGGGGCGCGAGCAAGCGCACTGCGTCTTTGCGCTGGTCGGCGAGGTGCGCGCGCGGCAGCGCGCGATTTACAAAGTCCTGGAGCCCGAGCGCGCCACCTTGAGCCTCACCCCGACACCGGGCGGTTGGCGGCTCGATGAGATCGTCGGCCCGCGCAACCGTCCTGTCTCCCCGGCCACCCGCCAGGCCGTTCAACGCTGGCTTGATTCACGATGAAGATCAAACTTCCAGGTTCACACAGCGAAGAGGATTTTCAGGAATGGTTCGATGCCATCGTTGAAACCGTCGTGACCACATACAAAATCCACCCCGTGCCGTGCATTCGGCAAAGCTCAAATGTCTTTGTCGCGACGCTGGACGGCGCCGCGCTCATCGCGAATGAGCACGTCAAGATGCAGGGGATTTTCGAGGAAACCAAACCGCAAAATTTCCACGACTACGGGAGTGATCTCGCACGCTTCTCCCCCATGTCCCCCGTGGCCGCGCTCTGCAACCTCCTGGTTTTTCCGGACTGCATCCTGATCGAAGCCCAAAGCCCTTATGTTCAGCGGCGCGCCATCGCCCTGCGGATTCGCCGTGATGCGGACGGCAACATTTCCCTGGACCTGGCAGACACCGTGCCATGTCCCCAGGCGGAGGACCGCCGGTTGAAGCCGTTTTTTGAGGGGTATGCCGAGGGATTGGAGGATGGAGGGCAGATCTCCTTGCCGCCGCCCCCGCCCGACGGAATGGAGGCCACGGACCTGCCCGCCTGAGCTGGGTAAAAACCAGCGCGGTGAAGCCGCAACCAAGAACCGCAGAGAATGGCCGCAAAAAGGCGCAAGAGACGCAGTTGGGCACAAAATCATCTTGGGTGTTGATTTTTGTGTTTCTTGCGTATTTTTTCGCCAAGCGAAGAGCAGCCCATTCAGGCCACCTTCAGATCTTCCGAATGCATTCACCCCACCGCACTCCGGCCACGAGACCATGCTTGACTACAACACATTGCGACACCAAGCGCTTGTTCATAGTTTACCACCCAACTACACTCCAAGAAATCCATCCATCAAGCCCCCCCCAACTCCTCACCAAAGCTTCACAGCTTTCATCCAAACAAGCTTATGAAATCCAAACGCCGCATCGACAAGGTGCTCAACGGCATGCTGCAAGAACAAATGCACAAATTTAGACGCATACATTTGCTTCCAGGGTTACTACGGTTTGTTGCCAGTGTCTCTCGATGGGCAAATGCCGACACTCAACTGTGCAAGGGTAAGGGCGCGAGCAAGAAAACAGATCGGCCCAGCGGGGGCCGCCGTAACAACACCCCCGGTCGTCGCCTCAAGGAGAAGCTGATTCCATCAAAAGGGGATCGAAAGCGGTGGCCTAATAGGTACAGCCATGCATGGCATGCATCTCATATCGAAAGCAACGCTGTCAAGCTGGATCGTCAGAAGTATTATGCACGCACATCGAACCTGATCTTGCTTCCAAACGCGCTAGTAAGTCTTAGCGACTATCTCCCAGAAGTTACAGCCATGTTACTAATGAGATCAGAAGATATTTACAATGGCACTCATCCAGATCCAGCATGTTTGAAGAAACTTGGGCTCACACGAGAAAACTGGGAGTATATGTGGAAAGGCACAGTTTGCGATTTGGCGGGAACGAAAGCGAAGAGACCTACGTCATGACCACCCGCTGGGACCTCGTGCTGTGCGACGATCCGGATCCTCCGACGGCGCTGGCCGGGCTTGGGAGGATGGGTGAGACGCCCGCCCTACAGTTGAATCTTCGTAACTATTCAGGTCATTCCCGCGAAAGCGGGAATCCAGTCCGTGCGATTCGCCTCAGCATGCGCGCTGGATTCCCGCTTTCGCGGGAATGACGGCGGGCAAGGGGATGTCCTGAACAGTCACGAATCTTCAAACAACCATTTCCATGCGCACTTCCAAAAAGTTTTCGCTCACGCTGGATGAGCTACTCGAAAAGACGACCAACGTTCTTGTGCTTTGCCAGCCGCGGCACGCGGTCAGAGCTTGGAACAAGCAGCCGGATCGGATTTGTCAGGTCACCCGATTCCCCGGAGGCGAGGTTGCGATCTGGTCCGCGGACTTCTTTTTCACGCGAACCGCTTTGCAAAGCGCCTGGCGCATCCGATCGCGGATTCTCCTGCACGACGGCGTCATGCTTGTGTTTCAAGCGACCAAAGGCCGCTGCGATTTGAACTAAAATGGCCGCACGATCACGTTTCAACCGGGCCGATCGCACCCCTGCGCTGCGGAGAAGATCGGCGCGCACGGTCGGTCGAAGCATGATCCGCGCGTGGCGCAAGGCGCTGCCAAGGGTGAAAGCCTTCAGGACCACACGCTCGACATCGAAGATGTGGGTGTTGCCCGGCGGAAGGGTGGTTCCCTTGCAAGCGTTGCATCACGCATGGTTTTTGAAGAATGCGAAATCTCTCGGCATCCGCATCCCGTCACGCATCCACCCCACGGATGAATTTGAATTGCGCCTGCTGGCGCTGCGCCGCGGTCTGGCGCGCGTCAATTACGAGATCAACGGAGGCCGGTTGACGATTGAAGCCCATCGCCGGTATTGGAACGACCCACTCAAGCGGACGATCTTGAGGCTCGTGGCCGTCAACGCTTCCGAGATCGACCATATCCACATCAACGTGCTGGGCGATGACGGGCGTGTCGTCCAAAACGGCCGCGCGCGCTTGTTCATGTATGCGGATCCCGCGAAACCTGGTCATCTCCCGTTGATGGCAGACTGCTTCCCGAGAAGCCCCGGATACTTCGCGCGCAGCCAGTTTTCGATCTCACGCCGCAAACGGCGGGCCAGCGCCAGCATTTCCTGAGCCTCTTTTTGGGAGACAAGCCCCGCCCGTTCGTAATCGCTGATATTTCGTTTCTTCCGAAATCCGTCCAGCAACGCCACCAGCTTCGTTTCCGCGCCAATGGTGAGTGTCAGGCTCTGGATCGCCCGGTAGTGATGGGCTTCCCGCGCCGCGCGATACCCGCAAGCGGCCAGGGCGGTGATGGCCACCTGGAGAGCCGCGTTGTAGGCAATGGCCAGTTGCCAGTCCTCGCTCAGGCCCTGTGCCCCGCAGTCCGACAGATCCCGATCCGCCACCGCCAGCAGATCCGCGATCTCTCCAAGGCTGGTCTTATGCTCCGTGAGCCAGCCGTTGCGCGCCCAATCTTGCAAGCTCATCCCTGCCTCCTATCAGGAAAAGCTTCGGTTTGTCCATAACGGTTGTCAGGAAATAATGCCCCTCCGCCAGTTTCCGCCGAAATTCCATCGCCGAATACACCGTCGCGTTTACTTCGCGTTGAAGCTTTTCCTGCGCAGGCTGCAACGCCACCAGCACTTCCGCGAAGGTCGCATGCCCCACGGCCACCACATCCACGTCGCTGCCACTCCGTCCATCGCCCCGCGCCATGGACCCGTGAACGAACGCCACCGTGATTCGCGTTGCCAGCCCCGCCAGGGCCGCTCGGAGCACATCCGCCATTCCGGACGTCTTGAGCGCCAGGGACTTTAATTCGGTGAAGATTGGCGAATCCGGGTTGGCTTGGTAATAGACCTGGTTGCCTTGCCGCCGTCGCGCCAGCAGGCCCGCGGCGGTGAGCCGCACTAAATCCCGCTGGACGGCGCCCTGCCCGCTTTCCAGCATACGCAGGATCTCGCGCAGATAGAAGGCGCGCTCGGGATGGCCAAACAACAACGCCAGCACCGCCCGCCGCGTCTTGCCGAACAACGCCGCCCCCAGGCGGTCGAATGCATCGTCTGTACTCATATTGGATACAAATGTACCCCTATTGGGTTTGTGCGTCAAGCTTGGTTGTCCACTTTGTCGGCCCTGCGGGCGCATATTTCACACGGGAGTTTGAAATATGCGGGCTAAGGGAATGCAACGCCGGGACGCGGAATGCTGACGCTGAAATTGGGTTCGAGCTGAATCAGACCGTTCACGCACGGTCGCCCGTAGTCCGCCCCGCCGGTGTGAACTTCCAGATTGGCGATGGGCGTGTGAAACCCAGGCGAGTGCGTATGGCCGCAGAATACCGTGATCCTTTTGTTGCGATGACGACGCGCGGCGTCCAGAAGCACTTGGCCGGTGGCGATACAGGTGAAGTGCGGCGCGAAATCGGAGTCCGACGGACGGCCCTGATGCCAGGCGGCCTGCATGAACGGCGGGACGTGCGTCAGGACAATCACATGCGGAAATTCGGCGAGAGCCTGTTTCAAGACGGGTTTGAGAAGGTCCGCCGCGCGATCGCCCAAGCGCGCCAGGGTCTTGAAAAGCGCCGCCTTGTCGCGGGAACGGGACAAATCTTCAATGACCTCGAAATCTGAGAGATCCACGTTCGAGTTAACGCCAGCGCCGGCGCGCCCGTCGCCCCACCCACCGCAGCCGACGAGTCCCATCGTGGGTGTCAAGCGAATGACACGTCCATCGAGACGATGAAGGCGATCTGCGCGATTTTCACAGAGGACATCCATCATCTGTTCCGTCTCAAGGATGGAGGACTGGTAGTAGTCATGATTGCCCAGCACGAAGTAAATCGGGCGCGGGAATGTGTCCGAGAGGCGTCGGAGCCAGGACCGAGCGTCCCGGCTGGTGGCGATGTCGCCCGTGAGCAAGATGCATTCGGGATCATGACGTCGGCAGTCGGCGATGAGCCGCTCCCAGGTCTCCTCATCCACGAAATCCAGGTGCAGGTCGGTAAGCCAAAGCGCGGTTATCATGCAAACATCCTACCTCAATTCGGGTGGGATGTGGATGAACAAGATTGGGCGGCTTTTCGCCGCCGCTTCCCATCCAACCATTTTCATTTTTCCCAACGTTCCCATTCCGATGTAGGGGTGGGGTTTATCCCCACCCGCATTTCCGACGAACGGGCGGGTCCCGCCAAGGCGGGACCGCCCCTACACAAATACGCCTTGTGGCACACGGCCACGTGCCGTCAGTTTGAGACGGGGCCTCCTTGTATCACCAGCATTCCATATCTCCGGGAAACGCCAGGGGCAGGTCAGGATGTCTGCGGGCTTCACGTTCTAGCCCGCATATTTCACACTCCCGTGTGAAGTATGCGCCGAAGGCAGCCCATCCGCTGGATGGGCTGGGCTACCCAGCACTTTGCCGCTCCCGCTTCGATTCCGGCAGTCTGCCGGAAACCCTTGAATCAGAC
>JACQHZ010000361.1 GCA_016198745.1 Verrucomicrobiota bacterium
ACGGCAACTCCCTGTTCAACGCCGCCATGGCCGCGCGCCACTAATCAACGCGGGCGATTCCCAAGGATTTCGTGACACTTGTCACAGATATTTTGGGAGTTTACGGGTCTGGATGGGTTAGCAAAACTTATCATGAAATGCGAACATGGAAATTGATGATTGACAGAAAGCTTGGGTTAATTCAGGATGTTAACGTTTTCAGAAAATATGAAAACCCATTTCAACGGGACTGTCTTTTGCCGCGCTTATGCGCTTTTCAGCTTGGGGTTGCTCCTGCTTCTTCCGCGCTGGCTGCATGCTCAAGGCGCCGTGGTCACTTATCCCGCCGCCGGCAACATTCGCGGCGAGGAAGGCACTCTGGAAATGTGGATCCGATTGGAAGCCGAACCCGATGGAACCACAAAAGATGGTTGCCATTATTTTCCAATCTTTTTCGTCCAGGTCGAAGGCGAACAAGCGCAGCGCATCTCATTCAGTTACCAGACCATCTGGAAACCGGATTTTTTTCACTTCTTTTTCTCAAGCTCCGGCAAGGTCATGGGCAAGATCACCGGCAACCCTTATGTGACCACCGCCGAAGACACTCAAAAAGTTCTCAAAGGCGACCGTCCCAACGCGCCTTATCCGCGCCTTCCGCGCTTGCACAAGGACGAATGGCATTATCTGGCCCTGACCTGGAAGGACTTGCCGCAATCCACGGTCAGTCTTTATTTCGACAGCCGCCTGGTGATTCCGCAGGTGACCCTGCCGGCCAGTTTGTGGGATGACCTGGAAAATTCCTCGATCATGCTGATGGGTTATAATTATCACGACAACATCACCGTGGATGATTTCCGAATCTCGTCGGTGACGCGGACCGAAAAAGAGATCGCCGCCGCATTCAAGGCGGGCGAGCTTAAGGCGGACAAGTTCACTCTTTTCCTGGATCGCTTTGAAAATGTACTGGAGGGCGAAGACACCCGGCCGGAAGTGATGTCGGGGGCGGACAAGGCGTCGAAGCGCGGGGTGCTGAACGGAAAATTCGCCGAATCCGTGCCGGGCAAGACCGGCAAAGGCCTGAAAATCCTGAAGTTTTAAAAGATATTTGAAATCATGGATAGCCACAAAAGGCGCAAAGCCAGCCCTGAACCCTGAACCCTGAACCCCCGCTCCCCGCTTCCGCGAGGACAAGCTTTGCGGGGGCAGGCTCTGACAACCCGAGCAGTTACCATGATCACATCTCCGCAATTTCCCGCCAGCATCGCCGGCGAACTTCGCGCGCTCGATCTCGCCGCCTGCCTTCATCGGGCGTGCAATTTTCTCCTTCGCTGGCAAATTGGCGTGGAAACGCATGTGGATGATTATTGGGACATCAAGCGCGGCTGGATCAAGCGTCCCTGCGCTGCCTGGATGTGCGGCGCTTTCCCCGGCGACTGGTTTCTCGGGGGCGCCCACGACGAACAGGGGCGCGTCTGGCGAATGGGCATTGGCCCCATCTGGCATACCGGCCAGGCGATCTGGGCTTTGTCAATGGCCCGCCCCTGGTTCAACGATGCTGCAAAAGAACGCCTGGATCGCGCGATGGCGGAGGGCGGGCACTATCTGGCCCGGTTGCAGATTCTCGAAGGGCCGAATCGCGGCGCGTTTTGGACGCCGCCGCACTCGCTGCCGCCGGGCTGGAACGCGGGCACGGAACCAACGGGCGTCTATATGATGCCCGGAGAATGGGTCGAACCCAAGCAGAAGCTGTGCACCAGCGACATGAGCGAAGCCGTGGGCGGCTTGCTCACCGCGGGCGATTTATTGAAAGACCCCGTGATGATCGAGACCTGCCGGCGTTGGGGCGAATGGTTGGCGCGCGAAGTCAATTTCAAACCCGGCTACTATTACCACTGGTTTTCCGCCGACCAGCCGGGCGGCAGCGAGATGAAACGTTTCTGGCAACCCGACGACGGCGTGCAAGGCTTGCTCGCCGTGAAATTCAACAACGCCGACTGGCTCAAGCGTTACCATGACGGCGTGAAACGTTGCATCGAGTGGCCCATTGATCTCAAGGAATATCCCGCCCAACAAGCCCGATCGTTTTACTGGAATGCGTCGTTCTTATGGCCGGTGATTGACGGCCGCATCCCTGGCGACCGCGGGCAAGGTCACCCTGGGAAGGGTGACCGCGACCGCGCCGTGAAAAAACTCGAAGAATACACCAACTGGCTTCTCGGGCTAGTTGAACCCGATGGCATGGTGGGCTTCAAATACCAGGACAAGGGCGGCCTCGAAGATCGGCTCGGAACTTCAGGTGATGGAGCGGCCACGGCGATGGGCGCGCGAATGTGTTATCAGCTCTGGAAGAACACGGACGATCCGCGATGGTGCGAGGCGGCCGCGCCGCTGCTCCGATGGATCGTCCAGGCGCAGATCCCGCCCTCTGGGGGACAGAACATGGAGGGCGACGCTCCGTCGTCGCCACCCTCGCTTGCCACCCTCTGCAGGGTGGGCGTTGCTCCCCCATGTGGGGGACAGGCACCGCAGCGCCCTCCAAAATTCCTCCCTACGTCCGGATTGGGGGGCGCCATCCCCTTTTGCCGGTGGATGCTGGACGCCAAAACGGGAAAACGCTTTCAGTTCATGCGCAGCATCTCGACCATCTTCGCGATCATGGCCCTGAGCGAATGGCTCGGATTGGTGGAAGGGAGTAATTATGATTAATTACCCGCAAATGATGGAAGAGGAGACACGATCGAAGCAAATGGGTGGAACAATGGAGTATTTGAACACTGGAGTAATGAGAATGGCGGACGGACGGTACATCCATCGTCCCCCAC
>JACQHZ010000362.1 GCA_016198745.1 Verrucomicrobiota bacterium
CAGCACTTTGCCGCTCCCGCTTCGATTCCGGCAGTCTGCCGGAAACCCTTGAATCAGACAAACACTCGCAAGTTCTTGTAAAACGGAAACATGAGTTTTCAATTCATTGGTAAAGTTTCGGCGGAATGTCCGCCGCGAATTCGCGCATCTTGGGAACGAAGCGGCGATACCATTCGGATCCCCAGCGTTCCTCCATCGTGTCGGCGAAGGCAAGGAACTTTCTCAACTCTTCGCGCAATGCCGAGCGCGGGTCGGTCATCGTTTTGTCGTGATGTTCGCCCAGCAGTTGATAAAGCGGATGGACGACGTTGATGGTCAGAAGATACGCCTCGGCAAAATCGCGCGCCTGCTGCAGTTTCCTCAGGAAATACGCGCGATCCTCTTCGGCCATCTTCATCGCCTTGACCTTTGCCGTCGCATTGTCGCAGGTCGCAATCGCATCGAGCTTCTCCTGGCGCAGCTCCTGCACGGGACGCGACTTCTGTCCCCAGGGGGGAATCATGCGACACATGCTTTCCGCCAGGGGCGTTCCCGGCCGCATGAACTGTTCCGAGTGCCAGCAGGGATAGCCCGGCGCGACATGGACCGCCTTGAGCGAGAAGCCGTGGTCGGGGTTGTACTCGGTGATGTTGCAGCCGTTGATGTAAAGCGCCTTCTCGATATAATCCTCAAACGAGAGGAACACATCCTTCATTCCCTCGGGCAACTCGCCCGAGAAGTGTCGCTTCCACCATGCCTTGATTTCGGCGTCGAGATTGACTTCGCCGTGCAACGCGAGTTGCAATGCCACGCGCAGGTTGAACTCCAGCATCGGAACGACCAGGCAGGAGTTGTCCTTCGCAATGGTGCTGCTGCGGATTGAGACGGCATCAAGACCATGCTTCTTCCCGGCGTTAAAATGTTTCGTGATCCAACGCGGCCAGCCGCCAATCGTGCGCCCCTGGCCGAAAAATTCTCCCGAGGCATCGAAGCCCATGTAGATGCGGTTGTGCTTCTTCATCTGGGCGAGCCAGGGGCAGGTGTCCAGATGCAGGTGCCAGTCGGAATACGTGGCGTCCGCGCCGAGGATCAACTCGGGCAGATCGGCGGCTGCATCAATGATTCCCTGGCTCAACTCCTTGTTTGCGCCCGCCGTATGAATGTCGTGCGTCATGATTTTGCCGCGGCGCTGGCAGACCTCATAGACCGCCTTCATCGCGCGTCGAGCGATCTCGGCCTTCGACACGGTCTGGTGCTTCAGGCGCGCGGGAGTATAACTTGAGCCTTCGCAGTTCCAGCAGAAGAGTCCGTCCACGTGCGGGAATGCGTCGAGGAATTCCTCCGCCTCCGTCGCCATGAATTCATAGAAGTGCGGCGTGCTGAAATCCGGCTCGCCTTGTTCGTTAAACCAATCGAGGCGCTTATCGAGGAGGCCCGTTTGTACACTTTTCGCGCGAATCTGCGCCGCGATTCCCATGCGCGCCCCGACAAAGTTGCAGAGGTGGTAGGCGTGCAGCACCTTCAGCCCGTGGTGATGCGCACGAAGGGAGTAATCGCGGAGAAAATGCGCGCCCCGAAGGATCATGTCCTGATCGCGTATCGCATTCAGATCGGCGTGTTTTCGATACACCAGCGGCAGCGTGACGTAATAGTTATCAACGTCGGTGCTGCGCGCCCACTCGAAGCTCGACCAGAGCGTCACGCCCGTGATGCCGTACTCGGCCAGACGGTCGAGTTCGATCATCTCGAACGAATGATCAAGGCTGAGGATTTCCACCCAACGATGCAGAACGATTGGTTTCATTTAGTTTCATCGCCTTGGGGTTGTTGGATGAGGTCCCGCAAAATGTCCATCCGCTGTTCCGGGGTGAGCGATTGGTAATAGCGACGGTCGGCTTCATCACTCTCAGCAAAGGAATGAAAGACCTGGCCGACCTTTTTCATGCGGAAATGTATCATTTCACAGCGTCGCAACCAATGTTTTTCGGTTTTTGTTCGTGGGGAACATGCCTGCTGGAAGGTCATAACAGGCCGGCTCGCTTGCGCAGAATCCACTCCAGGGTGAAGAGCAGGATGATAGGCGCGAACCACCACCAGCTTTGCCACAGGACGATTTCGTTTTCCACCACTTTCCCCTGGCTCAACGGTTTCAGGAGCGTTGCCACGCGGGCCGCATCTTCTTCACGAAAGAAGGCGCCTCCGGAAATCTGCGCCACCTGGCGGAGAAACTCCTCGTTGGCGCTCAGTTCCGTCAGCTCGCGGGAATCCGGCGGTTGGACCTCGAACTCGGCGCGCGCCTTCCTTTCGCGTTCCGGGTAACCGCTGGCTTCGATCGCGACTTCGTAATGTCCTTCCGGAAGGGCGCCGCTCTTTCCCCGAAAAATCCCGCTTTCATTCTCGTCCGTCACAAGCGAGACCGTGGCGATCCTAGATCCACCACGGTAAAAAACCGCCTGGGGATTGCCGCTTGTGATGGGCCGCCCATGTTCATCGCGCAAACGGATCCGGATTCCCGCGGAATCGCCGGGGCGAAGCGTGAGGGACCCGGCGTCGAGCGACACAAAACGGTCTCGCACGGCAAAGGGAGGTTCCATCATCCATTTGCCGAGCTGGTTCCAGTAACGGGCATGGTAACGATCGGCCACTTCATAGCGCCATCGCCAGGACTCGTCGAAACCCGCGTAGAGCACCTTTCCCGCGCCAAAGCGTCGGAAGACGAGGGCCGGTAAGCGCGTCTGGCCAACCATTGCCTCCAGAAAGATTTCCGAACCCGGTTTTGCCGTCACCGAAGCGATCCAGTGCATCGCCGGCAGAAGCTGCCAGAGAGCGGCATTGTCGGTCGAACCGGAAACCAATTCGAGCGGCGGCACAGTGGCGCCCCGCTCGGTAAGTTGAAGACGAACAGGCGGAGAAGCCGCTGGTTTGCCCTGCACACTCTTTACATCCACAGGCAACAGGGTCTCGATCGGTGTTCCCTTGAACAGCGGCCATTCCCCGCGCCGTCCATCCACCAAAACAAGTCCGCCGCCGCAGTTGCCGACAAAATCGCTCAGCCATTGAAACTCCTCCGGACGAAAAAGTTTTCGAGGTATTTCTCCCAGCACGATAAGATCGTAGGAGAAAAGCGTTTCGCGATCGGCTGGAAACATCACGGGACCCGCGCCGCGTTTCAGGGTTCCATCCGCCGGAAGGAGCAGGGCGTTCACGTCCCACTGGGCGTCCCGTTCAAAAAGATTGCGGATGTAGCGAAATTCCCATCGGGGGCGCGAATCGATCACCAGGATCTTTTGTTTCTGGAGGATGGCGCGAACGCGGATCGTGCCCTGGTTGTTATCCGTCTTTTTTTCGCCGGCCAGCGGCGGAACGGATACCTTGAAGAAAAGCGGCTGGTTGAACACCTCCACGTCGGCGCCCTGGCGGGGCTTCATCTTCTCGACCAGGTCTTTCACCGGAAAATCATATTCGATTTTGCGAAGATGGGTGCGGTCCGTAACGAGGTTTTTCTCCCAAACGGTCTGGTCGTTATGCTGGATCCGGAGTGTGAACGGCTGTCCGGCCGGCATGTCGTCCTTCAAGGTGATTTCCCCTTTCACACGGTCCTCGACGAAGACCATTTCAGGATTTTTCACCTCGACAATCGCAAGATCAAGAGGGACTCCTCCCCCCATGGCGACCGTGAAGACGGGAATCCCCCGGTTCCCAAGGATCTTCGCCGTATGGAGCGGTGGACTGCCCTCGTTGTGCTGCCCGTCGGAAACCAGCACCACCGCCATCTTCTCGGCCTCCTGTTCTCCCACGACCGCGGCGAGAGGATCGCTCAGGTTGGTGGATTTGCCAGAGGATTCCAGCGGAAGCGTTTCCGGTTTTTTTCCCGAACGCGACCGCCAAATGCGACGGGTCTCTCCCCCAAGCAACGCGTGGAGTTCCGCCTCATGTTTTACTGCAATTTGCGCCAGAAGCTTTTCCTTGCCCGACAACAGAAACGTCTCCGCGCGACGCAAGCGGGGCGCGGCATCAAATTTTTCAAGGGCGGCCCGGATTTCCCCTTCGCCGGCTGCCGTAATTCGGCGTCCGTACTCGGTAAAGAGGCCCAAAAGCTCCTGTTCCCATTTTGCGGCGTTTCCCGCAAAGACATTCAGGTCGGCCATGAGTTTGGCCGGGGCTTCCTCCTTTTTGCGCTGGGTGAATTGTTTTGCGGGATTCACCATCTCGTTGGTGAAGCGGGACAACAGGCCGTTCAGCAAATCGCGCGTAAGGGGCGAAGGCGGAATGATGGGCGACAGACAGGCGCCAGGGATGGGCCGTTGCTGGGAACCGTCGGGGAGTTGCCAGCCGACCGAGACATGATCGCTTCCGGTTGATTCTTTATGAAGGACCTCCATGGCATACTTCTGTCCCGCCACCAAACGGATGGGGGAGGATTTTTGTTCCGCGAATTTTTCGTATTGTCGCGGCTCCACCGGGGCTGGGCATTTTGCAATCAGGATTTTCCTCGCCGGATCGAAATCCGGGCTCAACCAAAGCTCCGCACTTTTATCCGCGCTGATCCAGAAGAGATAAGAGCCGGTCGCCGTCGGATGAAGAAAGCCCCGCAGCCGAACGCCGAAGTTGTCGCCCGTGTTTGCAGGTGATTCGAGGACGTTTGGAAACGTGCGTTCGGATGGCTTGTCGGGAAAATTCGGGTGGCGGGTCAGGTCTCCCACGTTGCTGCCCGGGATGCCGCTCCAAAGTTCCCGGAGAATCGCGCCTTGTTGGCCGACTGCGGGAAACCCCGCGGAAGCATCCATTTTCTTCAGCTCATCGAAGGCGGTTTCCATGTCTCTGGCAACCGCCTGGGCGACTTCGTGCGGAATGTTGCCCAGGGGTTTTCGTCGCCCCGCCAGGGCGATCCGCCGCTGGGCTTCGGCCAGGGCATTCGCCGCACGAGAGAGACGGGGATCCACGGCGCTCTCCCGCAACCAGCCGACACTTCGGGCAAAAAGCAGTTTGCGTGAAGGTTCAAGATGCTCATCGGTCAGCGTCATGCTTTCAGAGGCGTCCACCAACAGGATGACTCGCGCGAGCTGACCGATCCGTTTGCGGTGGTGAAGCACGGGGCCGGTCAACATCATGGCGAGCAGGAACACGGCCAAAGTTCGCAGACCGGGCAGCAACCAGGCGAGACGTCCTCCTCGTGGCTTCACCTCCCGCCGGTAAAGCAGCCAGGTGAGCAAGGCCAGCCCGAGGGCGATGACAAGCCCCATCCAGAACGTCCATTCGCCCGTAAAATGAAGATTAATGTCCATGAAAAAGTAACTGCTCAGGTTCGTGTCACTAATGGGGTAAATGTGCAGGGGAGGCTTTACGCCCTCCCGCTACGGCAAATCGGGCGGGTCCCGCCAAGGCGGGACCGC
>JACQHZ010000031.1 GCA_016198745.1 Verrucomicrobiota bacterium
AGATCGTGGAAGCGGGGCTGGTGGGCGGCCAGAAGTTGATCTATTCAGGAAAAACTTTGATCGAAGTGGGGCCTGAAATCGCATCGGCCGATATTCATTATGCCTCCGACAAGATCACGGTGGATGTTCGAGGCAATGGCAGAATTTCCATGCCCGCCGGTTCTGAAAAAACATTGGTGCTGAACGGAAAAACCCTTTCCGGCGGGAAGAAAGGATGGTGGTGGAAACGGAGGTGGGAAGTGGAGCTTGCGAGTCCCGGTCCGTTGGAACTCAGTGTGCCGACCCTTTCCAACGATCTGGAGGTGGTGTCCAAGGCGACCATCGGCGTGCCCGGTCGGGGCAACCGGACCGAGCATCCCGTCGTAGTGACATGGAAGACATCGTTGCCCGCTGACGCGAGCATCGAGTACTCCCCGGCGGGAAGCGAGGATTGGAAACGCAACATGAAACCCGATGCCGTGACCGCGCAACGTCTGGTGCTCAGCCCGTTGAGTCCCGGGACGACGTACCGGATTCGAATCCGCAGCGCCACCGAAGATGGTCGGATTGGAAAAACGCAATTGACCTATCTCTGCCGAGAGGCAAAACCATGATGGATTGGTTTAGCTAGAGATTTACAGAGATGAAACACAGATGGAATTGACGCGTCTATTACGATGTCTGACCGTTGTCACCACAGGATGGTTGGCGTCATCTCTAGACGCTGCTGACTCGACCAAGTACGAAATCAAAGTTGAATGGTACGATCCGAACGCGCGGCACGACATCCCGTTGGTCTGCTTTCAGGTGATGCGCGACGACCCCGAGATCATCTGCCAGCCGTTTTCGCCGCTGGCGCTGCAAACGTACGATTGGGGCAAGGTGATGGCTCTTGCGACGAAGTCGGGACCCGACGTGTTCAACATGGAGATTTTCCAGATCAGCACGTTCATTCGACAGGGATTTCTTCACCCGCTTAATGAGTTCATTGGTGAAGACCAGGATGGCGGCGGCGTGATCAGCGACGACGAGGCGATCTGGCCGCACTGGAAAACGTTGTCTCCGCTCAATCGCAAGATCGCCACCTGGAACGGCAAGGTCCATACGATCCCAGGCCGCTACTTCAGTTACGGTTGTCTGGTGTATCGCAAAGACCTGTTGCGTGAGGCAGGCATTGATCCCAATCGTCCGCCGCGCGATTGGGACGAATTCTTCTTGTACATGCAGCGGTTGACCTGGCCGCAGAGGAAAGAAAATGGCGCCACGCGCCGCCAGGTGGGTTTCTTCTTCGATGGCAGCCTGTTGAACCCGTGGGTTTGGGCCGCGAACGGCGACCTGGTGGAGGAAGGCAAAACCAACCCGCGCACGGGCAAGACGTGGTGGTTCCCGAAGGAAGAGACCATGTTTCGTGATCCCGAGACAGGTGACAGCCTGTTGCGCAGCACGTCGCGGTGGAAGGCGACTCTCGACACGCCGGCGATGCAAGCAGCGCTGGATTTCCTGTGGAAGCTGTTTTATCAGCCATGGATTCGCGACCCCGCAACCGGCGAGCCGATCAATCTTTCCGCAAGCGACGCGCAGACGGGATCGGTTCAGCACCCGAAAGACGGGCATGTGGTCCGGTTCCGTCCCGCCGATGTGATCAGGGGGGTGACTCGCGTCGAGACGGGCGGCAATCCCGCGCTCAAGACGGAAATGTTGACGGCCGGGGAGGTGGCCTGCATCCCGATCACGACGGACGTTTTGTCGCGCGTGCAGTGCAAACCCGACCAGATCGGTTTTTGGGCGTTTCCACCGCGTGTGGCCGGCGATCCTGCAGTGGTGGCGTTCGAGCATCACTGGCTCGGGATGTCGGGCGCACTCGCGGGCGAAGCCAATCGCGCAAAACGGGCGAAGGCCTGGAAGATCATGTCGGCACTCGGCAGCGAACTGGGTCAGCAGATGTACGTGCGCTCGACGGTCGAGAGCGGGTTTGGGCAATTTCTCGATCCCGAAGCGCTCATGCGCGCGGGGTTGACCGAGTACATCGAATTGATCCCGGCAAACTGGCGCAGTGACTACCAGCGCGTCCTGCAGCACAGCCGCATCTCGCCGTTCAACGAAAACTGGCTGCCGGTTTCCCAGGCGATCCTCGGGCGACTTGTCTCGGACATGATGACGCGGGAGAAGTTTGATTATCGCAAGGCGCTCAAAGATGCGGACGTCAAAGCCAACACGCGCGTCATGGTGGACCGACCGAAGGAGGAGATGGCATGGTATCAGCGTATTGCGATGGCGATCGTGCTGGCAATTCTTGCCGTCCTGGTGGCTGGCGGAGCCCTTCTGGCGCGTAAGTTGCGGCGGCAAGCTGCTTCAGGGGGCGGACGCAACCCGAACGCTTCCGGGACCGTTTCGTCCCCGGCTTCTGTGATCCTGGTGGGTACGGTTCACCATAAGTGGATGCCCTGGCTGATGTTGCTGCCTGCGCTCGCTCTGATCGCGATCTGGTCGTACTACCCGACGGCGCGCACGATGGTGATGGCGTTTCAGGACTATAAAATCATGGGCGAACAAACGTGGATCGGCTTCGACAATTTCATCCGCATCCTGCTCGATCCCGATTTTTATCACTTCTTGCTGGTCACGTTTCGGTACGTGGTTTACTCGCTTGCGCTCACATTCGTTACCCCGATTGCGCTGGCGCTGATGCTCAATGAAATCCCTTTCGGCAAACGGTTCTTTCGGACGATGTATTTCCTGCCGCAGATCAGCAGTGGACTGGTCATCGCGCTTCTGTGGAAGCAGATGTACGCGCCCGAGCGTTACGGTCTTCTGAACCAGGCGGTCGCCAGGTTGGGCGAACTGTTCGGCCAGCAGTGGGGGCCTGTTCGCTGGTTGCAGGATCCGCAATGGGCGATGCCCGCGGTGATCATTTGTGGATTATGGGCGGGCGTGGGTGTCGCCAGCCTGATTTACCTCGCCGCACTGAAAACGGTGAGCGACGACCTGTACGAGGCCGCCGAATTGGATGGCGCGAGCGTCTGGAAGAAAATCTGGCACATCACGCTGCCGACGATCTATCCGATCATCATCATCAACTTCGTCGGCGCAGTGATCGGCACGTTTCAAAGTTCGCAGAATATCTTCGTCATGACCGGTGGCGCGGCGGACACGATGGTTTTGGGCCTCGCCATCTGGTACGAGGCGTTTGTGTATTTGAAGTTCGGCTCCGCGACCGCGATGGCCTGGGTGCTGGCATCGCTGCTGATTGGATTCACAGTCTGGCAGTTGAGGCTATTGCAGAGCGTGGAGATGATCGCACCCGGAGCGAAGGAGAAAAAATGAATTGCCGATTGCCGATTGCCGATTGCCGATTGACCCAGACCGCGGCGGCCTCCGCGTTGCGAATCGGTGAGTGTTTCCGGAAAGGGTCGGCCTTCCTCACTCGGATCATAATCGGATGGATGTACCTTCCATTCGGCATTCGACATTCGACATTTAGCAATGCCCATCATCCCCACCATAGGCCGACGGACACCGCGATTCCTTTCGCTCTTTTTCGTCCTGTACCTTCTGCTCGCGGCAGGCGCGGGGACGATGCTTTACCCGTTCCTGATGACGCTCACGGCCTCGGTCAGCAATGAGTGGGATTACGAGCGGTACTCGGTCGTCCCGAGATACCTCATGGATCGGCGGGAGCTGTATGCCAAATTCCTGGCGGAAAAATATCTGCAGAGGGATTTCTCGATTTTCGCCTCGGCCTATCGCGCGCCCGCTCACTGGAAGTCATTTCGTTCTTTGCGCGAGGATTCAGGATTATTTATTCACCATCTGCGTCTCGTTGGCTGCGAAAAGACCCGAATGCAACAGTTGAAAGCCATCGCCGCCGACTACGCCGAATGGGTGAAGTCGCACGACGTTTCGAACACGTTGCCGTTATTCGACCGATTTACAAGGATTCAATACCAGGATTTTTTGCGGAAGAAGTATGAAAACGTGGCGCGACTCAACGAAGCTTGGGGCGAAGGCCGGTTCACTTCGTTCGACTACGTCAACATGGACGTCGAGTCGAAATATCCGTATCACCTGTCACAGTGGCTCCCGCCTGTGGAACAGAAACGGTACGGCGACTACACCGAGTTCCTGACTGGTTTGCCCGCCACAATGAAATGTCCGATCACCGCTCAATATCTTTGGGCGAAGTATCTGGAGTCCACCATTTCGGACTTCCGGGCCTTTCGAGAGAGGTCCGGACTGAACGCTGACTCGGTGTATCAGGTGTCACCCCCTTCGAAGGCGAAGGAAAGCCCGTCGCTGGACTCTGCCTATGCGGATTTCCTACAGCAAAAGTGGCCGCTGAGGCTGGTGCGGTTGCCCCGAACCGTGCGATCGCGCTATCTCGACTATGCAGAGAAGCGATTCGGCCGCAGGGTTGCCTTCCATGAGCATTTCCCGCTTGAGCCGCAGGAGAGAGTCGTATGGCGTGAGTTTGCTTTCAACGAGGCGCCACCGGCCCAGCGCATCCTCGAACTCCCCGAGGAATTGTATCGGAACTTTCTTCGCCAGAAATACGTTGCGCTCCAGTCGATGAACAGCGCGTACGGCTGGAGCGCCAGGTCGTATGAGGAGATCACGTTTCCAATCCCCGAGATCGATTACGCTCAATTCATGGAGGAGTCGGGATACTGGCGAAACCAGTTCCTGACCTTCAACTTCCGCATCGTTTTCAAATATATGGCGGTGCAAGGCCGTTCGTTGTTCAACACGCTGGTCGTTGTGAGTCTGACCGTATTGGGCGCCATCATCCTGAATCCCCTTGCAGCATACGCACTCGTGCGCTTCAAACTTCGCCAATCCCAACAGGTCCTGTTGTTCTGCCTCGCCACGATGGCCTTTCCCGCCGAGATCGTGATGATTCCCAACTTTCTTCTTCTGCGCGAACTCGATCTGTTGAACACGTTTGCGGCGTTGCTGCTTCCGGGGCTGGTGAGCGGGTTTAGCATCTTTTTGCTGAAGGGGTTTTTCCAAAGCATCCCCCAGGAACTCTATGAAGCCGCCACCATGGACGGTGCGAATGAACCAACCATTTTTATGCGTATCATCATGCCGCTCTCGAAACCGATTCTCGCGTATCTCGGTCTGATGGCCTTCATCAGCGCATACAGCTCGTTCATGTGGCCGTTCCTCGTGGCGCAAGATGAGAAAATGTGGACGCTGATGGTGTGGGTCTATCAGTTCCAGGCGTTGTTCAGTCAATACCCATACATGATCATGGCCGCGTTTGTGTTGGTGTCGATCCCGACGCTGCTGGCGTTCCTGTTTTGCCAGGACCTCATTCTGCGCGGCATCACGATCCCGACGATGAAATAACGTTAATAATAATATCATGATTCGATAGAAGTCATTATGCCTATGGGAAGACTCGCATTGGCAACGCGGATCCTCACGTTGACCCTGCTGGGGGCGGTTGTGATTCGTGGGGAGGACGCCTCGTGGCCGAAAGTGAACGGCCTCTATCCCGTTGCGCCTCAGGGTTACAAGTGGCTGACAGAAAACCTGTACATCCCGACGCGAACCACTTTCCTCAGCGACGAAGCGATGGCAAGCAAGCTTGACCTCGATTTGCCTCAGTTGGCCGAGGTCAAAGCGGCGTTGGAAAAGAAGGATGCCGCGGCCCTCGAACACGCGCTTGCCGCGCACCTGACCTCGCGCCAGCGGCCGTTGGCCATCGAGAAGAAGGAGAAAATCCCCTGTTCCGACAGTCCAAACCTCATATCCCGACCCGATGCGTGGCTCGGAACGGAATTGGCCCTGGATGTGAACGGTCTCGCCAAGACCTATCCGCTTGGGGCGGACATCCCGTGGTATCACGATCTGGAGGGATGCGACGGGGCGCCTGCATTCGAGGGCTGGGGCGTCTGGGGCAACCCCCTCGGCTCAGCCTATTTGGCGACGGGCGATGCGAAATACGCGCAGGCGATTCTGACCCTGGCCCGATCATTCTACCAAAATGCGCGTCCTCCTGCGCAACGGCCCAAGACGTACTTTGGCTGCAGCGGGCCGTGGCAGGGATTGTCGGCCAGCGGGCGGATTCAGCCCGCGTACATGCCGTGGGTTTACCGTGCAGCGGCCGGCTCACCGGTGATGACGGACGCCGATCGCGTGATGTTCCTGAAGATGTTTTGGGAACACGGCGATTATTGCCATCAACTTCTCGAAGAACACATTGCGCACAACTTTGAGGTGCATATCATTTCGGGACTGCTTCATGCGGCGCTGACGTTCCCCGATTTCCGCGACGCGAACGCCTGGCGCGAGCGCTGCATCGAGCGACTGACGCAAAACATGGAGCATGCCATCCTCGACGACGGCGGTTCGGTTGAACGGACAGGCTATCATTTTGCCTATCTCGGACCTTATGCGGATCACTACCGCAGGTTGCGCGACGCGGGGCATCCGTTGTCGGAAGCGTTTCAGAGGAAGATGGAGTCCATGTTCGACTGGACGATGTGGGTATTGTCACCGCTGAAGCAATATCCCAATCTTGGCCTCGGAGGCCCGTACGACCAATCGGGTCATATTCGGAATGCCGCCGAATTGTTTCCCGCCCGCGCGGACTTCGCCTGGCTCGCGAGCGGCGGACAACGAGGCGCGCCGCCCCTGCGGACGGCGAAGGTTTTGCCGCAGACGGGTTTTCTGACGATGCGGAGCGACTGGACGACCAACGCGCTGTTTATGGCGATGAACTACAACGGTTCGCCTGCGGAAGAGGTGACGCATCCTGACCTGCTCTCGTTCAGTCTCTGGGCGCACGGCCGATTCTATATGAGCAACGCGGGCACGCCCGTCTCGTATGGTGATCCACTGTACGCAACGTGGTGCAAGCACACGCGCTCGTCCAACACCGTGCTCGTGGACAAGAAGAACCAGGAGCAAGTCACCAACGGCGGTCGGTTGGAAAGCTGGGCGAATCTTCCGGAGGGCGCTGCTCCGTCAGCGCCCAGCAAGGCGTCCACAGCGGCAGAGGCGCTGACGGAGCAACACCCCGTCTCCCTTACTCCCTACCACTTGCGTCCTCCGGGAAACGGCTTTACCTACGTGGCGGCCGTGAGTGATGCCTATCGAAAACGAGGCGTGGCTCATCGCCGCGCGGTTCTTTTCGTCAAACCGCGGTACTGGCTGATCCACGACCGGCTCGACCCGACCGGCAACGCCGCGGACGAACACGAATATCGCTGGCAGGAGCATTTTCAGCCGACCACGTTGAGCGTCGAACCGTCCGGCAAGACCGTCCGCACCTCGGTGGAAAATGGGAAGAGTCTTTGGGTGATCTCCTTGGACGCGGCCGATCTGTCCGTCGAGGAGGGCCAAGGCGTCATTGCCACGCCCACCGGCGCAGGCGACGGGCCTTACGTGCGTTTCATCAAGAAATCCGCCCGCCCGACTTCGTTTGCCGTCCTCCTCCATCCGTTGACCGGAAACGCTAGTCCGCCCGTCGTCGAGTCGCTTGACGTGAAGCAAGACCAGCGGCCTGTCCCCCAGGAGGAGGCCATCGGTTGCCGCGTTGGTCGCGGAACAAGTGTGGATGTTCTCGCGCTGGCCGCGAAACCCGGTCAGCGCCAGTACGGTCCGCTCGTTACCGACGCGGAAGCGGCATACATTCGGTTCGAAGGGGACCGCGTGGTCGCGGCGGGGATGTCGGGCGGAAAATTCCTGGAGCACGCAGGCCGGCGGCTGATTGAAGCGGGGAACGAAATCAGCGCAACGCATGTGATCTTCACGAATGGCGCTCCCCAAGTGCAGGCGGAGGGACGCGGCGCCGTGGTCGCATGGAGGGACGCGCGCCCGTTGGCGCGCTGGTTCGGGCGGGGAAAGGCGCGGGTGAAATTCGGAAAGCCGGGCGCGCTGACTTTGAGCAATGTGCAAATCTCCACGAAACCCGAAGACATCTTGCGCGTGATCGGTGTGCCTGGAACGTGGGAGGCGAAAGACACGCTCGCCCTGACCTGGCAAACGGCTGTGCCCGCGGACGCGCGCGTCGAGTATCGCAAAGCCGGCGACGCGGCGTGGCGGCGGACGATCAATCCCGAACGGTTGCTCGATCATCGGTTTGCCCTGCGCCAACTGGAAAATGGACAGACCTATCAACTGCGGATCACGTCGCGCAGCGAAGAAGGTTTGCCGGGCGTTGTGGAGAAAATCTACACTCACAAAGAGTAAAACTCCCATTATATTTTTTATTGTATTTCATCAGAACCTGACGCATATTTTACTCCACACCCCATGCGCCTCAAATCGAACGCGGCCTTTACCCTCGTGGAATTGCTCGTGGTGATGGCCATCATCAGCATTCTGGCTGCGATGCTGTTGCCTGGCTTGAAAAATGCGCGCGAAATGGCCAAACGCACGGCTTGCATGAACCTCCTGCGGGGATTCAACACCGTCATCATCATGTATTCGGACGACTGGAACGGCAGCCTGCCGGTCAGCGACAACGGCGGCGGCACGGTGGACGGCGGAGTATATTTGGACAGCCGCAGGTTCGCCGGCTACATCGGGACGACACCGACCGCATTGGCGAGTTGCATCAAACCTTTCCGTTGTCCCAGCGACACCAACCTCCGCTTCGGTTTACCGGAACACGTGAGCTATTTTTACAACCGGTATTTGGGCAACGGTTCCGGCGAGTTCGGGAGACTGGAAGTGAAATTCACCGACGTCAAGCGCCCCGAAAAGATCGTCATGGCCTACGACGCCGTAGGGGGGATGTATTTGTGGTTCGAGAGCGTCGTTTACTTTGGGGGGACCACGATTCTAGAACGGCATCAGGGTAAAGCCAACATTTTGTTTGTGGACGGGCACATCGCCCCCTACAGCGGCCTGTCATCGTTGCCTCTGGTGACAACCTCGACCCAACACCAAATCTCGCATAACTCAACATATGAACCCTGAACCGTCATCGAAATGAAAAGACAGACCTGGATATTGCGCGTTGCACTCATTGTTTCGACCCTCTCTGCTCTTGCGGCAGAGAAAGACGGCCTTGTTGCCCACTACACCTTCGACGAAGGCTCCGGCACGGTCGCCGCCGACAAGAGCGGGAACATGAATGACGGGACCATCCACGGCATGGACGAGTTTGTGAAGGTTGGCGCCGGTTACGCGCTGAGGTTCGACGGCAAGACAACCTGCGTGGATTGCGGTTCGGGCAAGAGCCTCAACAACGAGTCGGCGGGCACAATCACGTGTTGGTTTCAAGCCGAGGCCGAGCCGCAGGGCGGGCTGATCACGCGGAGCACATCCTCAGCGTGGGCGGACGAACGTTGTGTCCTCAGCTTCCGCACGCCCGGCGGCCTGCTCGTTTGGGCGATGGGCGACGGCAAGGAGAGCCAGTTCCGTCAGTTTCCCGACACGAAAGCGGAGACATGGACGCATGTCGCGCTGACGTGGGACAGCACGAGCATCATCTTCTATCGCGACGGCCAGCGGATTGGCGTTGAGGCGCTGGAACTGACTCCGAAGTTCAAGGATGTGCCGCTTATCATTGGCCGCTCACAGGGCTTGGGGGAACCATTTTTCAAGGGGCTGATTGACGAGGCGCGCGTCTATAACCGCGCGTTGACCGCGCAGGAAATCGCCGAGCAATTCACGACCGGCAAGAGGTAGCCGCCATTGATAACTACTCAGAGCCTGCCCTCGCAAAAGCGGGGGTTCACGGTTCAGAGGTTCAACGGTTCAACGG
>JACQHZ010000365.1 GCA_016198745.1 Verrucomicrobiota bacterium
CCTCCGGAAACCCTGTAGGAGCGGTTGCCAACCGCGACACTCGGTCAAGGGGGGCAGGCCGGTCGCCCGCCGCGGCGGACTCCTATACAGAGGGAAAAAGAATCGGGAGTGCCATCCAGCACCTTCTCGATGCCAAGGACGAGCCGAGTGACGACCAAATCGTTGAAGCCATTCTCGATGCCAACGGCCAAGTCATCGCGGATTCCAAGGGACAAGGGTTGCTGCTCATCATTGACGAATTGGGCAAGTTCCTGGAGTTCGCCGCGCTCCATCCGCAACGGCAGGACGTGTTTTTGTTGCAACGCCTTGCGGAAACCGCGTCCCGCAGCGGCGACGAACCATTGTTCGTCGTCTGCTTGCTGCACCAGGGATTCAATGCCTACACCGACCATCTGAATCAGTCCGCGCAACGCGAATGGGAGAAAATTGCCGGGCGGTTTGAGGAAATCATCTTCAACCAACCCGTCGAGCAAATTGCCCATCTTGTCGCGTCCGCGCTGAATGTTCGGATTGCCCAAATTCCGAAGCCGCAAGTCGCCGGCCTGCGGCAGGCGATGGCGCAGACCATTGAACTTGGCTGGTTCGGCTCGGCCCAGCGTCAACAACTCATGAACCTGGCGGCCCGCCTGTATCCGCTGCACCCAACCGAGCGGGAAGAACAATTTTTGAAAGCGGCATGAAGATGACGGGAACGAAGAAGCGCAAACTGCCCCGGCAAATAGCCGCGAAGCGGTACGACCCCGTATTTCATGCACTCGGACGAAGACCTACACGTGAAGAAATCTCCGAATCACCGCTGCTCTACGATGAGAAACAATTTTGGCCTTGGGCGTGCAAGCAATACGGAATGACTTTCATGGCTTGGGTTCGGAAAAGGTGGATTACGGCGAGCGACCGAGAAATTCAAGTGATGCACCGCGCGTGGATTGCCGCGGGCGGTGCCGCCGGTAGAACGCGCGCTATTCCAACGAATGAACTATTGGAAGCATGTAAGGCTGCACAGTGGCTAATTGATGCGTTTGAGCACTATGGCGCCGCCCCCAGCTTGACATGCTGGAATGTTGATGACCAGACACGCAAGCAGCAGGCAATTTCAAAACTCCGCAACGCCATTGCCAAAGCGGAAGGGAAGACGAGATGAATGATGGAATCGTCTTGCCGAACCATCCGGAGAAGACTGTTTATCTTGGCCAAGTGTTTGATGACAGAGCGACCTCCTACAAGTTCTTCTGGTTTCTCGCGATTCTCTCCCTTGCTGAGAAAGAGAGTGCCAACGCACTACGGATGGCGGATCTCTTCACGGAAATGGCGGCACTTGCATGGCATCCCGTGTGCCTCTACCGATTGTCACTGGGTGGACAAGACACCTTGCAGAATGCCGTTCGGGAAATTCAGCGCACCTCTACGCTTGAGCCGGACGCAACGTCAGCGGAGATACGCAGGTTCGTGGAAGAGTCTGTGGCAGCAAGGGTGAAGTTGAATTATTTCAAGCGCCATGTTCCAACGCGCTTCCTCACTCCGTGGTTCAGAGAGAACCTGCGAGGTGTTGTAGATTCCCGACGTGATGCCTTGATTGCGCGGTTGGCGAAGGAAAGCCAGCAGACGGCTTTGGCAAGTCCTTACTGGTTCGACTGCGGTTCAATTCGGCTGAATGACTCGTGGCGGGGGTTCTTCGTTGAAAACAGGGTCGTCGTCCAGTCGTTCGCCGAGCATCACCTTGCGCTCTACTTGCAAGCACGGAACCCCAACGTGCCGGGGGTTGTGAACAAGTTGCGCGCTCGGCCGGAACGCCAACTCGCCGCCGCCCACCAGTTCTGGCGGATTGTGCGTACCGATTTCGAGAAGCCCGCGGAGTTTCAAGACATCTACTCCGGGCGCCCACTTGCGGACAGCTTCTCCATTGACCACTTCCTGCCGTGGAGTTTCGTCGTTCACGATTTGCTCTGGAATCTGACGCCGGTCGCGATCGATCCTCCGACGAATTCCCTCAAGAGCGACAGGCTGCCTGACCTCGACCTCTACCTACCACGTCTGGCGAAACTCCACTTCGCGGCCATCAAAATTGCCAGGAAACAGCCCAGGCTTCTCGAAGACTACACCGACTGCTTCAAGCAGGACGTCCCTAGACTGCTAGCTCTCGGCGAAGACGGTCTTGAGGGGAAATACCGGGAGGTCATTGTGCCGCAGACTCAGATCGCCATAAATCTGGGTTTTAAGCCCGGGTGGAAGTGGAAGATGCCCTCCGGAACTATTGAACTGTTCAGCCCGAAAGAGTCTGCGGAAGAGGAGGCTATACCACCAAAAGTGCAACAAGTTTCTTCGGCAGAATCAAAGCCTCAACTGCCGGTGATCACGGCCAGTCATGAACCAGAAGATGTGATTTCACCGGAAAGTGTGATCGTACAGTTTCCAGAACGGGCCGGGAAGGAATTCAGGCAGAAACACCTGCCGTATTATTCACTGAAGGTAGCGGCCGGAGGGTTTATCGCAGGAGATGCTCCGGACCCCGAAGGCTGGGTGAATGTAGTTAGGCTGGGATTCTCCAGACGCAGTTTTAAGGGAATGTTCGCCACAAGGGTCGTGGGCAAATCCATGGAGCCAACCATCAACGACGGCGCCTTGTGCGTGTTTCGCAATCCGGTCGAGGGCAGTAGGCAGGGACGTGTCGTCTTGGTCAAAAAGCGGCACTTTTCAGACCCGGAAACAGGAGGAAACTTCACTGTCAAGCGTTACCGTAGTACAAAGGTTATTGATGAAAACAGTTGGAGGCATGACGCGATCGAATTGATCCCCGACAATCCTGACAGGCAAAAATATCCCGTGATCAGACTCGCGCCAGAAGATTGCGAAGATTTGCAGGTCATTGCCGAATTTGTTGCCATGTTGGATTTGAAAAGTGAGAAGCTTTGATGAGTAAAATGATTCCCATGCGTGGATTCGGGACCATTGAACGCGAGCGAATCCTTGCTGAGGACAACCTGTTCTGTGTCGCCCAGGACAAATATCCGGTTTCTCCCGGCCACAGTCTGATCATCGTCAAGCGGGCTGTCGCCCGCTTCCAAGAGTTGACGGCGGACGAGAAGTCCCGGTTGATGACCTGGGTTGACTGGTGCATCGCGCATCTTGAGCGCACGCTCCACCCGAAGCCTGACGGCTTCAACGTCGGTCTCAACGATGGCCCGGCAGCAGGCCAGACTGTTCCGCAGCTTCATGTTCATGTCATCCCACGCTACCACGGCGACGTTCCCGACCCGCGCGGCGGCGTGCGATTCGTCATCCCCGAAAAAGCCAGGTATTGGACGTGAGCATGACCAAGGACACGCCATCTCTCGTGCCAAGAACCCGACACATCCTCTGCATGTCCGGCGGGAAAGACAGCACCGCGCTGGCGCTTTACATGCGCGACCGCGTTCAGAACATGGAATACGTCTTCTGCGATACCGATAAGGAGTTGACCGAGACGTATGAGTACCTGAACCGCGTCGAGGCGTTTTTGGGCAAGAAAATCGTGCGCCTCAACGCCAAGGCTGGTTTCGACCACTGGCTCGAAGTGTTTGGCGGCTACCTCCCTTCTCCGCACATGCGCTGGTGCACCAAGATGCTCAAACTGAAACCGTTTGAGGAATACGTGGGCGAAGAACCGGTGGTCAGCTACGTGGGCATCCGGGCGGATGAAGACCGCGTGGGCTACATCAGCACCAAGCCGAACATCAAGGCAGTGTTCCCGTTCAAGGAGGATGGGATTGACTTCGCGGGAGTGATGAAGATTCTGCAAGACAGCGGCATTGGGATGCCGCCGTACCTCAAGTGGGGACGAACGCACTCCGGCTGCTACTTCTGCTTTTTCCAACGCCCGATTGAATGGGTGCGCCTGCTCGAAACCCATCCTGACCAATTCGAGGCCGCTCAGAAGTACGAGAAGATCACGGACGACCCCGGCAAAACGTTCACCTGGGTTCAGGGGATGCCATTGAGCGATCTGCGAAAACCGGAGACCATCGCGGCGATCAAGCGTCGCTACGAAGACCACGAGGAACGAAGGAAACTGAACCGTGGCAACAAAAAGCTCGTCGAGGTCTTGGCTGGAATGGAAGAGGAAGATGATGGACCGAAGGCGTGTCTGATTTGCCAACTGTAGCCTTGTTGGCGATCTGCGCCTGAATATTCCCGGCTTCGATGTGTTCCCGCATCTGGTGAACCTGGCCGGTCTGCATTTGGTCAAGTATCAGCTGGGTGTGTCCCGGCAGGCGCTCGGTCTCAGCGCCCCGCTGAATCTCATCTGCGAAATGGTTGCGCCGAAGAAGACGCTCGTGCGCGAACTTTCTTGTGACCTCTATCAGGAGAACAATCTCCTGCCAGCGCAAGCCGTCGGAGCCTTCATCACGAACATTGAACGCTCCACGGACTGGCAACAGGCGTTGACCGCAGATGGCGCGTTCGCGAGGTGCAAGAGGATTCTACGCGATCAAGCGCGTTGGGGCGAGGACTACGAAGGCACGAATGACCCGCAGCAGTTGATTGCCGCGCTCCGGCAGGCGGCGATGAATCGCCATCGTCAACATGTCGCCAACATCCATCGCAACTACGGGCGCGAAATCGGACTCGTCTCGAAGCGCGGCACGGTGAAGTTGCGTTACGCGCCAACCGACGCGCTGCTCCGGACACTGCTGTTTGCCAACGTCGAGAAGCGCATGGAACTTCATCAGATCCTTGAGAAGCTGCATCGGCGTTACGGCCTCGTGTTTGGGGACAGGGAAGCCGAACAGGTGCTGGCGAAAGGTGATTTCGACAAGAAGGCGTTTCAGGCGAACTCGCGCCGTCTCGAACAGCGGCTTGGCAGCTTGGGGCTGCTGCGGCGGCTTTCGGACGGCTGCGCGTACGTGGTCAATCCTTACCGTGCGGAGGTTCGATGACCAGCGATGATCTGATTGGGCAGGTTGCCGCCTGTTATCTTCGCGACCGTCTCACCGAAGATGATTCGGCCGGTGTTGCCCGATACCTGCTTGATTACCTGACGGCTGACCAGACGGCAGCGGTTGCAAAAACGATTTTGGCTGACGCGAGTTTGGCGCAACTGGTCGAAATCAAACTGCCCGTCCATTTTGTCGGAAACCACGGACTGCCCCCGAACGTTCTCACCCAGGAGCGCACGACCTATTTTCGCAACGCGGCGTGCGACAAGTCGGTGTTGCTTGTCGCCAACACGGGCGATGACGAAGAGCAGTCGCTCAAAGAGTTGGTTCCCATCGGTGCGCCTCAACTCCAGACGCATCCCGATCTTTGGGTGAGCTTGGCTGCCGAAGGGCTGCCGATTACGGAGCAGCACCAGCGCTGGTGGGTAAAGGCGCTGCAAGGGTTGCTCGAAGTCCGATCATTTGCGCTTGACCGTTTCGCCGAGTATATCCTGCAAACCCGGAAGGCGATTGAAGAGGGGCAGCCGGTCATCTTCGCGCTCGGCGTCACGTTTCCCGCGCTGCATGTCCCGAAAGACACCGCGTTCTTCCGCAGCCTGAACGACAAGACCGCCGGCCACGCTTCCAAGTGGAAGGCGCTCTACGCGCAGGCCATCCGGAGACGCGCCTGCTACCTCGTGAAGCAGACACCGACGCAGGCGCTGCTACTGGAAGAAGACCTGGTTGCCGCGTTCGAGAAGGTGAAGGATGCCATCCCGGACGTGATTCATCCAATCATCAAGGCGTTCATCAGCGCCAACAGCGGTTGGAACCAGGAGGCGGCTGACCTCGCTCAGCACGAATGGGAGTTGGTGAAACCGCTTTTCGATGGGCTGAAAAAGGAGTTGTTCAATCTCGGCAAGGCCACGCTCGAATTTTACGACGAACGCGAGACGGACCTGCTTGCTGCCGACGAACGGGATTACCTCGCCCGGTTGCGTGACAGCAAGCGCAGCGAAGCGCAGGACGAAGACGAGGTTTTTTACCGGGAGCACCGCAACGAACTCAAAGAACAGCCGTCGCTCAAGTCGAAGTGGGACCGGTTCATCTTCGGCACCCCCGTCGAGACGGAGGATTTTCTGCTGGCCATCGCACTCTGCCTGGAGTGGTTGTTCGACCAAGACCTGCCATCGTCCAAGCGAAAGCTCAAAATCACCTGCGACCGCCGCACGAAGAAAGACCTCAAGGAACTCAATGAGGATGCGGGCTTGTTCTTCGCCCGCCGCTATCGGGGGCTGAAAACTCTGTTCGGCAATCGCGTGGCATGGGACACCGGCGACTTGATGAACTTCGAGGTGTTGCGCGAACTATGGCGGAAGGCGACCAAGCCGTATGTCAACCGGTCGATTGCAAAGTCCGCGCTGCAATTGAAATTCCTGTTGGAGTTGGAAGTCGAGCTTTCAACCGGAACGACGGAGACGTATTTCAAACAGCTTGTCTGGACGTATGATCCGAACGCCATTGCCAACGAGTTTTCCACGGACTGGTCGCGCCTGGCCGAGCATCCGCTCGTCTATTGCCGTGTGAATCGCGAGCCGGTCAGCGGCAAGGGGCGTTACCAATCGCTTGATCTCCGCAATGTCCGCACCCTCTATCCCGCGCATGGGCTAGACCGGGGATCGCTTGTCTCGATCTATCGGAAGGAGAATGACATCGCTCTGATTTGGCCGGCGAACCTGACGAAGGCGCAGGAACAGGGACACATTTCCGAGCTTATCGCGTCCAAGCTCCTGGCTCTATTCCAGGCTTTTCAACAGAGCTACCGGGCCGCGATTGCGGGTTTCGGGGAGGATGGGTTGGCGTGCGACCTTCTGGTGAAACAGGCCGAGGATTACGGCGCGTTGCTCCAGGCCATCTGCGCCGACGCCAAGGGGGACCGGAACCGCGAGCATCTTCTCCGTCCGCTCCTGCAAGTCGGAACGGTGGCGGTGGATGGCGGCAGAGTCACGGCCATCGTCGCTCCGTGGCAACCGTTGCGGCTGGCCGCAATCGCGAACAAGGCGCTTCAAGTTGCGTCGCTCATCCGCCACCTGTTGACCGCTGAGGAGATTTTCTTCGGCGACCCGCTGCTTTTCTTCAAGGAACTCAAAGCGGAACTGGCGCATCCCTACTATCCGGAAATCGTTCTTGGCTGGCACGCCACGAAACCCGAGTTGCTGTCTCTGACCGACCATCACCTTGACTACAGCCTCCATGAGACGCCGGTCATCAGCAACGACGGCTTTGACGACACGAATGAGAATCCGGCCGAGACCTCGGGTCTCATCGTGGATTTGACGAAGCGATTCTTGTCGCTCTATCCGCACGAGCGGGCCAACCTCTCCGTGGTCCTCTACAACTGCGATTCGGCGCGGTTGCCTTATGCGCTCGTGGACAAGATGAACGAGCTTCACGAAGACGAAGAGGACATGCGCTGCCAAATCATCCTGCGGCATCGGGATGGGGTGAAGCTGCGCGAACTCTACGAGAAAATCATCGAGTCCTCGGACGCTGACGCCGACTCCTTTGTGTCCAGTGAAGCGGCCAAGGATTTCATGGCGCGGCTGCGCATCGGCATTATGGCCGACCAAGCACCGGTGCCCGACCCCAAGGACGGCCCGCCCGCCGACATGGTGTTCTTGCAGGATGTCATCGCGCGGCACGCAGGTTTGGAATGGTATCCCGAGACGTGCGTCTTGGTGGAGTCGGCCAAATTCATTCCCGCGCGCTGGTCGCGGCGGCGGCCATCGGCGACGGACGACATGAAGTCGGTTGTGTATCTCTGCTGCCCGGTGCAGACCAAGGAGGGCTGGTCGTTTATCACGGCGCTGACGACCTTTATCAAGGGCGATTGGGATGGCGTCGAAGGGAAACGCCTCCTTCCGGCCAGGAGGCTTGATTTTAATGATCCACTCACCGCGAGTATCTTTAGGGAGATTCATAACCTCGGCAATTGGGTGGTGAACTACGATGAGCTTCTCGACCGACGCCAACTCTTGAACCAGAACGTCAAGGTCATCCGTTACAAGCAAGGCGCGACGCAGGGACGAAACATCCTGATTTCCTCGACCGCGCCCTTGAGCCTGCTGCGCTCGATGGTGTTTGGGCGGGTCAAGGATTTGAACCTTGAATTGACCGACGCCGAGTGCCGGGAACTCACCGAGAAGTTCATCAACGATGCGAACGAGATTTCCGGCGACATTGTGCTGCGCGCGGCCAAGCGCGGGCGCAACGCGAGCGAACTGATGGGCGTTGTCCTCAGCCGCTACATGATTCGCCACGAGCTTGGCGCGAACCGGCGCTTTGGTTGGTACTTCCTCGATGACTACGCCGAGTGGCTCGGTCAGCGTGAGGAACGGATTGCGGACATCCTTGCCTTGACGCCTGAACAGACGGCTGACGGCAAGTTTCAACTTGCCGTCATCATCGCGGAATCGAAGTACATTGACCACGCCAGCCTTGCCGCGAAGCGCAAGGAATCGCAGAAGCAACTCCGCGACACCGTGCGCCGCATCAACGATGCCATCTTCGGCGAGCCGGGGCGGCTCGACCGCGACCTGTGGCTCTCGCGCTTTTCCGATTTGATGCTGAACGGGATTCAGTTTCCAGCAAACTCGCCCCTGGATCTGGCCGCCTGGCGCAGAGCCGTGCGCGACGGCGAGTGCGACATCCACCTGCGCGGATACTCTCACGTCTTTGTCTCCGGTCCATCGAATGCCCCGGAGTGCTCGGACTTCGCCGCCGTTGCCGAATCGGAGCAGTCATACCAGGAAGTTTTCTCGCGCGCAAAACTGCGTGAATTGGTTTTGACCTACTGGAAAGACTCGAATCCCATGCCCATCCGGAAGGGCGTGGCCGGCGACAACGTCTGGCGGGAGCAAGCCTATCGCAAGCCGTCCGAGCGCGTGCAGATTGTCCAGCGCCGCAAGCGTGACGATGATTCGGCCAGTGGCGGCGGAATCACGTCAGGCGGCGATGGTCAAGGTTCACCGCCGAAGCCGACCCCGCCGTCATCATCACCGGCTCCGTCCGCACCCACGCCAACGGTCCAGCCACCACAGCCCATGCCCGCTCCTGTTTCCTCAACGGCTTGGGCTTGCTCGACCGTCAACCAACTGCTCGCGGACCACTGCGGCGGCGCACAAGACAGCACGGCTGACGCCGAGTGGCTGAAGCAGGTCGAGAGTCAATGCAAAGGCGCGCTGCAACAGTTCCAGCTTCAATCCAAACTTCTCGGCAGCGCCCTGACACCAAACTCAGCACTCCTGAAATTCCAGGGCAGCGCGAACCTCACGGTGGAGCAAGTCCTGCGGCGGCGGTCGGAGTTTCTCACCACGCACAAACTGAACGTGATTTCCGTCCGTGCTGAACCGGGGATCGTGGCCATCGCCATGGCGCGCCCGAATCGCCGGGTGCTGCACCTGCCGGAAGTGTGGAAGGACTGGCAGCCCGATTGTTCGCATGGGAACCACGAATTGCTCATTGCCGTGAAGGAGGATGACAGCAGCCGCATTTTCCTGTCACCGAAGTCGAACGCGCCGCACACATTGATCGCCGGTTCAACCGGCAGCGGCAAGTCGGTGTTGATGCAGAACATCATCCTGGGCATTGCCTGCACGAACACGCCGGAGCAGGCGAAAATCATCCTCATCGACCCGAAACTCGGCGTGGATTATTTCGCGTTCGAAGGACTCCCGCACTTGCAGGGTGGTGTCATCGCCGACCAGGACAACGCCATCCTCGCCCTGAACAAGCTCGTCGGCGAGATGAACCGGCGCTACACGGTGCTCAGGGAAAACAAGGTGTCGAATATCTTCGACCTGAACCAGAAGCCGACTGCGACCGAGCGGCTGCCGTTTCTATGGATCATCCACGACGAGTTTGCCGAATGGATGTTGACTTCGCAATATGCGGATTCTGTATCGGACATTGTGAGCCGGTTGGGCGTGAAAGCGCGGGCGGCGGGAATCGCGTTGGTGTTTGCGGCGCAACGTCCTGACGCGAACGTGATGCCGATGCAACTGCGCGCCAATTTGGGCAACCGCCTCGTGCTGCGCGTGGACGGCGAGGGAACCTCGGAGATCGCTTTGGGAGAGAAGGGCGCGGAGCGCCTGTTGGGCAAAGGCCATCTGGCGGCGCGGCTTGAGGGCGAACCAGCCATCGTCTTTGGCCAGGTCCCGTTTGTTGAGACGTCGTTGGTGGAGAAATTGGTCCAAGCTTGCGGATGATGGTTGATGGCGATCTTGGATCGGGCGGACCTCCGAGTCATTGCTCCGCAACCGCAGTTGCGCCGGCGACGGCTGGCTCCGTCCTGAAGGGGCGCGCCAAGCGTGAGAGCCGAACCGCGCCCAGGGAATTGATTTGCGACTACCGTCCACCCAACCCCGGCCAGAGCATCAGCGCAAGGGCGAATAACAACGCCAGCTCCGTGTGGCGCCTTTTCAGTCTTCGCCAGGCATCAAACGCCTCCTGCGCCAGGTCAACGGCCCGGTTTGCTTCATGTCGCTTGAAGCGGCGCGAAAGATTGTAGTCGGCCGCGTGCCGTTGCTGTTGAAGAGCAATGAAGTTCTCCGCCAGAATCCGAACGTCGGGAATGCTCGGAACGTGAAGACTCTGCCAGAAGGGTTCCAGCAGGTCGCGCGGTGTCGTCTTCACAAACTCCTCACAAACGGCCTTCATTTTCCCATGAACGAATGCCCGACCCGCGAACTGCCGCAGACGAACACGGTTGTGCGCCGTGCCGATCGTCAGCAGGGTACATTCTTCGATGAGGAAATGGAACAATGCGTAATAGGAGGCCGAAACGGAACGCCGCAAATTGGCATCCTTGGGGCGCCGCGGCTCCCGCCACGCGAGCATCCTCGCCTGCACCAGCAAATCCAGACTCAGCTTGGCCATCAGGACGGTTCGCTTGGGGGCCGGGCACTTCTGCCGGGATTTTTGTGCCGGTTCACCTGGGCGTGGGACTGAATCACTGTGGGCGACGCCACAAGGCGATCTCGGCGCAGCTGCGATTCGCCCGGTTCGCCTGCAATTTCGGATTCGCGCTTGATGCGAACATAGGGCCAACGCTGTTCGCCATCCGCCTTCCAGATGCGCTCTTGCACCCAACGGACCATGTCTTTGACGTTGTTCCACGCGAGCGCGGAATCCGGCGTCTGGTCGGGGAAAACCAGGTAAACGTGGTAAGCTTCCTCCCCGGTATGGTCCACGCCAAAAATCACCGAAACCCGTCTTGGCGCAGTGAACCCCTGTTCCGCCAACTGCGACGGCTGAACAAGCTCGGCCAAACCCTTCGTATCGGGAATTACGACGGTCGTCATGGTGAAACTTTATGTGGCAATAGGAGTGTTGTCAAGTGCGCGCGATCCGGCTTCCTCCACCGCCGATCTGCGGCTCGTGGCAGAGATCAGGTCGCGCGACACCTTTGGAATCTCAATGCGCAGCGTGCAGTTCCTCGCGAACGACGCGACGGAGAATCTCTTCGATCGGCTCTTCCTGGCGCTGAATGTGCGCCTGCAAGGCGTCATTCAGCATCGTCTGGTAGTTCCCGCCGCCCGGTGCTTCCACTTGGGATTTGAACCAGGCGATGATGTTGTGGTCGATGCGAATCGTGATTCGGGTTTTGGTTTCCGATGACGGCAGCACC
>JACQHZ010000366.1 GCA_016198745.1 Verrucomicrobiota bacterium
CCGCGCCTGCCTGTGCGTCGCACGCAGACAGGCAGCAGCTGGCGGGCGCCCAGGCAGGCGGTTTTAACCTTCAATCTCCCGCCTTGGCGGGATGAACCCCAATCCGCCTGATGCGGAAACTTTGAACCGCGCCGGCAATGGCGTTTTTACGGACGCCACGGCTGGCATTGAAAAGGAGATGACCATGACTTCACGTGAACGTGTGCGCGCCGCAATCCGCCATCAACAACCGGATCGTGTGCCGCTTGATCTCGGGACGACGCCGGTCACCGGCATTCACGTCAGCACTTACACCCAACTGCGTAAGGCGCTCGGTCTTGGCGGCGCGCCGGCGAAGGTGGAAGAGCCATTTCAAATGCTGGCGCAGGTCGAGCCGGAGGTCGCCGACAAGCTGGGGGTTGATACAGTGGGGCTTCAAATGCCAAACACACTCTTTGGATTCCCCAATGTAAACTGGAAACCGTTCCGGATGTTTGACGGCACCGACGTCCTCGTCAGCGAATACTTTCGTGTAACGAAAGATGCCGGCGGCGATTTGCTTCTTTACCCCAAGGGCGATACCAGCGCGCCGCCTTCGGGACGCATGCCCAACGGCGGGGATTTTTTCGATGCGATTGTGAGGCAGGCGCCGGATGCCGAGGAGCATCTTGATCCGCGCGAGTTCGCCGAGCAACAGATCGGGCGTTATACGGACGAAGACCTCGGCCATTTGCAAAAAACCGCCGACCATCTTTACCGCAGCACGGACAAGGCGCTGGTCGGGTGTTGGTGGCAGGGCGGCATTGGCGACATCGCCCTGGTGCCGGGCCTCTGGGTGGCGCATCCCAAGGGAATTCGCGATCCGCAGCGATGGTATGAAATGTTGGCCGAACAACCGGGTTACGCGCGGGAAATTTTCGAAATCCAGATCGGCGTCGCCTTTGAGAATCTCAAGCTCTACCGTCAGGCGGTGGGCGACAAGATTGATGTCATCGTGATGAGCGGCACGGATTTCGGCTCGCAACGCGGGCCGTTTTTCTCGCCGCGTTCCTACCGCGAGTTGTTCAAGCCGTTTCACAAGAAACTCAACGATTGGGTGCACGCCAACACCTCATGGAAAACCTTTTATCATTCATGCGGTTCCATTGTGGCCTTTCTGGATGACTTCATCGAGGCGGGCGTTGATATCATCAACCCGGTCCAGTGTTCGGCGACCGGAATGGACGCCGCCGAATTGAAGAAGAAATACGGCGAAAAGCTGGTCTTTTGGGGAGGCGGCGTGAACACGCAAAGAACGCTTCCTTTTGGGACACCGGAAGAAGTGTGTCAGGAGGTGGCCGGGCGCATGCAGGTCTTTGGCAAAGGCGGCGGGTTTGTCTTCAACAGCATCCACAACATCCAGGCCCGGACGCCGACCGAAAATGTCGTGGCGTTGTTCAAGGCGGTGGCCGACCACCGCCTCTTGTCATCAACCGCCGCGTAAATCAGGCGCCGGCCCTGCCGTGGCATTGTTTGTATTTCTTGCCGCTGCCGCACGGACACGGGTCGTTGCGCCCCACCTTGGGAACCGACCGGCGAATGGGGATTGCCTTCTTGACCGCTTGTTCGGCCGTCTCATTCGCGCCCGGCTGGCCGGCGGACGATCCTCCGGCGCCGGAGGCGGCGGGGCGCACGCCGCCGAAACCGGAAGGCGCTTCCTCGTGAATGAGCTGCTGCGGAAGGGAAGCGAGGAATATCTCGAAGGCTTCCAGGCTGGTGGCGCTGCGAAAGAGGTTGGAGGCGATCTCCTGGTTGATGCTGGCCATCAGGTCTTCAAAGAGTTTGTAGGCCTCCTGTTTGTATTCCACCAAGGGATCGCGCTGGCCGTAGGAACGCAGCCCGATGCCCTTGCGGAGGCCGTCCATGTTGTAGAGATGTTCCTGCCACAGCCGATCAATGGCGCTGAGCACGATGGCTTTCTCGATGCGCTTGAGACCTTCAGGTTCCTCTGATTTTTCCTTCTGCGCATAGATTTCCCAAACTTTCTTCAGGATGATTTCAGCGGCGCCTTCCGCGCCGGCGAACCGGCCGCGAACCTCGCCAACCTTGAACGAGACCGGGAACGTGATGTTGGCCCAGCCGACCAGCCCGTCCACGTCCCACTGCTCCATGGGTTTGTTGGCGGGCAGATGCTGGGCGGCGCGCGCCTCAACGACATCGGCGACGGCATCCTGGATGCGTTCGCGCACCTCGATCCCGTGGAGCACGTCGTTGCGGAGGCCGTAGATGATCTCGCGCTGTTTGTTCATCACATCGTCATATTCGAGCGTGTGTTTGCGTTGCTGGTAGTGGAACTGTTCCACGCGTTTCTGCGCGGTCTCCACCGAGCGGTTCAACCAGGGGTGTTCCAATTCCTGTCCCTCTTCGAACCCGAATTTGGCCATCCATGCGCCCAGTTTTCCCGACGCGAAGAGGCGCATCAGGTCGTCTTCGAGCGAGATGAAAAACTGGGACGAGCCCGGATCGCCCTGGCGCGCGCAACGCCCGCGCAACTGGCGATCGATGCGGCGCGCCTCGTGCCGCTCGGTGCCGATGACGTGCAGCCCACCGGCGGCGGGGACGCCCGCGCCCAGCTTGATGTCGGTGCCGCGCCCCGCCATGTTGGTGGCGATCGTCACGCTGCCGCGCTGTCCCGCCCGCGTCACGATCTCGGCCTCCTGCTGATGATACTTGGCGTTGAGCACCGAGTGGGGCACATTGCCGCGCTTGAGCATGCGGCTGAGCAACTCGGAGGTTTCCACCGAGATCGTGCCCACGAGAACGGGCTGGCCGTTCGCGTGGCGCTCCTGGATTTCGCGGATGATGCGGCCGAATTTCTCGCGGCGCGTTTTGTAGATGACATCGTTGTGATCCTTGCGCGCAACGGGACGGTTGGTGGGGACGACGTTGACGGGCAGTTTGTAGATGTCGTGAAACTCGTTGGCTTCCGTTTCCGCGGTGCCGGTCATGCCCGCAAGCTTTTTGTACAACCGAAAATAATTCTGGATGGTGATGGTGGCGAGGGTCTGGGTTTCTTTTTCGATTTCCACGCCCTCCTTGGCTTCCACGGCCTGATGCAGGCCGTCGCTCCATCGGCGGCCGGGCATGAGGCGTCCTGTGAATTCATCCACGATGATCACCTTGCCGTCCTGGACGACGTACTCGACGTCCCGCTCCTGGAGGCAGTAGGCCCGGAGGAGTTGCGAGATGTCGTGAAGCGTCTCGCTCTTCTCCTCGAATGCCTCCTGGAGTTCCTGACGCTTGCGCGCCTTTTCCTCGATGGTGAGGGCGGGGTTGACGTCAATCTCGTGGTAGGCGGTCAGGAGGTCCGGCAGCACGAACGCATTGGGATCGTCCGGCTTCAGAAAGGCGCGGCCCTTTTCGGAAAGCTCGATCTCATGGCTTTTCTCGTCAATGGTGAAATACAATTCCTCTTTCAGGATGTGCATGTCTTCCCGTTTGTTGTCGGCGAGCACCTCCAGTTCGCTCCGATCAATGAGCTGACGGATCGCGGGCGTTTCCATCATGCGCATGAGCTGTTTGTGCTTGGGCTGTCCCAGCTTGACCTCGAAGAGCATGCGGCCCGCGCGGGCGTCGTTCGGATCGCTGTCGAGCATTTTTCGGGCATCCTGAACCAGCGTGTTGCAGAGGAGCGTCTGTTTGCGCACCAGTTCCGCGATCATGGGTTTCCAGAGATCGTATTGATGCCGCCCTGCCACGGGCGAAGGCCCCGAAATGATCAGGGGCGTGCGCGCTTCATCAATGAGGATGGAGTCCACCTCATCCACGATGGCGAAGAAATGACCGCGCTGCACCTGGTCTTCGATGCGCGTCGCCATGCCGTTGTCGCGCAGATAATCGAAACCGTACTCGCTGTTGGTGCCATAAGTGATGTCGCATTGGTACTGCGCGCGACGGACATCCGGACGCTGATCGTGCTGGATGCAGCCAACCGTCAGGCCGAGGAAACGGTAAATCACTCCCATCCATTCCGAGTCGCGACGCGCCAGATAATCGTTCACCGTGACCAGGGCGACGTTCTCGCCCGTAAGGGCGTTGAGATAAAGAGGCATGGTCGCCACCAACGTCTTGCCTTCGCCCGTGGCCATTTCCGCGATGCGCCCCCGGTGAAGCACCATGCCGCCGACCAACTGCACATCGAAGGGCACCATGTCCCACGTCAATTCATGGCCGACGACCGTGATCTTTTGTCCCAGGTGACGGCGGCAGGCGTTTTTCACCGCCGCGAACGCCTCGGGCAGGAGGTCGTCCAGCGGTTCGCCCCGTTTGAGGCGTTCCTTGAATTCGGGGGTCTTTGCCTGGAGTTGTTCGTTGGTAAGCTGCTGGTACGAAAGCTCAAACTCATTGATCCGTGTCACGGCAGGCAGCAACCGGCGGATTTCCCGCTGGTTTTGGGTGCCAATGATTTTTTTGAGAATCCAGGAAAGCATGGGGGAATTGCCCAGTCTATGGGAATTCCGATCCCCGAAACAAGAATGAAAGGTCAATCCCGTTGCTGAGTTAACCGCCAAACCGCCAAGACATGGCGCGGCAGGGCCGCAACTAAACTTTCGGAATGTCACCCCACGGATTCAGGGCAACCACAGATTGCAGACGAAGAAAACCAATGACAACCGTGGTCGTCCTGAATCAGCTGGGAGAAAATCTTTGCAGGAAAACAAGATTCTGATGGATAATAGTGCCCAGCAAGCGGACCGACACCGGTGCGGCGCCACGCTATTTTTTCGGTCGGCTTCTTTTTCGAGAAGCCGAATAGGCCCTTTTCCCCTCGGCCAAAGAATACTGCCCGGGGCGCGTCGCGGGAGAATCTGGTGTCAGCAACTCGTGGATTTCGATTCCATACGCGCCAGCCAGCCTTTCGAGCGTCGAAAGTCGCAACTCTCTTTTCCGTCCGGCCTCGATGGCTTGGTAATACTTGTAGGAAATCCCGGAGAACTCGGCGAATTTCTCCTGGGTCCAGCGTCGGTCGGTTCGAAGCCGGCGCAGGCGCAGAATCAGCCAGTCAATCGTTTTGTTCACGCGCCAACATGGAACGTTTGCTCCGACTTGAACACCCCACCATTGGTAGCGTGCGCAGGTGGCGTCATTTGAAGACAAGCCGCATATTTCATCCCGCCGTGGCGGGATGAAATATGCGGGCGAGCACTTTGCCGCTCCCGCTTCGATTCCGGCAGTCTGCCGGAAACCCTTGAATCAGAC
>JACQHZ010000373.1 GCA_016198745.1 Verrucomicrobiota bacterium
CCACGGCGCTTCACAGAAGCGCCGCTACATCCCCCCTCAGAGGGGGGACAAGTTCGTTGGTTGCGGCTACGCCGCGCTGGGACACGTGTCACATCTAGCCAGTTCAACAATTCGGAGATGCGCTCTGGTGAAAATGCGAGGTGGACATCCGCGCCGTCTTCGCTTAACTTTTCGTCATGAAACGGCGCATCCGTGATTTGCTCCACGCCACTCCCTTTCAGGCTTTCATCATTCGCATGGCCGACGGCCGCGAGTACCGCATCGAGCATCCCGATTTTGTGCTGGCCGCCACCAGCGATGTGCCGCAGATCACCATCGAGGAGCCGGATGGACGCCAGCACTTCCTGTCGGCCCTGCTCGTGACCAGCATTGAGCGCGCCGGCAGTGTCACCGCGGGCAACGGCCAGGAAAACAGATGAAACCCAAGGCGTCCAAGGCGTCTTTCTGACCTTTTCCTTTTTGTTTTTGCCGCTTTTGCTGGGCGCTTCCGAGGCGCGGCATTATCTCTGGCTGGAAGTCGACGAATTTCGCGACATCCAGTGGAATTCACAGGTGTACGCAGGGAGCGGGACCACGGCGGACAAACAAACCAACTGGTGCAGCCGCATGGCGATTTTTCCCGACACCACGCAGGGCGGGCCGACAAAAATCCTGAGCCTCGACGCCCACCCGCAGCGCGCCAACAACTCCTGCTGGCGCGAGGTCTTTGTTCCCGCCGCTGGAAAATACAAGCTTTGGGCGCGTTACAGCGATTGGCGGAACAAGACGGAGTTCTTCAAGGTGAAGATTGAGCAGAACGGCAAGATCAAGACGGATCACGAGTTCGGCGCACAACCCGTCTTGAGCGAGAGCGACGAAATGAAGTTGCGCGTGGATTTTGCCTACGCTTGGGACAGCGCGGAGTGCCCGCTCGAACGCGGCCCGGCGCGGGTTACCCTGTACACGGACCGCGTGGCGGAGGCGGACCGTGATGTGGACGTGCTGATTCTTACGGATGACATGGATTATGTCCCGCGCGAACGCGGGGTCGTGACGCCCGCTTATGGGGCCTATCTGGATCGCTGGATGAAGGAGCGCCAGCCGCTGAAGCCATTGCTTGAGCCGGCAAAGTCCTGGCCGGTTCCGGAGGCATGGAAGGTCAAAAAGATTTTTGGCAGGGACTTCTGGTTCACCGGATGGCAGATGGAAGGCGCGGCGGAGGCGAACAAACCGGGTTCCGACTGGCCGGCCAGTTATTTCACCAACAAGACCAGCAGCCTCAAACCCCCGATCATGAGCGATCCGGATACCGCAATCTGGACGCGCCTTGGATTCGAGGATTTTTCGCCCACCAATCATTTTGCAGCCTGGCTCAAGGACTCCAAACGCGCCTTCTGGATCGAGTGCACCTGGCCGGGTTTCTGGCATCCCAAACCCGGCGTGGATTATTGGAAGATGTACCAGGAAATCAAAACCACCTATGGCGAGCAGTTCCTGGGTTTTTATCTTCTTGAAGGCCCGTTCCTGGTCATGGCCAGCCTGCCGCCAAGCGCCACCCGAGACGATGCCTTTGATGCGGCGAAAGACTTTATTCTCAAGAACCAACGGAAGGGACGTTGGGAAGTCATTTCAGCGCCTTTGCCTACGAAAGCGGTCCTCCCGACGACATGACCACCGGTTATGGCGACTGGCTCACAGCGCGCAAGGGCGACCTTTATGGCATGAGCATCAGCATCACCCGGCGCACGCAGTACCTGGCCTGGCTCAGCGGCCAGAACGCGCATCACTTCGAGGACATTGGCTCGATTTTCTGGAAGCACTGGCACCATGCGGACCAGTGGTCGCTCACTCCGCGCGGGGAGGCCATCCAGGAATTTCTGACCGCCATCCGGAAACATGATCGTGGAGTGCCCTACACCCCGATCGCGTTTCTGATGAACAAGGCGCACGGTTGGTGCAATTATTCGCTCACGCCCTATCGCATCTGGAACAACCTCCTCCCCGAAGATGCCGATTACGCGGTGGACCAGCACTTTGAATCCCTGAGTTGGCCGATCCGCCAGGACATGGCGCTTGTCGAGAACGACGAACAAATGATGATGCCTCACGGCATCATCGGCGATACCTACGACGTGCTCGTCACGGCCGACACCCATACCGAGGCGGTGGACCCTTACCGCGTGGTGTGGCTGGTGGGCGACACCCGTCTGAACAAGACGTGGGTGGAAAAATTGAAGACCTACGTCGAGCGCGGCGGCACGCTGGTCGCCAATGTCGAACAGGCGCGCGACGTGTTCGACGAGAAGTTTCTCGGTGCGAAGCTCACGGGACAGAAGGCCGAGGCCCGTACCGCAAAATGCGCGCTGGACGGCGAGAGTCTGGAGTCGAGCGAGTTCGAGTTTGAGAAGCTCGCCTTGACCTCGGCCAAGGTCCTGGCCACGAGCGAGGGCGGCGAGCCGCTGGTCGTCGAGAACGGCGTCGGCAAGGGACGCGTGCTGCTCACCGCCCCACGTTGGATGATGACGCGCGACGGCTGGGCGGTGCCGCTGCTGCCCCACGTGGCGTTGCATGTTGCCAGCGGCCTCCTACCGGTGGAGGTGCGGGGAAACGTGGAGTATTGCGTCAACAAGACGAAGGACGGCTGGCTTGTGGGATTGATGAACAATCGGGGTGTCCACAAGATGGCGCATGCACAAGCAGTCGTGCGTCGAGATGAAAATGCCCCGGTGGAAGTGTTTTATCGCGGCAAAAGCCATTCGCGCGTGGTCATTGATCCGGGCGATGTGAAACTCATTGAAATTCATGAATGATAAGGATTCGCGTGAAAAATAAACGGAGAGCAAGTTTTCTTCCACCCTTTGTGGGGGAAGGGCAAGATTGGGGTGTGAAACGCAGCTCGTGTTTCGTGTGGCGGCGCCAAGCGCCATCGTTCACCCTGATTGCGCTTTTGGCGGGCGGCCAGGCGAAGTCCTGCTCAGCGGGACGAAGGCCAATTCGAGCGGCATTTACGCTGATCGAATTGCTTGTGGTGATCGCGATCATCAGTATCCTGGCCGCCTTGCTCCTGCCGGCGCTCAAAAATGCGCGGGACCGGGCGAAAGCGGCGATGTGCACGAACAACCTCAAGCAGATCATGCTGATTTACACCATGTATGCCGACGACAACGACGGCCAAGTGGTCTGGCATCAACCTTGGAGTGGCAATATTTTCTATAATTGGGATCAAGCCCTTGCGCCCTATGGAAACCTCAAAGTGCCCTACATTGGCGACACATTCAAGACATCGCCCCTGTTCCAATGTCCAAGCGATCCCAGAATGGACCTCGGTTATGGGATGAATCTCCACTTGCCTTACAATCAGAACCAGATCAACGTAAAACTGAATGACATTAAACGTCCCGCTGAGTTCATGGCGGCGACAGACATTTACTTTTTTGGCGATCACTATCTGCATAACGCATCGTGGATTTACGCTTCGGTCTATTGCCCCGGCGCCGACACCGTTGGCGGCGACCAGTCGCTGATCGGATACGCCATCGGCAAGCGCCACAACGGCGGCAGCAATGTCGCGTTCATTGACGGACACGCCCAGTGGATGTCCTTTATCGTTCTCACCAGCGGGGCAAACTGGGAGCGGATGTGGGGGCATCCTGATCCACGCTTGTAGAAGAAGGCATACCCATGCATGACACGCTCGAATCGCTTCACGCGCGAATCTGGTCGTTGTTCTATCAGCCCAAACAGGGGATTCTTTACACGTTCATCAACCCGCGCACCCGCCAGCCAGTCCTTCCAACTGCGGACGAGGTGTTGCGCTGCATCCCCAACACGGCGGGCTGGGGCACGCCGATTGAGGATTCCTGCCTTTGCGCGGGGACCTATCTCGACGCCATGCTGCTTCGCCATGCCGCGCAACCAACGCGCGAAAACGAGCGCAAGGCGCGCGAAATCTTCAGGGGCCTGATGAACCTGGCCGGATGCGGCCGGCGACGCGGGTTTATCGCGCGCGGCCTTTTGCCTGACGGCAAGACCTATTACCCGGATACCTCGGTGGACCAATACACCATGTTCCTCTACGGCCTCTGGCGGTATTTCGAAAGTCCGGTTGCCACATCGAAGGACCGCGACTCCATTCGGAAGATCGTTTCCAACATTTGCCTTCAACTCGAGGAGGATGAATTCGTCATCCAGACCGATGCGGGTTCGGTCGCCACGTTCAGCGATATCAATGCCATGATCTACGGTCGGGTGGAGCGCGTGCTTCAGCCGTTCGCAGTTGGCTGGAAGATTTGCGGCAACCTCCGTTTCGCGCAAACTTACGGAAAACTCAAGGCCGAGCAAAACGGCAGACGCCTCAAGATTCTGAAGAACCAGGGACCGCCGCCCAAGGGGAAGGTCAGCCTCTACGCCCTGCTCCAGACCCAGGTGGCGTTGCGCTGCCTCTGCGAAATCGAGTCGGACAAAAAGGATCGCGTCATCTATGAAAGCGCCATGAATCGCATCGGGCGGGCGGCGCCGGCCTGGATCGGGCAATATCGGAATTTTGGAAAACTGCGGCTGCACGATGACTGGGATCTGGACTGGCGCCACGACTGGAACCATCGCATGACCGATAATATCTGGATCTTCGGGCGGCAGTTGTATGCGAGCGGACGGTTCGATCAGGTCAAACATTCGTCGTCCTGTGTGCGCGAGCCTTGTGAAGCCGTGCTGGCCATGTTGCTGGCCCCCAATTCAACACTCCACAAGCCGGCCCGCATCCACTTTGATCGCATGCTGCGAACGGTTGAATTTGATCACACCTGGATTTGCGATGATGTGAATTATTATGAGCACGCCTTCCATCTGCTGGGGGGGATGAACGCCCCAACCAACTGGTTCCCCTCCGCAAGACGCTGATTGATACGGTCAAGATGATCGCCTACCGCGCCGAAACCGCGCTGGTCGGCTTGCTACGACCGCATCTGAACAAAGAAGAAGAAGTTCGTGCCCTGATCCGTGAAATCTTCGCTTCAGCGGCAGACGTTATCCCCAACGAGACGTCCCAAACCCTCACCGTTCGCATCCACCGCATGGCCTGGCACTGCACATGACCAAGCCGTTGCCGCGTTGCTCAAAGACCTAACCAATACCGAATACAAACATCCCCAAACTCAGGCAAAAATGGTCTTTGAACTGGTGTGACACGCCAAAAGTGCCAAACCGTTTTCCGCCGGGATCAGGAATCCTGAGTCTATGGCCGCCGTTCCGCGTTTTCCGTCGAGAACCACCCGGTGCCGGTCATAGACCGCCGCTACAGGTGGCGATTATGTCCGGATCGAGGCGACCGATTTACTATTGCAAACGTCTTCAAAAACCAACATGAATACCCAAACGGATGTTCACACTGCTCCAAAGAATCTGGCCCAGGTTGCGGGTGCGATGAATCGTGACCATTCACGTCATTCCCGCGAAAGCGGGTGCATGCTGTCGAAGACTCATCCAGTTCGTCGGATCCATCTCTGGGCGAACACTGGATTTCCGCTTTCGCGGGAATGACGGCCAGCGGAGGGATGACCTGAACAGTTACGATGAATCAATCAAAAGCATCAGGAAGAAAGACGATGAATCGCGCCTGCATTGATGTCAAATTGGGGAAAGATTCCTACAAGGTATGGATTTCCCATGACTGGATGCATGAAGCCGGACGGCTCATCCGACAGATTCCGTCCTTGCATTCCGTCGAGGAGGTCATGGTTTTCACGAGTCCCGTCATTGGCGGGCTCTATTTTAATCCTTTGAAACGTTCCCTGAAGCAGGCCGGTTTCGCAAGAGTCCATCGACACGACATTCCTGACGGTGAGCAAAACAAGAATTTCGAGCAATATGGGAAATGCTTGAGCGCTCTTGGCTCTGCCTTCGATAATCCGCAGGCGCTCCCATTGGCGATCAATTTGGGCGGAGGCGTGATTGGCGATTTGGGAGGTTTTGTTGCCGCAACTTTTCGCAGAGGGATTCCTTACGTGCAAATTCCAACAACCCTGCTTGGATGCATCGATAGTTCCCTCGGTGGAAAGGTGGATATTGATTTCGATGGAACCAAGAATTTGATCGGACAATTCTATCAACCCAAATTGGTTTTTTCAGACCTGTTGGTTCTGAATACGCTCGAACCATGCCAGGTTCGTTCAGGCGTGGCTGAAGCCATAAAATATGGCGCCGTGTACAGTCGCGGACTATTTGAATACTTGGAGAAAAAAATTGAAGATTTGCTTCGATTGGACCCGAAAGTTCTCATGCGGACGGTTACCGAATGTGTTCAAATCAAGGCAAAAGTGGTGTCGCAAGATGAAAAAGACAGCAAGAACCTGCGCATCGTATTGAATTTCGGGCACACCATCGGCCATGCCATCGAGTCAGAATCCGATTTCAAACTGCTGCATGGCGAGGCCGTTTCCGTGGGGATGGTTGCGGCGACAAAACTTGCGGTGAAGTTGGAGATATGTTCCGAAGAAGTTTACCGGAGACTGGTCGCCCTGCTTCAACGGGCAGGGCTTCCGATTCATGCCAAGAAGCTTCGCTTGAACGAGGACAAAGTCATTGCGCGGATGAAGCGCGACAAGAAATTCGTGAATGGGCGGAATCTTTTTGTGCTTCCCACATCCATTGGATCGTGGTGCAAGAAAGAGGGGATTGACGAAGGCGTGATCCGGAAAGTTGCACTGTCCGATTCGATTTAGTGTGAACCACGTCCGGGCAAGCAGCCTGTGGCTCTCTGCGCCGGTTCAGCGGCAGGGAAAGGAGGATTCCGATTGGATTGCGGCCATGCCGCGCCACGCGGGCGGCTGCGGCTGAAATCGAGAATCGAGCGACGGTTACTCAACGTCAACCACCACGGCGCCACGCGGCGGGAGTCGAATTTGGAAATGGGCGCCATCCGGCACAGGGGGCATGCCGGGGAAACCAGTGCGCACCTGAATCTGTTTGATCGGACGCCCGACGTCAATCCGCGTCGTGCTGTACCCGTGTTGGTCGTTGCTGATCAGAAGCCGCAGAGTCCCTTTTTCGTTCTCCAGCCCCAAAATTTTGCTCGATTCATTTTTCGCCAGAACCCTCACTCCGCCCGCACAAGCGGAAATCACCTCGGCGCACGCCTTCAAAAAACTGTCCGAAACCCGGCGGAAGCAGAGGTCATGATAAAACATCGCATGCGGTCCGGATGGTTCGGGAACGGTCCGCATCTCCGGAGGCAGTTCTTCGACGCCGTCGCGTTCAATCGTGAGTTCAGGGGCGGTTGTCACGCCATAAACCATGCAGCACAACGGGTTTGGCGGGTAAACATCCTCGAAGCAAAGATCGGGCGGACTTGCCGAGGGCACGCAGCCGCCGATCAACACTTTGCGACCATTGCCGTAAGCGAATATCTGCTGCAATTCAGTTTCAGGGAAGAGGTGCGGATTCAGCGCCAGAATGGCGCCGGTGGCGCTCTCGATTTGTTCGATACGGACGACGGCAGGCACCGGAGCGCCTCGCGCGAGCAACTGATGCAGAAGCCGATGCGTGGTCCAACGACGGGTCCCGATAAAATCATCCAGTTGACGCTCCGCAGCCGCGTCCGACCATACGAGCGTGACGCCCATCAATCGCCGTGGTTTGAATTCCCACGCGCGCGACCACCACTGGCGCAGCCAGCGCCATTCTTCCGGTCGGATCGAGTCCGCCAGGCAGGCCATCAGTCCCGCAGCACAGCGCGTCAGAGTCCCGCCGGAACCGCGCTGGTAGAGATTGCTCAACGCGTAGATTTCGCTCTCCAGTGCGGCCGGCGCGTGCCGCAAGACACTCCATTGCTCGGTGGCATCCTTGATGCCGTTCAAGCAGATCAACGGAACATCACGCGTGCAGGCCCGGACGAGAAGCAAGGCCGCCATGAATGGATACAGCGGGCGTTGACCGCTCGTCTGCTCAAATCCGTCCAGTTCGGCTGCGCCCGCCGCGGTCTCGGCGATAAAAGCGTCCACGCCGGCATCGGCCATGGCGCGATAGTCCACGCCGTAACGGTAAATGGCCTCGAACGGGTCCTTGGTCCAGGCGGTGTTCATCACCATCCGTTTTTTTTCCGCGTGCAGCGCGCGCGCAAGCTTGCTCATGAACAAGCTGATGCGGCTGACGTAAAATCCGATCCATTCGCGCCGCCTGTTCTTCCAGACCCAGTCGGCCCGCGCTTCGATCCGATGCGGACAGCCATCGCACTTTCCCTGCAGGTCGGGCGGAAGCGCGATCCCGCTCGACGCGGTGAATTGCTGGACCATGTCGTCCGAAAAATCGCCTTCGGAAATCGGGATGCGCTGATGGGCGTAGCCATCGGCACAATGAAAGCCGTCGAATCCGTAGTCTTTCACCGTGCCGATCAGTTGCCGGATGAAGAAGTCTTCGTAATAGCTGCCGTCGGCCAGACGCTTCCAGGGGCAGATCGACAGGAGGGGTTCGCCGTTGCGGCGGACATGGAACAGTTCGCGATGGTTGCCGATCCAAGCGTCGCTCACGAACACATCGAATACGCTCAAGAACACTTTGACGCCGTGCCCGCGCAGCACGCGAATCAACCCCTGCAACTGCCGCTGCGTCCATGCCTGCCGTTGCCGTTGCTCGCTGAAGGGATGGCCGTAGTAGGAGCAGATGTCCGGCGGAAAAACCCGGTTCGCACTCATCCCATCGTGGGTATGAATGAAGTCCGGGTTGAACAAGAGCAATGAGGCCGCATCGGGCGCAAAACCTGCCGTATTCATGAACTCCTCGACTGCGAAATCGTCTTGCGCGTTGTCGAACCCGATCAACTCGATCCAAATCCATCGTTCAAACTCAGCCGTCGTGTCCGGATGTCGCATGGGGTTCCTCATTCAACCAACCGTTCCGAACCTTTCCGCACCAAATCGCCTTCCACCGCTGGCGGGTCGGGGCGTGGTAAAATCATGACCGCGGCGTATGCGCCAACCTTCGATATGGAAATTGCCAGTTGGTTTCCATTTGTACGCCACTTGATTTCCGTATGCCGTCCAGTCACCTCGACCACGGGATAGGGTTTCTTCAAGCGCAGTTCAATCTGGTGGACCGGAATGATTTCGGACACGTGGCGCGTATCCGACGCTGCCGCTGCGGCCACGGTGCGATTTGCCAAATGGACAATCGTTCGCCTGGGCGCCTCTTGTTCCCAAACCGTGACTTCCACCGTGCGAGGGGCTTCGACGGCAATTTGACGCGTGACCAGGAGCGCGTCCACCTGTTCCGCCATCAACATTCGGATATGTTCATCGCCATGGCGCAGGTAGAACCGGCCAATATCAAAAGCAACGTAGTTGCTTTGTCCGCGTCCGAACTTGTTGCCAACCATCACCGGCCAGTCGGTAACCTTCATGGGCAACGGGTCCATTCCTTGCTGACCTGCCACCGAACCAGCCGGATCCACTGTCACGCAACGGGCAACTGCTTTTCCGGAAGGAACAACCTGTTGAAAGGCGCCGGCCGCCGGCTCTGGTTCCTGTGGGCGCTCAATGGCAAAACAGCCGTTGATCGCGCCCCGAAAGGATACGCCCAGCACCTCGCGCAATGCAAAATCATCACGTCGGCCACCTCGCTCGTCTTGAAGCGAAGTTTCGGCGGTCGCCAACAACTTTCCGCCTCGACTGACATACTCTCTCATGACAGCGCAAAATGCATCGCTCACATTGGCAATATTCGGCAATACAACCAAATCATATCGGGCGAGTTGGGACGAATCAGTGATGTCCTCTGCAATCTGGATGTCAAAAGGCAGGTGATCTTCGATCAGGAACCTCGCCCACCCGACCAACTCGCCATTCCAGTCTGCAGCAACGTCACTGTGCTCGTCCATCTGCGGTCGGCAATATCGGCGGGTCGCCCAGGAAAAAATCAAGGCAATCTTGGACACGGGCGCGGCGCCCGGATCAAGATCGGCATCTTCCATGAAACAGTCAAAGGCGCGCCGGATGCAGGCCAGCGCGGCCTTGGAACTGGTTGTGTCGGGGTACGCGCCTATGCCGCAAGGACCAAACACTTTGCAACCATTGGCCTTGCAAGCGGCGGCATGGACCTGCCATTGCGCCGGGGAAATCGGCCAGTGCGCATGGTGCGGCGACGTCGAGGTGCGCAGAATCCAGGCCGGTTTTCCAACCGCCTGCTGCCACCGCACGGTGATGCTGGTGGAGTTCAGATCGGTCATCGGCGACCGGAATGCGTCGAAACATTCGGAAAGATAGATATCCAGCGATTGCAGCCATTGTTCACCGATGCCCGTGACGGCGGGCGTGTACAGCGGGGACATGCCGTTGTGGAGCGCAACAATGCCGCGTTTTCGCAGAATTGCAGAAATCTCTGCGATCAACGAAGCGCTGCGTTCGCAACGCCAATCAACATACGCCGGCCAGTGATCCGCCAGGATTTCGGCGTTGACTTTTTTTGTTCCACAAATCTTCTCAAGCGTCGGACGGCAGAACCTGCATGCGCACACCTGGTTCACGACCATATCAACATGAAAAGCATCCGGATGGTAACGTTCAACGATCTCCTGGGAAATTGCGACCACCTGTTCCCGATGCGGTGAGTTCAAACAAATTTGGCGCCATCCCCCGCCGGGCAACGCCTGGACGCGGCCATTGGCCCTTGAGGGCTCCGCCCATTTCGCCAGCGGCTGCTCCACATAGCAAGCCCGCTCCTGACACTGGATGGGAATGACATTTTCCTCCGCATGTTTGGAATCGAGCCAGTTGACGTAGGCAATGATCTTCTTGCCCCGTTTCCGAAGCTCCCGACTGACCCGGCCAAAATAATCCCGCCCTTTCAAGGTGGGATGCATGGGCCATATCTTGCTGGGGTAATAGGCAATGCCAAACTGATTGGTGGCGTAAACCGCGACAATGTCCGCCCCCGTGCCTGCGATCTCATCCGCAATCCGGACCGGATCGTACCTGGCAAAAGCCGTTTCCTGCTCGTTCAAGGCATACTGGTCGTACCAGAAAATCCGGCCGCGAGTGTTAATCCAGGTTTTCATATCGCTAGTAACCATCACCCCAGTTGGGCGCCGTCACGCCCCTTAACGCGCTTGTCAGAGACCATTTGACATGGCCGTCCACATAGAGCACGTTGGCGCCCAATAAGTGCCAACTGCCGGGCGCATAAATATAGTCCGGAGTCGGATCTTTCCAGACCATAATCGACCATGAGACGTTGGCCGAACTCGCGTCCGTGCAGGCGATCAGATTGGGATAACCCACAATTTCATCCGGCTTCTTGCCGCCATTGTAATCGAGCGACAAATATCTAAAGTTATAGCCGTAGTTGGAATTGGGATAATCCATGTCATCTGCAAACGCGACGGCAACGATCGGTCGGTTTGGATTCAAAGGGCAGGCAAACAGGTTGTTACGGTATGAAACGTAAGAACGCAATCGCCACATCCAGCGATAGCGGTAAACGCCGCTCACCAGTTCCATCGCCAGAGGGTAAAAGCCGTTGTTGTCATTTTGATACATGGACATGGCATGGCCGATTTGCCGCAGGTTATTCATGCACTGGACCTGCCTGGCCTTGTCTCTCGCCCCTTTCAGTCCCGGGGCCAACAAGGCGGCCAGAAGCCCAATAATGGCAATCACCACAAGAAGCTCGACCAAGGTAAAGGAATGATCGCGCATGCTTTGCAAAGGCGTTCTCATGGCGTTGATTTGGCGTTGGATGCCCTTTTTTCGACCTTGATCAACTGAATATTGTCGAACCAAACCATCCCGCCCGTGTTGACATTATACAATTCCAGGGTGGCCGCTGCGATTTGATCATTGGTCTTAAAGCGCGCCTCAAAATGTTCCCAAACGTTGATCCCTTTTTCGGGTTTCCTGGCAAAACGGTGCGGCGGCGACCAGTCGTCCTCCTTGTTTGCCTTTTCCAGGACATCCACGCCAACATAACTTCCCTTGCCACCCTCGGCGCTGCGTTTGATATCCGCCTTTAGAAGATACTCGGTGGACGGTTCGAGCTTGACGGTCAGGTTCTGACCGGCTCCTCGAAAGAGATCCAGCGCGGCGGAGCCATCCATCTTCAACGAGCACTTGCCGTCCGTGGCCGTTGTTTGGTCAATGACGCCAAACCCATGTTCCGCGTACTCACCCCAGGATGCCTTGCCATCTTCAAAGCTGCCATTCGCAATCAGGTTTTCGGATTCGCCTTCGGCTGAGACGGTTATGAGCAACATTGCGTTGAATGGAAACAGCAACGATACCCCCATGACAATGGTTGCGACCTTCATGATCCTATCCATCCTTTCTGGTAAGTGTGATATGTTTCGGATTGCCAATAAAAAACAGGCGCGCCCTTTCCTTATCAAGTGTGACCTGGAATTCTGCGTGTCCGGGAGTCAACCGCGCAACCGATTCGCCGGTGTCAAGGTCAATCACCCTGGCCTCCTGCGCAACCTCTTCGGTGAGCTTCAGTTCGAGTGGATCCAGACTGTACTCGGAGACAAAGAGGACGACGCCCTTGGGATGCCGAATCTTGCGGACCTTCACACTTGGGATGCCCGGCTTGACGTCCTCAAGCCTGCCATCCAGAATAATGTCCTCAACGGGCGCAATCATGTTGATGGCCTCGGCGACGTACTTGAAGGCCATGCCATCCATGGCAGCCCAGTAATACAGACTGAAACCACCCGCCCCGCCCGCGATGACCTCCAGAATCTGGTATTTCATGCCGATCCGCGGGTAAACCATTTCGTTGTCGGGAACCTTCGCATTGGCGCCCGAAGCGGGAACCTCCTGGCTGTTTCCGGGCGCCAGGGTCGGCGCCAGTTTCTTCGGATCGGAATCCATGGCCTGGTAGAAGGCATAGGTGTCGTCGCCCACACTCCGGACGGTCGGTTCCGGACGAGTTCCATAGTAGGCATAGAGCATGGGACTCATCCGCTCGACGTGTTTGGAAATCCGGTTCCAGTCAAATCCCGTGGGAAGACAGCAAAGCCCCAACGATGCTCTTTCACCGCCCGGGCGCTCCTTCAATTTCCCGGCAAGCGCGTTGCGAAAGTCATCAATCCAGTCCATGACAAGGTCATCCTTGAAACGCAGCCATTTCTCGTGCAACGGGCCGTTGCCGCCGGATTCAAACACTTGCGGATCAACATACTTCACGTCGGGATATTTTTCGCGCAAGTACTGTTGAAATTTGTCCTTGCATCGCCGGCAAAAACACACCTTGGACTCAAAATAGTTGTACAGCTCCCAATCCCAATCGACCTCCGACATTCCGTGGGATGCGAGGGTCGCGGTGACCTGTTTTTCGTCCTGATACAATTCCCCGCGGTAGGAAGGGCACATAATCGAACTCCCCTTGCCATCCAGGTAAACAACAGATTCCTCCGGTTTCAACGGCCTTTTCCAGCAGCCAAATACGCCATGCTCCCCGATCACCCGGATGCCGTTCTTCTTCAAATGAGCAACGAAGGCATCCAGCTTGGGAGTCGCGCGCGCAAAGGCGCCGCCGCGCCATTCCGGCACCCAAAGGATCACCGTGTTGAAACCCAGGTTCTTGAGATGTTCGGCATAATTGCCGTAATTCTCTCTTTCCAGGACTTCGGGCATTTTGCCCTGGAAATTGCCCTCTCCGGTCATGATATGAATGCCGGTCATGAGGCGCTTGGGCAAACGCACCTTGGGCAACTGAATCGTCTTGAAAAGAATCTGGCACTCCCGACTCTGGCCTCCCTCCCAACGCAACTGGTAATACCCAACCCGTTCCTTGCCCGCCGGCAGGGTGGTGAGAAAATTCATGTCCAACCCATAGAAAGGCAGCGCCGTAGAAAGGGTATAACGAATATAGTCCTGACTCTGACGTTTGATCGGTTCCTTCTTGACGGAGGCAATCACATAGAAATCAAGAAACTCGTTGAAGGAGGATAGCTGGACACCATCGGGAACGTCCAAGATCAGGCGGTACTTGCGATCCACCGATGACAGGTATTGGCAGGTGCCGCGGGTCGCGGTGTCTTTGAACGTATGCCAGGAGGTCCACATCAGCGGCAGCGGCATGGTTTGACAAACCCCGGTTTCGGGCACAGCCGGATAAAAAACCGCCTGATCATTCGCCGTAATGTCGCCATCCGGGTTATTGTAGGCAAAGGTCATGGTCTTGGGTTGCTCCAACTGGAGGTAGGCGCAACCCGCCGCCTGCTGCCCGCCTTTTGCCAGCAGGCGGATGCGGTCAATCAGCTTCGCATCCGTTGGCAAGCGGATTGACGTCCTCACCAGCGCGAATTTTCCGTCCGTCAACGGAAGTTCACAACTTGCAACGGCCTCGCGCTGCCGGGCATCCTGGTACCGGAATTGCACGCTGAAGCCGCAGATGTTCTTCACATAGGCGATGGCCCGCAGCGTCTTGCCGTTCAGATTGTGGATGGCCACAGGTATTTCCGCGATGGTTTCCAAAAGACCTTTCTCCACTGCGCGACCATCGTAGGAAGCGCTTTCGCCAAGCGCCCAGCGGTTGGGTTTCGATGGTTCATCCGGGCTGGCCGAAAAATCCGGGTTTTCCACCAGGCCAAACGCTTTCGCCTTCTCGTAGTGGGAGAACGTGCGCGTCCGGGCCGCAGCAGCGCTGAATGTCATGGCCACAAACTTTTCCAGATTGGCGAACCCGCCTCCTCCCAAAAACACCCAACTGCTCGTGATGCCCGCGACCCTGTCGTTGCGGCCGATGTTGATGTTCCAGATTTGCCCGTTCCGCCTGCCTTCCACCCCAAAGGAATTGAGCGGGACAGCCCCTTCCACCCACCACGCTTTTTCGCCGACGCGCGCCTTGATGTTCGCATTGGAATTCCAGGACGGTCCCTGCTTGTCCCCATCATAGAAGACGCCTTTGGAGTTGACGATCAACTGGACATAATCGGTCCGCTTTCCGGTGACGTCGAAGAACAACTCCACGCTGTCATCACCCCATACATCCCCATCCCGGACGGATGTCGCCCGGAGTTGGCCGGGGTCCGGCTCCTCGCATTCCACGGCAAAATAGAAGTTCTTCTCGTCGTATGCAAACATGCCCCTGGTCTGTTTCAACGCTTTGACGGGCAGGGAAAGGTTGGAACTCAGAATCATGAAATCCACCGCTTGGGCGGCGCTTTTCCAGCAGGCGTCATCCAGCACGCCATCGATTTGCGGAGCCTGATTGGTCTTCAAACAAGCGAACGTCTCCGCATCATTGGCCGCGCCTGTTGTCAAACAACAGCCAAGCAGAAGGATGCGTATTGGCCATGTGAACATGAGCGATGGTAATGGGCGCGTTTTCAGGCAGGTCCAAGTCCGGCTGCCGGCTGAAATTTAGCTTGTTCTGGACAATGCGCCACTTTTCTGTTACTGAACCCGTTCAGTGAATGCGACGAGGTTTCTCAGAATGCAGGATGTGGCCAGGGCGGCCGGCGTCAGCCGGGCGACGGTCTGCTACGCGTTGCGCAACGATCAACAATTGCCCGTTGCAACCCGGCGCCGTATTCAGCGAATCGCCCGGAAGCTGGGATACCGGACGAACCCCCTTGTTTCCGCTTTGATGGCCAACTTGCGGGCGAGCAAGAAACGGGACCACCCGCTGACGATTGCCTATGTCACCGATTGTTTCTCGAATGTGGCGCAATTGCGGACCCATGCCTACCACCGGGGCATATTCGAAGGCGCCTTTGGCCGGGCCGAGCAAGCCGGCTTCCGGGTCGAGCCTTTTTTTATTTCGGATGGCGGCCTGACGCCGCGGCGGCTGAGCGAAGTGTTGTACACGCGGCATATCGGCGGCCTGCTGCTCGCGCCCATGTCAGGCCGTCTGAGAACGCTCGCTTTCCGCTGGGATTGGTTTTCGTGCGCGAGTATCGGCATCCCCATGCCTGACCGCGCACAGGCAGGCGGGGAACGCCTGCGCCTGCATGTGGCGGAAGCCCACCATTATAACGCGATGCAAATGGCGCGGCATGAAATGCACGGTCTGGGCTACCGTCGGGTGGGACTTGTCATGCAGGAGATGTGGGACCTACGACTAGACGACGCCTGGACAGCCAGTTACACCGCGTACGAAAAGCGGATTTACGCGCGCCCGCCGATTCCCTGTCTCCGGCCGGAAATGATTACCGAGCAGGCTTTCCACGCCTGGTTCAAACGCTATCGGCCGGATGCCATCATCACCCACGACGGACGCATCATCGCCTGGCTGGAAACAAGGGGAATGCGCGTTCCCTGCGATGTGGGGATTTGCCACATGGGGATTCCGCCCGGCGACGAGTTTTATTCGGGCTTGTACCAAAACCCGGAACTTATCGCCGCAGCCGCCGTTGACCTCATCATCGAGCAAATGTATCATAACGAAACCGGCCTGCCCGCGCAACCCAGGGTTCTCCTCATTGGGAGCACCTGGATGATGCGCAAGACGCTGCGACAGAAGGCAGTCGCGGGAACGGCCGTGCCAATGGGCGCATGATCGGTTACCCGAATATTTCCAACCGTTCAGGTACTCATCGATAAATGTCGGCATCCCTGAAAGTCGCCGGATCGTTCGTCCTCGATGGGGTCTGTTCCGCGGGGCGCGGTTCAACCTTGATTTATTATCTCGAGCGTCTAGCTTGCCGACATGGCAGCGATCGACGCGTATTTTCGGGCCATGGTGGAGCAGAAGGCCTCGGATTTTCATCTGACCAGCGGGACCTTTCCGAACTTCCGAATCTCAGGGACGATGACCCCCGTGAGCGATCAGGCTCTCACGGAGCAGGATGTGCGCGGCCTGATCTTCGAGATTCTGCCCGAACGCAACCGCGTTGAATGGGAACAGTGTCATGACACCGATTTTGCTTATGAAATTATCGGCGTGGGCCGTTACCGGTGCAACATCTTCGCGGATAACTATGGAATCGGGGCGGTTTTCCGTTTGATTCCCTCGAAGATTCTCACCTTCGAGCAGCTGAATCTTCCGGAGGCGATCAAGAAGCTCTGTTTCCTGACGAAGGGGCTTGTGCTGGTGACCGGGCCGACGGGCAGCGGAAAATCCACCACGCTGGCGGCGATGATCGATTTCATCAACAACACGCGAAGCGACCACATCGTCACCATTGAGGATCCGATCGAATTCGTGCATCCGCACAAGAAGTGCCTCGTGGACCAACGCGAGGTGCATGTGCATACCGACAGTTTCAAGCGGGCGTTGCGCGCCGCGCTGCGGGAGGACCCGGACATCGTGTTGGTGGGGGAGATGCGCGATCTGGAGACCATCATGATCGCCCTGGAGACGGCGGAGACGGGAAGCCTTGTCTTCGGCACCCTGCACACTTCCACGGCCGCATCCACCGTGGATCGTCTGATCAACCAGTTTCCCGCAGGCTTGCAGCCCCAGGTGCGGGCGAGCCTGGGCGAGGGTTTGAAGGGAGTGGTCGCGCAAACCCTGTGCCGGAAGAAAGGTGGCGGGCGCGTGGCGGCCCTGGAAATCCTGATGGGCAGCCATGCCCTGGCTGCGAACATTCGCGAGGGGAAAATCCACCAGATTCCCATGCTCATGCAGGGCGGGCGCAGGGAAGGCATGTGCATGCTCAATGATTCGCTGGTGGATTACGTCTCCAAAGGAATCGTGGAACCTCCCGAGGCATACCAGAAGTCGGTGGTGAAGGAGGACCTCATCAAACGCATCGCCTCGCTTCCCAACGTGCGGGACCCCAACGGACAGCCCTGGACCGAGGAGGAACTGATCAAGGCCGCAGCCGAGTGAAGCGGGCGAGCGCAAAGGCATCAGAGAACCAAGACACCTGAAAATCCAATATGGCCGCACTCGATGATTTTTTCCGCGCGATGGTGGATCAGGGAGCGTCCGATTTCCATTTGGTCAGCTCCCACTACCCCACCTTTCGGATTTCGGGCACGATCACGCCCGTGAGCAATCAGGTCATCCCTCCCGATGTCGCCCAGCAACTGATCTATGAAGTCATGCCTGAACCCAACCGCCTCGAATGGGAGACGACGCACGATACCGACTTCGCCTATCAACTGGCGGGCGTGGCCCGCCTTCGCTGCAATGTCCTCCAGACCAAGGACGGCATTGGCGCGAACTTTCGGCTCATCCCATCCAAGCTGCAAACTTTCGAAGATTTGCATCTTCCGGAGTGCCTGAAGAAGCTTTGCTTCCTCACCAAGGGACTGGTGTTGGCAACGGGGCCGAGCGGGTGCGGCAAATCCACCACGCTCGCGGCTCTGATTGACTTTATCAACCAGAACCGCAGCGATCACATTATCACCATTGAGGATCCGATCGAGTATATTCATCCGCACAAGCGGTGCCTGGTCAACCAGCGCCAGATGCACTCCCACACCGAGAGTTTCAAACGCGCGTTGCGCGCCGCGTTGCGGGAGGACCCGGACGTCGTGCTGGTGGGGGAGATGCGCGATCTGGAGACCATCATGATCGCTCTGGAAACGGCGGAGACGGGCCACCTGGTCTTCGGCACGCTTCACACCACGACGGCGCCGGGCACAATCGATCGCCTGATCAACCAATTCTCCGCCGAACAACAGCAGCAGGTCCGCGTCGGCCTCGCGGAAGGTTTGAAAGGGGTGATCTCCCAGACCCTTTGCAAAAAAAAAGGCGGCGGAAGGGTTGCCGCCATGGAGATTCTCATGGGGAGCCACGCCCTCAGCGCCTACATCCGCGAGGGCAAAATCCAGCAGATCCCCATGTTGATTCAGACCGGGCGCAAAGAGGGGATGCGCGCGCTCAACGATGCCTTGCTGGAATTGGTGGGCAGCGGCGTCATCGAAGCCACCGAGGCCTATCGCCGCGCGGTGACCAAGGAGGACCTGATCAAGCGGATGGGCGAGTTGCCGAATGTGAAAGGGCCGAGCGGAAAGGCATGGACCGAGGAGGAACTCGTCAAGGCATCCGCCGAGGGAAAATGAAGGAAGGATGCCTTCCCACACGCGTTTGATCTTTCCCTTGAAACGCCCCCCCGGATCCGTTAAAGTCAACCAAGCCAGCGATTTTATGAGCCTTCTTGCCCATCCTTTTTTCACCTACTTCAGCGAGGCCCACACCAAGGTCCTCGGCGAATACGCCGAGGAGTTTTTCTGCGATGAAAAGACGCCTCTTTTCCAGGAGGGTGATCCTTCCGATCATGTTTACCTCCTGATCGAGGGAGATGTGGAACTGCTCAAGCAAACCAAGGACGGGCGGCAAGTGAGTCTGGGGTTCGTTAAAGCGGGGGACCATTTCGGGGAAATGGGCATCCTCGACGATAAACCGCGCAGCGCGTCGGCGGTGGCGGCCTCCTTCGTTCATGTCGCAAAAATCCCGAGCACCGTCCTCTTGCGGATTCTCAACGAAGAACCCGCCTATGTCACCATCCAGCTTTTGAAAACGATCCTGGAACACCTTCGAAAGTCCAACGAACGGTTCGCAGAAGGGATGGCCAGGTCCGGCGCGGTCAAGTAGCGTGAACCAGCGGGAAGATCGTGATGCCTTCACAAGTCCATGCAGTGACCGGGGCATTCGGTTATTCGGGAAAATACATCGCCCGGAGATTGCTCGATCGGGGCGGCAGCGTCATCACGCTCACCAACTCCCCGCATCGGCCGAACCCATTCGGAGACCGGGTGCGGGCGGTTCCGTTTCATTTCGATGAACCCGAAAAACTGGTTGAGAACTTGCGGGGCGTCTCGACGCTCTACAACACCTACTGGGTGCGGTTCAATCATCGGTTGTTCACCCACACCGACGCGGTGCGGAACACGATGACCTTGTTCGACGCAGCCAGGAAAGCCGGCGTGAAACGGATCGTCCACGTCAGCATCACCAACCCGTCCGAACAATCCCCGCTCGAATACTTCCGCGGCAAAGCAAAACTGGAAACTGCGCTCAAGGAAACAGGTCTGTCTTACGCCATCCTTCGTCCCGCCGTGCTGTTCGGCAAGGAAGACATTCTGATCAACAACATCGCGTGGGCGTTGCGTCGCTTGCCGGTGTTCGGCGTGTTCGGTGACGGCCAATACCGCCTCCAACCGATTCATGTCGGCGATCTGGCTGATCTGGCGGTGGAACAGGGCGCGCGAAACGAAAACGCCATCATCCAGGCCATCGGCCCGGAAACATTCACCTATCGCGGGCTTGTCGAAGAAATCGGGGGCATCATCGGAAAACGCCGGCCGGTCATCTCCGTGTCGCCGACCGTCGGATACATCGCGGGAACCATCCTCGGCTGGCTGGTCAACGATGTCCTGATCACGCGCGAAGAAATCAAGGGACTCATGGCGGACCTCCTCTATGTTGATGCGCCTCCGGCGGGAAAAACCAGGCTGACCGATTGGGCGAGGACGCACGCGGATGCCCTCGGCAAGGAGTACGCAAGCGAGCTGGCGCGCCGGCGAAATCGCGAAACGGCATACAAAAGCGAGGCGAGGAAAATCCGCGAGCAGGCGCAGAATGTGGAATGAATGCGCTCACATGCGCGGGCGGGCAAATCTGCAGGATTGCCAAACATCCACGATTATGCTTGGATGAGAATTGCTGCCATCGTTCCTTGATGGGGCAGATTTGAGCAATGAAGGTACCTTATCCCAAAAATCCCAGGGACATCCCGATTCGAATCGTCAATCGCGGCATCGAAGACGGAATGATGAGCGGGATCGCGACGACAGCGGAGGTCCGGTTGAACGAAAAGCTGGACGATTACCTGCTGCGACTGGGCTATTCAAGCGCGCATATCACGGGCATCATGGTCCAGTTGTTGACGAAGACCAAGGTGCGCGTTGATTTCCGCGAATACACGGAGCGCATCGAACTGGTCAATCCGGAAGATCAACTGTCCTCCACGCAAGCGATCAGTCTGTTGGAGGATTACATCACCGCGGCCACCGGAACGGACGATTCTCTCGACAAGGTCTCTTCCACCCAGCGAATCCTGGTGCAAGGCGCGAAACCTCCCAGAAAATGAACGTGACATCATCATCCAACGACCTCCTGACCTACGATTACAGCCGCTCCTTCGTGCAGTGGTGGACGGACACCGTCAATCACTCGCCCCGGTGCGCGCTTCAAGCCAGTTGCCGGCTTCGCGGAAAAGACGGTTCCACCCGCGAGTTTTTTCTGACGCACCCGTGCGCGGGGGAAAAGATGTACGCGGATCGGGACATCATCCACATCCCCACAGCGGACTTTCACATGATATTCGCGCCGGGCGAAGAATTCATGATCGTGAAGATTTTTTCCGAGGCGCCCACGGAATTCCGGACGGCGCACCGCGTCGGGGAAAAGGTGCCCACCCACGACGGACGCGGTTGCGTGATCGGCCGCATGGAGGCATTTTTACGGCGTTTCCCGAAGGTCCGGCAGATGCGTTCCGACGACGATGTGTACGCCGCCATGACCGCCAATCTCCCGATTCTCGCCCGCACGCGATTCATCTGCAACGATGGAAAGATGGAGGCGTTCTGCGAATACCCCGTCACCGTGATGAACGCCCGTCATGACGATCATCGCTGGCAGGTGGACACAGGTCCCATCCTGATTCCGGATTTCTCGTTAAAATCGCATCTGCCGGTCGGCCTGTTCCGTCAGGCGTACATCGTCTATAACTCATGGGATTGGGCGGAGATCGCGATGCGGCGGCCCGTGGAAAAAACCCCCGGCGGCCCGGCCGTGATGCATTACACATCTCCCAGGCGGCTGACCGTTCAGAATCAACTTTTCTGCGCCGACATCTGATCGGAACGCGCCGCCCCTGTCCGTTTATCGCGAAAGATCGGCCTGGCCCAGCGTGAAGAAACCCTTCTGTCGAAGGATATCCGCCGCCAGTTCCTGTTCTTCGACATGGAATGCCAGAAGGGGTTTGTCGCGCGGACGCACGATCAGGCCGTAGGTGTAATAGATGTTGATCTCCGCCTGCAAGAGCGCGGTCAGGATCGCCGCCAGTGCATCCGGACCATGCGGCAGTTCGGCCACGATGATTTCCGTGTCGCTGAAAGGAATCTGGTTCTCGCGAAAAATCTCGGTGGTCTTGTCGGGGTCGTCCACCACCAGGCGAACGACGGCGGAATCGGTGGTGTCCACGACGGACAATCCCAGGATGTGAATGTTGGTCTGCCCGAACAACCGCGTCAGGTCCAGCAGACGCCCGCACTTGTTTTCGAGAAAGACCGAGAATTGATGCACCATTGGTCCCGGCCGGGCGCGCGCCGTCTTGGAACCGGGGGGCGATTTGGTGGGAGGAGGCATGGGCGTTGTCGGATGAACGATGGGCTGAAGGGTTTTCGGAAGCGATCAATTCAGGTCGCGACGACGAAACCAATAGTTCGCCGCCGCCAAAACCACGGAACAGTATGCAATACTGTAGATCAAAAGCAGCAAAAGAAAATGCCAGACGGCGATGCCTTCCACATCCCAAACATAATGCCGCCAGTTGGGCAGGGGGTAGTAAACCGCGAGAAAAACCGGCTGCAACAAATCGGGTACAAGCAAACGCACAACGGATGGAACAATGAACACGAGGTAGCAGACCATGTAAAAAGCCACGCCAAAGATGGTGGCCGCCAGTTCCGGGAGCATCACCGAGAGAAGAATCAGAAGCGCGGCAAGCGCCAGCATCTGCAACGCCGATTGGGACAACATCATCAGAAACACCTCCATCTCCAACCCGCCCTGCAATAATGCGCCCGCCTCAAAACAAAAGGCGTACGTCCCCAGGATGATCTCGCCAAGAATGGCCACGCCAAGAAATTTCCCCAAAAGATACCCCCCGCGTCCCAAAGGTTTGGAAAGGAAAAATTGGACGTTTCGCGTGGCGAGATCGCGCGAAACCTCGGTTGTGCCAATGAAAATCACGATCAACGCGACAAAGACCTGAACCAATCGCATCGCCACGCGCATTTCGCCGGCGCCCTCCAGATTGATGCCGAAAATAAAGGCAAGCCCGGCTCCCCCCGCCAGGATCAGGCCGAAGATCGGATCCATCACCCGCTTCCAGACACTTTCGGCCACGGCAAAGGAGGCCGCCAAATACAGCCGGCATGTCTGGAACTCGTTCATACGGACCATTATCAACGTTTTCTGTTGAAGTGACAATCCTTGTTTTTTGTGGTTTATTGATGAAGGCACTGGCGACATTGCTCCGCGCCAGCCGCGCGCTCGTC
>JACQHZ010000032.1 GCA_016198745.1 Verrucomicrobiota bacterium
GTCGTCACCCGCCGCTCCTACGGGTTCCGCACCTATCGCCTGATGGAGTTGGTTCTTTATCATACGCTGGGAGAGCTACCGGAGCCCATTCAAACCCACAAATTCTGCTGACGAGGTGAAAACCAGTGCGAGGAAATCTGGCCTTTTGTCAACGCCAAGGCGAAAAACGTGCCAGAGAAAATGAGGGTAGATGGCACAGGCGTTGTTTGGACATGGACGGCAATCTGCGCTGACACAAAACTTGTCCCTTGCTGGTTTTGGTGGTTTCGGGGGGAAAACTAATTTTCCCTATGGGTTTTTCGGTTCCAAAAACCTCTGATTTTAACGTCTCGCTGACAGTCCGCCATTTTTTAAACGCGGAACTGGTTTCCCAAAAATAACCTCGCAGGTTTTCATCCAGTTTCCCGCCATACCACTACCCGGCGCGGCGAATGATTGACAAGATTCAATATGTTGTTTATGATTCTATATATCTAATGAAAAAGCAAAAGCGCGACCGGTTGCCTGTCGCTAAATACCAGTTGATCTGCGATGCCTTGGAGGGCGAGATTCGCGCCCTGCGGCATCCGCCCGGCCACAAATTCATCACCGCCGTCGAGGCGCAACGCCGTTTCTCGGTCAGTTCCATTACCGCCACGCACGCGCTCAATCAGCTGCGTGACCGCGGGCTGGTGGAAAGGCGCCGCAGGCATGGCACGTTTGTGACGGAGCGCCCCTTTCAGATGAAGGCGAATAATGCGGCGTCGAACGCGCACGTCGTGGGGTTGATTTGGGAAGCGTTGCCCGCCACGTCTCGCGGCATCGAGATGCTGCAGGTCATCGAGAAGGAACTGGCGGAGGCGGGTTACGGCGTGATGTTCAAGGCCTCCGATGAAGAGCCGTACCAGGAACGCAAGTGTCTGGAATGGTTCCATGCCCACGGCATCCACCGCGTGTTGATGACGCCGTCGGGCAGCCGCGAAGATTGGGCGATGTACGAGGAATTTCGCGTGCGCGGGATGCGGATTGTTTTCATGGATCGCGGCGTGGATTCGCCCCATTTCCCCCTGGTCGCTTTTGACGATCGGCAAATTGGCCGCCTGGCGGTCTGCGAACTCAAACAGGCCGGCTATCGCAAAATTGCGGTGGTGACCACGGCCCGGCAGGATACCTCGGTTGATGCGCGCGTCGAGGGCGCGGTCAAGGTGTGTTCCGGCCAGTGCCTTGATGCGCAAATTTTTTCCGTTTCCATGGGCGATTACCTGGCTTTTATCCGCAATCCGGATGCGATGAAACCTTGGTGGCGACGGGCGCGCGTTCAAGCAGGAGCGCCCTGCGGTTGGTTTTCTGTCAATGAGCAACTGGCCAGCGCGCTTTTGGAAGTCATGCTCCAAACCGGCGTCAAGATTCCCGCCGACCACGGGCTGATTGGCGTGGGCAACCTATTGTTGACGCCGGCGGCGGCGCTTTTCCTGACAAGCATCGAACTCCCGTTTGCGGAGTTTGGCCGGGCCGCCGCCCGGTGTGTGATGGCGGACGAGCCTACCAACGTGCGCTTGGCTCCCTCCGGAGTGGTGCGCCGCGCCTCCACCACACCAGGCATGGAAATCCACTGGGACCGCGACGTGGGGCGGCAAAAATTCCAACCGGCGGGCCGGTTGGTGGAAGCGGTTGTCGGGGTGGAGGAATGAATGTGACTACTCAGGTTCAGGGTTCAGTGGTTCACGGTTGTCAACTCCAAGGCAAATGCCGAGTTCAGATTCCTTCGATACGCCAAGCAGTTACAAAATGAACGATTCACGATTCACGTTTTACGAGTCCAGAAGACTAACCCCGAAAGCTTTCGGGGATGACGCGGATAACTTATCCGCAAAATCCGTGTTATCCGCTGTCAAAATTCAGCATTCAGCATTTCCACTCCGCATTTGGCATTCGGCATTCGGCAATCCCTGCCCGCCGCCTGGCAGGCGGGGGCATTCGGCATTCACCTTGATCGAGTTGCTCGTGGTCATTGCGATCATCAGTCTTTTGGCGGCGTTGCTGTCGCCCGCGCTCAAAGCGGCGCGCGACCAGGCGCGCGGCATCACCTGTATGAACAACTTGAAACAACTTGTGACTGCAGACTTGCTGTACACGCAGGACTTCGACGGTTGCGTGGTGCCCGTGTTCTCCGGCGCCGGTCAATATTGGTGGAATTATGGCTTGGATCGTTATCTGGCGCGCAACGACCAGACTTTCTATGCTCTTTATATTCATTGTCCTTCGACCTATGATATTTATCCGACTGCCGGATGGTACAAATCAATCTATGGTGTTACGTGGGGAAACCCGAACCCTGCTGCGCATGGTTGGCGCCTTCACAGTGACGTTTCAATGGGACCAACCAAGTTGTCCGACATTTCAAGGACCGCAGAGGTGGTTTCATTCATTGACCATGGTTTGGGCGGGGCTAATTACATGGTCTATTGTCCGGCTTGTGGCGCCGCCAGCGACAATTTTTCCACGAAGCATCGGGGCGGCAGCAACGCCGCCTTTTTCGACGGCCATGTGGCCTGGATCACACTCAACGATATCATGGCGAACAAGAATGACCTGTTCGGGCACAATTCGCATTGACCGTCCTATGAAGCTTTTGCGGCACTCCCGCCATACGTTACTGTATTTATGGAGCCTCTTGCAAAACTCCGCCGCGAAATGTAGCTGCGCTTCTGCGAAGCGCAGACTTCCGACCTGCCCCTCCCTTGGTAGGGGGGTCGACGGCGCTTCACAGAAGCGCCGCTACACCATTTTGCAAGCACCTCTATGGATTGGACTGCTTAGCGGGATGATGACCACGAGCGCCTTCGCCGCCACCGACGGGCTGATTGCCGATTCGTGTTTCAACGAGCCGATGGCTGAGGCCGGCGACAAGGTTTCGGCGTCGGGTTGGTCGTTGCCGGCCGTGGACGGCGAAAGGTGGCAACAGACCGCCCTGGCGGACGGTCCCGCCAAGACCGGGCTTTGCTGGTCAGCCGGCGAGAAGGACGATGTGTCCGAGGCGGTGTCCACATCGTTTGATGCGGAGTATTATGGTGAATACGAAGTGTCTTTTGCTTTGCGCTGCGACCCCGGCGTGGCGCTGCGGGTGACGGTCGGCGGGGACCGTTTGCTCGCCGAGCTGACCGCCCATCCCGCCACCTGGCAGCGTCAGCGTCTGCGGTTCAACACGCGCGATGTCGGCGGCAAAATCCCGCTGCGGCTGGCGGGGACCCGTGTCAAGCCGCCTGCGGGCAAGCCGTCGGCCAGGTTATGGATCACCGATGTGCAGGTCTGCCCGGTTCCCTTCTCCGTGGCGGGACGGGTCAATCTCGCCAAGGGCAGACCGTACTCCTTTCTCGCTCCACCGGATTATCCCCATTGCACCGATCCGGGCGATGTCAAGCAATTGACCGATGGCGTTCGCACCGAAGGCTACTTTTGGGGTCAGAAGTCAACAGTGGGTTGGGGTGCGGCCGGCGACAAAGGAATCACCATCGATCTTGGAGCGGACAAACCCATCGCAGGGGTGGCGGTAAGTTCCGCGGCCGGCGCGGCCGGCGCGGAGTGGCCCGACCATCTCTACATATTGGCCAGCGCCGATGGGAATAACGTTTTCCTGGCAGGGGACCTGGTGACTCTGTCGCGGGAGGAGAACGGTGATCCGCCCTTCGGACGCTATTCGCATCATACCTTTCGCACCACCCGGCTCCCGACCCATGCGCGATATCTCACCGTGGCGGCCCAGACGCCGCCACAGTGCAACTTTTTCTTTGTGGACGAAATCGAGGTGTATCAAGGAGATCCGGCCAGCCTGACCCGGCCGTATGAAGGCGACTGGTTTCCCGGGGTGGAGGCGTTTGCGAAGGCGGAGGCCGGTCGCGGGGCGTATTTGGATGAAGCAAAGCAACTGGACCGGAAGCTGGCGCTGGAAGGCATGAAAAAGATCGCCGCCCAATACCCGCGCTACAAGGAAATTCTCCGCCAAGCCGCCGCAAGCTCCTCGTGCAAGGCGGCCGCATTGGCGCTCCAGAAAGAATGGGAACGCGTGCTTGCCGCCGAGCGAGGCGGATGCTTCGAAGGGTTCTGGCGGGCGGATGCTCTGGTTGATCGCACGGAAAACCTGAAAAGCCGGTTTTTTCTTAACCAAGTTCAAGGAGGCGCAAAATGAACGGGATTCATCCAATGGAGGGCCACGCTCCGTCGTGGCCGCTGGGAAAAAGGGCTGCCCAGTGGTCCGAACCCCTTGGTCCCACGGTCACGACGAAGCGTGACCCTCCACCCCAGCAATTCTCATTATGGGTCGTGTTGGTAGGGCGCGCCGTCCTCGGTGCCGATCGCGGCGCGCCCGGCGGTCGCGCCCTACCCAAAGCAACATGGCGCACACAATCCGCAGGCCATAATGAGAACTGCTGCCTCCACCCCTCAGAGAAATGAGCGCTGAGTTTTATGATGGAGGGCCACGCTTTGTCATGGCCGCCGGCAAGCGGGGATACCCCGGATCCCGTCACCCTCGGTCCCACGGCCACGACAAAGCGTGGCCCTCCATTTTTCTGATTCTTGTGGTCGTGTGGCTGACCTTGTCCGCCAAGGCAGCCGGCGAACCATCTCTCCCCTCCGGTGCCGCGCTGATTTTCGCGGATGATTTTAACCGGAAGGATCTGGGCGCCTATGCCGCCGGCAACGTTGATGAAAAACTGCGCGCCCAATTGAACTGGACGACCCGGAAGGGCAAATGGGAAATCCGCGTGGAAGCGGACGGCAACGGCGCGCTCTTCGGCGTCGGCGATCCGGGGGAAATCTTTTACGACAAAGCCGTCGGAGTGAATTTTCGCCTGGAATACACCACGTGGTCGCCCAATCCCGGTGACCGCAGCGTGTATCTTTCCGTTCCCCTGCCGAATTTTGAGTACAAGGACATTTACCTTTTCCAATTCGGCGGTGGTTACAGCAAGTACAACGGTATCTATCGTTACGGCAAACTACCACTGATGGATCAGAATCGAACCATCCTGCCCCTGTCGGACAAGAAGAACCAGGTTGTCATTCAGAAAGTGGATGACCTGATGGAGATGCGGATTGATGGCGCGCGGTTGTTTTCGTTCAAGGATCCGGACTACGACATCATGCGGACGGACCTGGATAGCCCGCAGGGTTGCCGTCTCGGTTTTTTCACCTGGTCGGATGGAATGTATTTTGACGATTTGAAACTCTACAATCTGCCCAGGCCAAAGAGCGAAATGCTGGCGGCGGACGCCAAGGTTGAATACTCGCTCTGGCAGGGGTTCGACGATCAGAACAAGGGGCCAGCGCCCAAAGGCGTGACGGTTCAGAGCGGGAAAAACTGCGCCGTGGTTTTTCGAAATGAGCCGACGGTGGTTTATCAACCGGAGCTTAAGGGGCAGGCGTTGGTCGAGGACTTTTGCGCGGAACTGAAGGACGCCGATCCGTCGCCGAAGGAATCGGCGGCGCTGACGTTGGCCACGCCCTCCCTGAAGAGCGGCGAAGTGGAGGTGGAACTTCTGGCCAATTCCTACGAGGGGGAATGCGCCACGATTGCGCTGATGAACGCGGAGGGCGCTGATTTGGCCGCAGTTGTGATTGGGGCAGATGGAGCTTTTTACGCGAAGACGGCCGAGGGTTTGAGGAAGCTGAAGGATCAAATTTCCTATGAAAACCGGCCGCCGAATGCGCGACTGTATTTTCAACCCAAGCGCTGGTTTTCCATCCGCCTGGGCTTCAATGTTGATGCCGGCGTCTTTCAGGTCAGTCTCATCAATCTTTATGCCGGCTATGCGACCCAGGGAATCAGCTATTATCCGCTCGGGGTGGGACTGCCGCTGGCCGCCAAGGGTGAAGTGAACGGGCTCCGGATTGCCACGGGCGCCAGGGCGGAACTCCTGGTGGACAACTTCTGTGTGGCCAGTCCGCGGGCGGTGAAGTTGAACGGGAAACCGGTCACGATGCCGTTGCGGGAAATTCTTGGTCTGGCGTATCCGCTCCGGAATGATCCGCCGTCTTTCGCGGTGTATCCGCTCCGGAATGAAGGTTGTACGCGGCATCCGGTGGAGCAACTCCGCAATGCTTTCGTGCGGCAGGCCACACCAGCATTCGAGAAGGCGGTGGCGCGGTACGAACCGCTCCTGGTCAAGCAGTCCCTTCTGGAGGAGCGCGGGAACATTCTGGCGCGCATGCGATTTCACCTGGAGCAAGCCGGCGCAGGAAACAAGGTTCCTCCCCAGACGGACGACATCTTGAAACGCGGGCGGGCTTCACGCGCTGATCTCGAAGAACTTTATCGCCTGTACGCCACGGCGTTCCGCGATGGTTTGAATGAGGCCGTGCTCACGGAAAAAATGTTGCCGGCGGCGGATCGGTTGGAAGCGTTGCTGGCAAGCCTGGAGAAGGAAACCGAGACGGCGGCCGGGTCCCTGGTTGTCGCCGCGGGAAACGAGGTGGAGCCGGCCCCCAAGCCGGCGCCAGCCCCTTACGAGGCGCCGTTGGAATGGCGCAACCATCAGTTTGAGCGGGGCGGGAAACCGGCGTTCTTTTATCCTCCGTTTGGCGTGGGCGCGGGTGAGTTTCGGGGACGGTTGCTTGGATTGGATAACTGCCATGCCATCCCGATGATTCTTGATGAGCCGGGCAAGACCGGACGCGCGGACAAGACGAGTTTTTCCTGGCCGGCAAGCGAGGGTTTCATCAATGAGTACGTCCTCAAACCCGAACCGACGGCCGCCTTTTTCGTCCAATCCTTTTTCGGATGTGTTCATATCATGCAGATGGGTCCCGCATGGTGGTTTGAAAAGCACAAGGACCATCCCGATATTTTCTTTTGCAGTCGGGAAGGCAGGATTCCGAATTGGGAGGGCGCGGACCAACCTTACCTGGCCCGTCCAGTGGGCGGCGGACGCTATGCGGGCGGCGGCGGTTACTGGGCCCGGCTGAACTTTTGGAATCCGGACGTCAAGGAGTTGTATCGCGTCATGTTTGAAGAATGGGGCCAACGGATGAACGAAAAATATCCCGGCCGCACCAAGCTCTTCCTGCTGGGGCTGGAGCAGAGCAACTTTGCCCTCACGGAAACCGGTTTCAACGAAAGCGCGATTACGGCCTTTCGCAACCGTCTGAAAACGAATTATCAGGCCATTGACGCCCTGAACAAAAACTGGGGTACCGCTTACAGTTCGTTTGAGGAGATTGATCCGCACAAATACTATGCCAAACGTCCCAACGGCGAGTTATACGAATTCCAGATGTTTCGCCAGGAGGGTTACTGGGAATGGACACAGCAGATCCGGCAGGACCTCAAAAAGAATCTGTCCGAGGTGGTGACGATGAACGATTTCAATTATGGCCTGGGCGGCATGGGTTACGAGCGGTCGCTGGACGTGCCCAGCATGTTCAAGAGCTATGATGTGGTCGGCTTCCATAGCTACGATCTGGAGGGCACGCTCCCCATGTACCGCTGTCTGGACAGTTTGCGAAAGGCTTACGGCAATCCGCTCGGCAATTTCGAGTGGGCGGCCGGCCTGCACCTGGATGATCTCTTTTCCGAGGAAGCTTACAAGAGTTGTGGTTTGCTCGATATGTTCGAGGAGATGGCGTGGGGCAAGCAGGTGCTTTCCATCTGGTACGGCGGTTCCGCCGGCTTTTCCGAAGGCGCCCAGTATTACGCGCCCTCGTTGGCCAATTCCATCCTGCGCTATTCAACCACTTTCGTGCCGGTCGCGCGCCAGCGCGCGCGCCGGTTGGGGCAGATCGCGCTGACCTTTCCAACCGTAACGCCGCCTGTGGCCATCATGGAGCCGACCTCCTCGCAATTCAACGGGCTTGAAGCGCGCGGCCTTATGCTGCCGCTGGCCAAGGCCCTCGAAAAACGCCGGTGGAACTATGGTTTCATCTATGAAAATGTGCTGCTGGAAAAAAGGCAGTCGCTGGATGGCATCAAGACCCTGATCCTGCCGGCCGGCCTTTGCCTGAAACCGGAAGTGTCGCTGTTGCTGCTGAACTGGGTCCGACAAGGCGGAACGCTGATTGCCATCCTGCCACCGGGCATTTTCAATCAGTATGGACAGCCCGCCGGCGCCCTGATGCGGGAACTCATGGGTGGCGTGGCGTACATCCTCAACGAGGACTTCACGCAGATGACCGTGACGGGCCGGGAAAAATTCGCCGGCGCCGTGGCGGATACGAATGACAAAGCGGGCCAGATTTTGAGCATGCCGGCGGGGAAAGGGAAATTCCATCTCTTGACCGCCTCCAAACCTTGTCCGGAACAAGCGGTCCTGAAGCTGGTGGAAGAAGCCACCCCGCGCGACGTGGCGCTGGCCAAGGGCCATTTCCGGGTGATTGCCCGCGAATCGCCCGGGCGATTTTACCTGTTCGTGGTGAACCCGGATTATTTTGAGACAAAGACCGACACCATCATTCTGCCGGGCAAACGCGGCAAAGCGGCGGACCTGGGCTGTGACGCGGCGTTTCCGGTGAGGACGAAGATTGCCGGAAATGCCACCACCTTTGAATTGCGGCTTGCGCCCGGCGAAGGCACGGTCATCCGGTTGGACAAGCGTTGATATGAGTAACTACTCAGAGCCTGCCCTCGCAAAAGCGGGGGTTCA
>JACQHZ010000375.1 GCA_016198745.1 Verrucomicrobiota bacterium
GCGTTGTGCGAAGGGCTCAACCAAACCCAAACGCTCTTTCCGGGGTCGAAATTGCGCCTGCGCTACGCCATCCGGGAGCCGTCGTGAGGTAAAAAGCGGACATTTTTGGATGGCACTATGTCAGGAGTTCTGGATTTGGGGCAACGGGTATTTCCCGAACTCAATTCCCGCCTCGATCATGGCCTTGAAGTTCTCCGGTTTCACGCCCGAATGGATGCTGTTGCTGGAGGAAAGCAGGTAGCCCCCGCCGCAGCCGGCGTCGCGGATGCACTGCCGGACCGCCTCGCGCACCTGCGCCGGCGTTCCGTGTGAAAGCAGTTCGCCGCAATCCACATTGCCAATCACGGCCATGCGGTGGCCGACCATGTGTTTGGTCGTGGCCAGGTCCATGCCCGCGACGGGTTCGATCGGATTCACGGCGTCTGCGCCGCTGGCCATGATGTCGTCCATCAGCGGGTAGATGTTGCCGTCGGAATGCTTGATCGCCAGCGAGCCTTCCGCGTGGATCATATCCACCATGCGTTTGAGACGCGGGAACACAAACCGATGGAACTCCCTGGGGCTCATCATCGGGCCGCGATTGTGCGCGTAGTCGTCGCCCAGCACGATCGCGTCTGCTCCCGTGCGTATCGCGCGCCGCGCAATGGCCATGTTGACTTCCAGCACCATGTCGAGCAAGGCGTCCGCGAACTCAGGTTCGGCGAGGAAATTGACCAGAAGGCTGTCGAGGCCGGTGAGGTAAGCCGACCACATGAACGCGGCTCGTTGGTGAAACAAAATCGCGCGCCTGCCCTTGTAACGTCGCACCAGGTCCGCCAACGGTCCAAGTCGGTCGGGATGATTCGGGTCGGGCGGTTGATAGCGGCGCAGGTCGTCCATCGAGAAGATCGCGCCGCGCATCGGATGCGGCACCACCTCGATGTTGTCCCTGTAGGTCACCCCCCATTCGTCCACCCAGCTCCCGTCCGCATTTGTTTTGACGGGAAGAAACCGCGAACCGCAGCCAACCACGTCCAAATTCAGGCGATCCATGCAGTCGGAAACGTCCATGCAATCGGGACCAAGCGCCTTCGCAATTTTCGGATCAACGACGAACTCCATCACAGGCACGCGATCGGGCTGTTCGCGCCGCAATGCGGCCATGACACGTTGGTATGAATTCATGGGAGACTCCTTCCAGTGGGACAGGTTATCAGTGATCGGTCATCAGTGATCAGTCCCGCCACACGGACATCGGGCAAGCATCGGCAATCAGGGCATCTCATACAGTTCGATCCGGATGCCGTCGGGATCGGAAACATAAGCGGCTCTCGCCACCACTTTGCCGTCGCGCACAATATCCTGAGGCGCGCTCGTGAAACGCGCACCTGCTGCGGAAAGACGCTGATATTCGGCGTGGATGTCATCCACCACGAGCGCCAGGGCTGAGGAGCCGACGAAGTAATGCTCCAGTTTGCGCGGCCGGGCGGCGGGATTCAGGTACTGGATCAGGGCGATCAGCGCGCCGTCTCCCTTGACCTTGAGCATGGCGAGGCGCAAGCGAATGTTCTTGTAACCAATGATTGCGTCGTAGGCCGGGATGTTCGACCGCTCGGCTTCGTACAGAAGCTCCATGCCCAGGAGGTCGCGATAAAAACCGATCGAACGCGCAAGATCGCTGACCATGAATTTGTGATGATGAACAGCAGTGATGGCCATGGTCTTCTTCAACGTTGGAAAAATTGCATCCTACCGGTTTCCGTGGCCATGCGCCACTCAAAAAACGCCATCATCCACGCGAGGCAATGAAATCGAATCCAACGAGACGGAAATTCATGGCCAGAGGCGCTCGATTCGCCAGGCGTTGTCGGCCTGCCGGGAGTAACGAAAACGATCGTGAAGACGGCTGGGACGCCCCTGCCAGAACTCAATGGTTTGAGGGGAGAGGCGAAAGCCGCCCCAGTTCGGCGGAAGCGGAATTTCGCGGTCCCGGTAGGTCTCAACCATCATCTTGAACCCCTGTTCCAGCGCCTCGCGGCCGCTCATCACCTGGCTCTGTTTGGAAACCCAGGCGCCGACCCGGTTCAGCATCGGGCGGCTTTTGAAATAAGCCTCTGATTCCTCGCGCGCGACCCTTGCGACCTCGCCGGTGACGCAGACCTGTCGCTCCAGTTCGGTCCAGTAGAACACCAAAGCCGCGTGCGGATTCTCTGCGAGGTCGCGGCCCTTGCGGCTTTCGTAGTTGGTGTAAAAGACGAACCCGCGGTCATCCACGCCTTTCAAAAGCACGATTCGCGCCGAAGGACGGCCTTCCTTGTCCGCCGTGGCCAGCGTCATGGCGTTCGGCTCGGTCAGTTGCGTCGCCAACACCTGTTGAAACCATTTCTGAAACTGTTGGAAAGGGTTCGGGTCCAACTCCCGTCTTCTCAAGCCGGCGCGGGTGTATTCTTTTCGGAGATCAGCAATTGCCATAGGTCTTTGGCATGGTTCAACGGTTCCCACCCATCTGTCCCCCTCTGAAGGGGGATCAGAGGGTGGCCCCCCAAGATGGGGGGCAGGCATGCAGGGTTCACGGGTCAGCGGTAGCCATAGGGAGTGATTTCGGCGAAGGCAAGCTGGCCTGTCTCGAACAAACGGTCCAATACTCGGAGCAGGTTGTAGCGGCAGTAGGACAACGTTTCCGCAAGTTGTTTGAAGGGTTTCGGTTCCTTGATGAGCGCCTGCCACATCTCTTTTGCGCAATTCTGAAGCTCAATATCGCGCCACTCCAGACGCGCATGCACCCGTTTGATGGGGCGCTCCTCGGAGAGTTTCAGTTTTTCTTCGAGCACCATCATTTCGTCCTTCAAGTGAACCGCGTTCATGGTGAACTCATTGACGCTCGGAATTTTCATCGGGCTTTCCACCACCGGCGGCTCGCTGGCGCGGGCGAATCCGAAATTGGCCTTCGGGGTGACCAGGAAGAGTTGAAGCAAGGCTTCCATGCCATAGAGATTTTTGAATCGGGCGGAGATCGGGCTGCCATGGGCGAAGGCAAACTCTCCCATGATTTCCGAGGTGAGATTGAAGACGTGCATCACCCCGTGTTGTTGGGAGAGCGAGATCGTCTGAAAGATGGTTGGCAGATCGAAGAAATCCAGGCTCCCGGAAAGTTCGCGGACATTGCTGTAGAAATGCAACTGCAAGGTCGTCTTGTGAAGGCGCTTGGCCAGTTGCATGGCAAGGAAGTGGCCGAAGGATGGGATGGTGGAGATCAGACGATCAAAGGCGTCGTGATCAAAGCGCAGGAGCGTCGCCGAATCCGGCACACGCACCGAAGCCGTGCGGGGCGCATCGATCAACATGCCGATTTCTCCAAAAAGATCCCCTTTGCTCAGATATGTGATCGGGACAGGGTTTTCACCCTGGTCGTCCGCCACCACAATCTCCACCGTGCCGTCGTTGATCACATAAAAGGAATCGCTGGCCTCTCCTTGAAGATAAACGATGGTGTCCGGGCCGCACTGCATGAGTTGCCCCTCCTTGACGATTTTCTCGAATTCCTTCGGGTTAACCTTTCTGCAAAACCCGAAGAAATCGTCCACCGTCGCCGGAGAGGAAACCAGAAAAATCGGCGCCGCTTGCGGCGTTGTGGCGGGAATTTCAGGCGCGGACGATGGAGGAGGAGGGGGGGGAGGGTGTGCGACGGGGGGCGGCGGCGGAATACCCGAAGACGAAGAAGGAGTCCCCGATGCCGGGGGAGGAGGCGGGGGCGGCACAGC
>JACQHZ010000390.1 GCA_016198745.1 Verrucomicrobiota bacterium
GGCATGGTTCAGAGTTCAGGGTTCAGGGTTCAGGGTTGAAGGGACTGAACCTAAAAACGGGCAACCGTTGAACCGTGAACCTGGAACTTTTGAACCATGCCAAGAATCAACATATTTTGCGGAGGCCACTATCCATCCTCCACAAGAGGAGATGGGATTCCGTTTTGGAGGCGCGCGACATAGGAGGTGAGCGTGTCCATCCATCGCGGATGATCGTTCAGACACGGGATCATGGTGAAACTTTCTCCGCCTGCAGCCAGGAAATTTTCCTTTCCCCGGATGGCGATTTCTTCGAGAGTTTCCAGGCAATCGGTGACAAAGGATGGGCAAATGACCAGCAATTTTTTGATTCCGCGGGAAGGAAACCGGACCAGTTCCTGATCGGTGCAAGGACCAAGCCAGGGATCGCGACCCAATCGCGACTGGAAAGCAATCGAGTAATGATCTGCCGACACACCCGCCTGACTCACAAAAGCTTCAACGGTCTTGAACGCCTGCGCCCGGTAGCAGGTTTGATGGGCAAGGTGAGGAACGGCGCAGCAATTTTCCTGGCGCAAACAATGGTTCCGGGAGATGTCGGCTTTTTTGAGATGGCGTTCCGGCAGGCCATGGAAACTGAAAAGCAGATGGTCATACGGTTGCTTGAGATATTCCCGGGCGCCGGCCACAAGGCTCTGCAGGTAGTCCGGATCATCATAAAAGGGAGGCAGAATCTTGAGCGCCACGCCGGGAGCTTTTGCAGTCAAAACCTCCCGCACTTTTTCCGTCACGGTTTCGTAACTCGACATGGCGTAATGCGGAAAAAGCGGGATGAGAAGAATCTCCTCGGTTTTTTGTTCAATCAGACGCTGAAGGGCGTCGGGGACCGCCGGATTGCCATATCGCATGGCCAGTTCGACGGGGAGGTTCGCTTTTTTCTGAAGCAAGGATTGGACCCGTTTGCTCATCACGACCAGAGGGGATCCGTCCTTGGGCCAGATTTTCTGGTAAGCCTCGGCGGATTTTTTGGGGCGAAAAGGCAGAATGAAAACGTTCAAAACGAATTGCCGGATCAGCCACGGAACATCCATCACGCGACGGTCGGAGAGAAATTCCCGCAAATAGCGGCGAACGTCCGGAACGGCGGGGGAGTCCGGAGAACCCAGATTGACGAGCAGAACGGCTTGGGAAGGCATGGGCGAAAAGAATGGACTTGGAATCTTTCTGCGGCAAGTCCGCGCTTTCCAAGCAGGATCATGGTTTTACCGCAAGACCGGATTTTCTGGCAAGGGTCCATTGGCGCAAGTCGAATGTGCAAAATTCCTCTGCTCCCCAAACGATGGCGGTTGCGATGTGCAGAATGTCCAGAGACCGGCAGGGGATGATTTCAGCAAAACGTCTGGAAACCGCCTCGGCCTGGTGAAAAATCACACTCCAGTCCCCCACCCGGCGCTCAAAAAAACCTGCATCCAGGTCGCCCTGAAATTTATTCAGGGCTTCGACAACCTGCTGCGATGTGAGGGTTTTGCCAAGGCGACGCTGACGGATCGCATTCCGGATTTCAATTTCATGGAGCGGGGAAAGCGGCAAGGGCGGTTTGCTGCGGGACACCAAGGCCGCCGCTTGGGGCGAGTCTTGCTCAAACACATACAGTTTGAACAGCAGACTGGAATCGCAATATACGCTCAAAATCGTTCCTTCCGCATTTCGTCCCAAAACGCCTGTGAATCTCCCTTTATCGGGCCATCGGGAAAATTTTTCTTGAGACGCGCCATGAAATCCGGCCACCGCATCGGGTGCGGTTTGGGCAGCGGAACAATCTTTGCGACCATGCGGCCATTGCGCGTGACGCTGATTTCCTCGCCATCTTCAATCTTGTTGAAAACCGATGCCAGCCTGTGCTGCAGAGTTCTTACTGTGATTGTTCGCATGTCTTACAATTATGTAATACAGACAATTTGTCAAGTCGCTTGAAATTGGAAAACAAGGATTCCCGCGCCAGGTTGCAATACTCAGCATTGATCTCGATGCCGATGCATCGGCGTTGGAGGCGGTTCGCCGCAACCGCCGTGGTGCCCGAACCGAGAAAAGGATCGAGGACCAGGTCGTTTTCCTGTGTGAAAAGTTTGATGAACCACTCGGGCAAAGCCACGGGAAATGCAGCGCTGTGCGCGCGATTGGCGCATTCGGTGGCAAGATGGAGAACATTGGTGGGATAAGCCAGGTCGCGGCCAACCCAATTCGCAATCTTTTTCCCAAATCCGCTCCCGACCCTGGATTCATCTCGACACAGGTCGGTTTGACTCAGAGACCGAAGACGGGCCTCCTTCCAATCGCCCATCGGAACACGAACCGCCTCCTGATGCATTTGAAACGATCGGGATTTCGTGAAGTGCAGACATCGTTCCCAGGCATCACGAAACCGATTGGGCCATTTACCGGGATAACAGTTTTTTTTGTGCCAGATGTATTCCTCTGTCCAGAGCCAACCCTGTTTGCGCATGCCAAGAACAAGCTCGATGACATAGGTGTGACGTTCGCCGTTGACGACCTTCTCCTTGATGTTAAGGACGAATGATCCGGTTGGCTTGAGCACCCGCAACAGTTGTTGGGCGATGGGCAGAAACCAACGGACGTAATGATCGGTGGAAATGCCTCCATAAGTTTTCTTGCGACTGTCGGCATAGGGCGGAGAAGTGACAATCAAATCCACCGAGTCATCCTGCATTTGAGAGAGAACCGTTTGGCAATCTCCTTGAACAATTCTCGCCAATCCCAGGGTTTCCTGATGCTCCACGGTCAAAGCCGTTCCGTTGTGAAAACGGTTGCGCATCATTTTCGCCGCGCGATTTTTTCCGGCGGTTTTCATGCAATAGAAGCAGACGCTAAACCGTCCTGGAAAATTTCTGCCCGGGTTTCTTTTTCAGCCAGGCGTCGAAGGGCATGCAGATGTTGCGGATGAGGAGGCGGCCGACGGGTGTGACCACGATTTTTTCGTTGTCGCGGCGAATGAGGCCGTCGGTTTCCATCGGGATCAGCATTTCCAGCGCCTCGGCGAAATAACTTGAAAATTCAATGCCGAACCGGCGGCCGATGGCATCAGGATCGAGCGCGAAATCGCACATCAGGCGCATGATGATCTCGCGGCGCAACACGTCGTCGTCCGACAGTCGGATGCCGCGATGGGACGCAAGCCCCTGGCTTTGGATCATCGCCTCGTATTCGCGGACGTTTTTGCAGTTCTGCGCGTACACGCGTCTCACCTGGCTGATGGCCGAGGCGCCGAAGGCGTGCAGATCGCATCCGGCATGAGTGGTGTATCCCTGAAAATTCCGATAAAGGGCGCCGTCATCCTGCGCCCGGCAGAGTTCGTCATCCGGCTTCGCGAAATGGTCCATGCCGATATAACGATAGCCGGCGGCCGTGAACCGCTCGATGGCGAGCCGCAAGAGGGCGAGTTTGGTCCGGGGCGGCGGAAGCGTGTCGGCCTTGATCGCCTTTTGATGACGCATCACCTCTGGAAGATACGCCAGGTTGAAGACCGCGACGCGATCCGGGTTCAGCGCCACGATGCGCTCCAGCGTGGCGGCAAAACTTCGCTCGGTTTGAAGCGGCAAACCATAGATCAGGTCCACCGAAACGCTCTGGAACCCGCGTTCCCTGGCCTCCTCGATCACGCGTCTGGTGATTTCCTCCGTCTGGATGCGGTTGACGGCTTTTTGGACCGCGGGATCGAAATCCTGGATTCCCATGGAGAGACGGTTGAAGCCCAGTTCCTGCAAGGTCCGAAGGTGTTCGGAGGTGGTTTCACGCGGGTCCACTTCGAGGCCGACTTCCGCATCCGCTGCAAATGAAAAGCGTTCCCGCGTCGCGTCATGAAGGCGTTTGAGTTCGGCCGGCGGAAAGAACGTGGGGGTGCCGCCGCCCCAGTGCAACTGCGCCACCCGCCGATGGGGAGCGACCATCGGCGCCACGCTGTCCATCTCGCGGATGAGCAGGTCGGTGTAGGGGCGGGGGCGCTTGCGATCGCTGGTGAACGTGACGTTGCAGCCGCAAAAAAAACAGACCGACTCGCAGAACGGGAGATGAAAATAAAGGGAGAGAGGAGGCGCCTCCTTCACCGCATTGGCCGCGCGGATTTCTTCGCGGAAATCGGCGGCGGTGAACGACGACGTGAACTGCGGGGCGGTGGGGTAGCTCGTGTAACGCGGTCCCGCCGTGTCGTACTTGCAGAGCAGGTCCAAATCCACACAGGGCACGATCATGTCAGGCATGGGAATTCTCTTGTCATGGGATCGCCCCCGGCAGGGGCAGGCGATCCTCCTGGGTTTTTGGAAACCATACCGCACCTCAAGAGCGCATGGCAATACGCCTGCAATGCCAAAATCGGGATAGGACGAGATATGCCTGCCCAATGCGCGCATCGCGCTCGACTTCCATCCATGGTTCCGGAAAGATTGAAAGTCGCGGCAAGCCGATCCAAACGGGATTCGATCACCAGAAAAGCCATGAGCGCCATCCAATCTGCCATTGTCATTGCCATAGACGGCCCCTCCGCGTCCGGCAAGAGCACGGTTTCCCGCCTTGTCGCGGAGGCGTTGAATTTTTATCATGTGGATACCGGTTCGATGTATCGGGCGTTTACATGGAAGGTGTTGAAGGAAGCCACCGATGCCCGCTGCAGCGCGGCGGTCCTCGATCTGATGAGGCGCGTTCAATACGAATGCGATTTCGTGGCGGGCGACGACGGGCCGACCCGTTTGCGGAATCGCCTGGACGGAGAAGATCCGGGCGCCGATCTCCGGTCGCCGCGTGTTGAGGAATCCGTTTCGGTGGTTGCAGCGATTCCGCAGGTGCGCGAGTGGCTGGTGGAAAAACAGCGACAACTTGCGCGCCTGGGCGATCTGGTGGTTGAAGGGCGAGACATCGGCACGGTGGTTTTTCCGGACACGCCGTATAAGTTTTATCTGGACGCCGATCCCGATGTGCGCGCCCGTCGGCGGGCGGCGGATCAAGCGGTTGCGGGCGGGCGCGCCGAAATCGGCGAGGTGGGGCAGGCAATCGCGGAACGCGACCGCATGGACAGCACCCGGTCAGTGGCTCCGCTGAAGATCGCCGAAGACGCCGTGCGGTTGGACACTTCCACCCAGGACGCCCGCCACGTGGCCGACGTGGTTTTGAAGCACATCCGATCGCGACATCTGATGCGCAAATGAAACCGGTTTCGAAGCGGTTGGCCAGAGAGATGCTCGGGAGGTAATCACACTCAGAATCACGATGAGGATCGGACATGCACAAGGGCCAGACAATGAATGATCTCCCGGTTCTCCGGACAAAAGTTCCGGGACCAAAATCGCGCACTCTCGCAAGGCGGCTTCGGCGTCATGAAGCTCCAACCGTCACGTGCCTCACGGGAAAAGGTCCAATCTTCTGGAAGCGCGCGGAAGGGGTTCACGTTTGGGATGTGGACGGGAATCGTTTCCTGGATTTGACCAGCGCTTTTGGGGTGGCATCGCTCGGTCATTCGCATCCGGAGGTGGTTGCGGCGATTCACAAACAGAGCGCGCTGCTTTGCCACGGGATGGGCGACGTGCATCCTTCGGAGGCGAAGACGCGCCTGTGCGCGCGACTTTCGGAAATCACCTTCGAGCGATGGAGCCATGGGCGTTGCGGCGGCCAGGCGCTGCTTTGCAATTCAGGGTTCGAGGCGGTGGAGGCGGCGCTGAAAACCGCCATGTTGTTCACCCGCAAACGCGGGGTGATCGTGTTCGAGGGCGCTTACCACGGCCTCGGATATGGCGCGCTTGAAACAACGTGGCGCCGTGATTTCCGTCTGCCGTTCGCAGAACAACTGGGCGGCTTTGCGGAATTCGTCCCGTACCCGCGGCAGTCATCCGCCGCGGCGGATCGGGCCGGGGCGCCCACCGCGGAAATCCCCTTGTTGAGCGCCATTGAGGGGCAGATTCTGGGTGTCCTGCGCCGGCGTGAAATCGGCGCGATCCTGGTGGAACCGTTTCAGGGACGGGCCGGCGAGGTGATTCCACCCCCCGGTTTTATTCCCATGCTCCGGCGAATATGCGATCGGCATCGTTTGCTCCTGATTGCGGACGAAATCTACGTCGGGTTCTGGCGGACGGGGCGTTGGTTTGCGGTCGAGCATTCCGGGGTGACGCCGGATCTGATCTGCCTTGGCAAAGCCCTGTCCGGTTGTCTTCCCATTTCTGCGTGTGTGGGAAAGGCCGGGGTGATGGCGGCATGGCCCGTGAGCCAGGGAGAGGCGCTGCACACGAGCACGTTTGGTGGAAACCCGCTGGCCTGCGCCGCCGCATTGGCCAGTATCCGGCAGTTCGAGCGGCGTGCCGCATCGTGGGATGTGACGCAGAAAGGCGCGGAGTTCGTCGGAGAACTGCGCCGCCTTTTGGCTGGAAACCCGTGGGTGCGGGATATCCGAGGCGTGGGGTTGTTGATCGGGATCGAGTTCGCGGCGAATGGTCCCGTTCAGCCTCCCATCCTGTGCGAACGGTTGCTCGACCGCGGACTCATTGCCCTGCCAAGCGGTTCCCGCGCCGAGGCGCTTGCAATCACGCCTCCGCTCTGCATGGATGCGCGGACATTGTCCTGGGCGGCGAGACAGACCGCGGAGGTTGTCTCCGGCGCGACTTCAGCCGCAATAAAGAGAAGAGTGCGGTGAAACGCCGGGTCAATAGGTCGCGCCGCCGATGGGTGCAGATTTCTCCCATTTCTCCGGAGTGTTCCAGGGAAGGGTGGAGACCGGCGCCTCCGTTTCCTCTTTCTTGGACGCGGAACTGCATCCTGCAAGCGAGAAGGCGAAAAGGATGGCGCACAGAGCCATCCGCCACTGATATTTTGCGCGCATATTGTTTTTCAGTAATGACGCTGATGTCATGAACATGGGGGACCCGGATATTTCATCCCGCCACGGCGGGATGAAATATGCGGGCTAAAAAGTCACCGTGTCGCCTTCCAGGATGTCATCCCTTTTCCATTCGGAAAGAACATCGCCGATTGAAATGGAAGGTTCAACAGATGTGATTTTGACTTTGCCCACCAGCACGCCGCCCCGATAAACGATTGCCGACGCGCCCTCAACCACGCCTTGAACTGCGCCGATGTCAAGCACCACAAAATTCCATTCCTCGTTCAGGGACAAGATATGGCCTGTCAATCCGGGTGGCGCCTTTCCTTGCCGCGAATTTTTGATCTGGTCTTCGAGTTTGCGCCGGTCCGCGTCCAATTTGGCCAATTGTTCGTTCAGCACCTTTTTTTCCTGATCGAGGGTGTTGATCAGGTCCTGAAATTCCTTGAGCTTGGCCTGCACCTGATCAATGGTCATGCCGGGCGGAAGATTCTTGGTGAACTTTTCCAGTTCGCCCTTCGCCTCGGTCAGTTCACGGGATACCTTGGTGACTTTTTCCTCCGCCTCCTTGATCTTGGACACCTGCGCATCAAGTTCCTTCTTGTTCTTCTTGATTTCCTCGGTGGCATCACTGAGGGATTTCTCCTTCTCCTTGAGTTGCCCCTCCTTGTCCTTCAGCAGATTCTGAGCCTGGTCTTTCGCCTTTTTTTCATTCTCAAAATCCGTCTGTTTGGCATCCAGGCTGGCAATGAGTTCATTCTTGGCCGTCTTGACCCGGACTCCTCCAACGATGGCGCCAATTCCTCCGAGGATGGTCACGACCAAAAAGATGCGCGTGAGGAGAAGCATAAATATCTAGGGATGAACAATTTGCGCAAATAATAGTCAAATCGGCCCAAATCTGTCAATGGTCAATTTTTGTAACTACTCAGGTCATCCCTTCGCTTGCCGTCATTCCCGTCCCGCCACGGCGGGAGGAATCCA
>JACQHZ010000369.1 GCA_016198745.1 Verrucomicrobiota bacterium
ACGGTTCAACGGTTGGCCTGTCTGCGCCTGCCTGTGTTCTGGCAGACAGGTGCGACCACCTGTCCGCGCAGCAGCAGGCGGGCGCACAGGCAGGCGGTTTTCAGGTTTAACTTCCCGCCTTGGCGGGATGAACCCCTGCCTGCCACCCTTTGCACGGGTGTGAACCGTGAACTTTGAACCATGCCCGGTTTTCCATGAATCGCAGAAACACCCACGCCTTCACGCTGATAGAATTGTTGGTGGTGGTCGCCATTGTCTCGGTCCTGGCGTCGCTGCTTTTGCCGGCCCTCAAAAACGCCCGGGAAAACGCGAAATCCATCGTGTGCATGAGCAACCTCAAGCAGATTTACACCGCCCTGGGTTGTTATGCGGCTGACAACTATGATGTGTCTCCCGATCCGGCATCTCTGGACGACATCCTTGGCAACGGGGGTTATATTGGTTCGGCGATATCCTTTGTCGATCCGATCAACGGTCCCGGGGCGGTTCACTGGAAAATCTTCATTGCCCGGGCGAACCAGGTGTCACGGACAACAGTTTCCTTCCTTTCACCTACAGCAGCAGCAACAGGATCATCGCTTGGGATTACGTTCATCGCGGATATTCCAGCTACCTGATGACGATCAATGTCAATTGGGGGGCGACCAACTATCGCCGGGGATTCATGTTTGGTCCAATTGACGCTCCAGATGGACGCGCCAAAGTGTCCTTTTTCATCGATACCGCAAAGCCCACTTTTGGGAACATGCTCGGATGCTTCAACGATTATCTCGACGCGGTCCCGGGTACGCCCCTTGGGGATTATTACTACGAAATGTACCGCTATGCCTTTCATCATTCTGGAAAAACCGCGAACGTGCTTTATATGGACGGACATGTGGGCGCCGTGAAGCATTTCATCCAAACCGGCAAGATCGTTTGCAACCAAGCATGGTACTCGCCTCCGTCTTGAATCCAGCCCGCGTCCCGGCAATTCGCCATCGCCCCTACAACCTCATTACGCGACAAAATGAACCACGAATGGACCGCCGACATGGCGTGTGAATACTGGCCGGACCAGCGCGGGCACTGGGCGCCGGTTTCCTGGAAGGACCATCTGTATGATTTCAATGTATTCCACGACGGGACCATCGCCGCCAACCCCGCCGGCGTCGGTCTGAACCGGAACGTCGCCATTGAAGACCAGGTCTTTGCCGCCGAGCTGCGCGTCCTGCTGCTTCCCTACCACAAGGCAAACGATTCCTATTCGTACGAGGGATCGTTCCGACCTGCGAACGATGTGACGGCGCTCATTGATTTTCTTCTCAACGACCGGCGCAATCCCGACGGTTTATGTCTTCCCTCCTGGGAAGCGGGGGCGGCGCCCGTCTATGTCATCGAACACGTCATACCGGGTGTGCCGGTGAAAATCCGGCAGAAACAATTCGCGCATGTCCCGGGCGGCAGTCCCGTTCGGCGCGGCGACGAGCCGCATTACCTCTGGGTCCGGTTCGAGGTGGCCGATGTGATCGAGATGATCAATCATGCGGACCGGATCACCGTCTGTCTCACCTTGACGGGAACGTCCGCCACTCCGTGCATGGCGGCGTTCAACAACATCCAGTTTCAAAGCCGCTACGGCGTGCCGCATTATCCGACCTCCCTGGCCTTTGTCGGTCCTGCTGGGGAAGGGGGGGCAAGTTATCTGCGTCTTGCGCCCACCGGTCGCGCTCCGTTCCTTTATGGCAAACGGAATCGTCTTGGCATTCCAGGTCCTCAAAAAGACCTGACCGTTGCGTATCTCGAAAGCTCCTACTTCAGCGCCTTCAAGCAACCGCTGGGACATCTGCTTCTTTCCATGCCGTGTGCAGTCGGCGCAACGATTGATTTCGTCTTTCCAATCTCGCCCGTTGATGACGCAGCCATGGATCGTGAACTGGCGCTTGGTTATGACGCGGCATTGGCTGAAGCCCGGCGATTCTGGACCAGGGAACTCAAAACGCGAACCTCGATCCGTTTGTCGGAATCCCTCCTTCAAGGCTGGGTGGATCATTTCCCGCGCCTGGAGGCGATGATCGCCGAAAAGCATCCGGAGACCGGCGATTACGGCCTGTCCAGCGGTTCCTATGTCTATGAGGCCATCTGGGCCACTCCCATGGCGATGGCCGCTTGCGCCCTCGAATTCGCCGGTTATGGAAGAGAAGTCGAAAAATACCTGGAGACCTTTCTTCGGCATCAGGGAACCATTGAACCGCCCAGCCCCTGTCTCAAAAAGCATCCGGGTTACTTCGGATCGCCGAAGACATTCACCTCCATCGATTGGTTGACCGATCATGGCGCCATTCTCTGGACGGCGGCCAATCATGGACTGCTTGCGATGGATCGCGCGTTTCTCCGTCGGTGGGAACCTGCGATTATCAAGGCTTGCGAGTTCATCCGCGACGCTCGTCGCGTCAAAGGGCATCAGGGCTATCCGGGCATCATGCCGCCCGGTGTGGCCAACGACTGCGGCACTTCGAGTCAGACGTGCTGGGGCGATGCCTGGAATTACAAGGCATTGAGCGTCGCCGCCGCGCTTCTCCGGCGCACCGGAAACGCGCGGGCGTCCGAATTCATGCGCGAGGCTGAGGAGTATCGCAACGCCTTTCAAAGCGCGTACCGCGATGTGATTGCGAAATCGAAGACGTGGAAAACGCCGGACGGAACCATCCTCCCCTTCACGCCGCCCACCCTGTCGGAGGCGAAAGGGTACGAGGCGGCGCATGCCTTCAACCTCGACACGGGGGCGTGTGTGCTGGTCTTCGGCGGACTTTTTCCCGCAAGCGATCCGATCATGCAGGCATCCTTGCGATGGTTGCGCGAAGGTCCCCAGACCAGGCTCTTTCGTGAATTTGCATCCCCCTTCCAGACGCCGATGCTGGTGAAGGAGATATCCTCATGCGAGCCGTGTTATTCCTGGAATTTATTTCACACCTTCGATCTGGGTGATCGGGAGCGGTTTTCGATGGGACTGTACAGCCTCTTTGCCGCCGGGGCGTGCCGCCGGAACTTCGTCTCCTGCGAAACGCGCGAAGGCGTCTCCGGCAATTGTTTCACCCACGGCCTGGCGCTCATGCTGCTCCGAATGTCGGTCGTGCACGAGGAGGCGGACGCCCTTCATCTGCTGCGCATGACGCCCCTGCGCTTTTTCCGGGAAGGCGGGTTTGAATGGAAAAACGTGGCGACATGGTTCGGTGAAATCTCCATCGCGGCGCATTACGACGACGCATCGAAGACGTTGCAGGTGCGTTACCGTAAACCGTCGCGTTCCAAGCCCGGCAGGACCATCCTGCACCTGCCGTCTTGGGACGGCATTTCCCGGGTGATCTTGAACGGCAAACCTCTGGATCGCAACGCGGGATCGCTGGCAATCTCTTGAAATGACAAATCCCCTCCGGCGTCTTCTTCCCTCCCCACACGATTTTTTCCGGATCCGGGGGCAACTTTGGGGCATCCTCACCCGGGCGGGTTTGTTTGCCGGGCTTGCCACCGTCCTTGGATTTCTCGGTTTTCTGTGGTGGCCGTTTGATCTCGCCGCGCATTTTCGGGCGCAGTATTTCGTGTTTCTGACCGTCCTCGCCGTTGCCTTTGCGGCGGCGAACCGGCGACGGACGGCCGGGTTTTTTGCGTTCCTCGCGATGGCGAACCTCGCCGTCATTGTGCCGCTCTACCTCGGACGGGATGCGCGCGATCCAGGGGCGGCGCCGGTTTTCCGGGCCATGTTGATGAACGTCAATAGCCGGCTTGGCAGCGCAACGGCCGTGAAACGGGTGATTGCGGAACAGAATCCGCATCTTGTGATCCTGGAAGAGGTCAACGAATCCTGGATTGGGAAGCTCGTGGAATTGAAGAAGTCGCATCCGCATGCCATGATCCGGCCGCGCAACGACAACTTCGGCATCGCGCTTTTCAGTCGTTTGCCGCTCCGCGACCCGCAGATCGTTTATATTGGCGAAGCCGAGGCGCCTTCCGTGACGGCAGGCGTGGAAAGCGACGGCGTGCGCTTTCAGGTCCTGGGCACCCACCCGGTGCCCCCTGCGGGAGGGCAATACAGCCGATGGCGGGACGACCAGCTTGCGCGGATTCCCGAATTCCTCGCCGGTTTCAAGGAACCCATCCTGCTTCTCGGCGATCTGAACGCCACCCCGTGGTCGCATCCCTACCGTCAGTTGCTTTCCCGTTCCGGTCTCCGGAATTCCCAGCGCGGATGGGGCATTCAGCCCACATGGCCCGCGTATTTTTTTCCCCTCTGGATTCCCATCGATCACTGCCTGCATTCCGACGGCATCGTGATTCTGCGACGGAAGGCGGGGCCCAACATCCATTCCGATCATTACCCCTTGATCGTGGATTTTGTTGTTGGGGGAAAATGAAACTTGCTTTGATATGTTGCTAGCCAATTCCTCAAACCACATATCTTTTTCGATGATCACCAGCTTTGATTTTGGGAACTTTTGATACATAATGTCAAGCAGTGTATCCGCCGTGCCGCGGAGATCAACTCCTAAAAATGGTATAGTTACCTGTGGTATGTCGTTGACACAACTCGGTTGGATTCGGCATGGATCACGACGTCCCGTAAGTCCTTGATCATCAGCGCGGCAACCGTTTAGGGTGGTCATGGAGAAATTCACATGAACGAAATCGCGCTGCGAAAGCGGAAGTATCTGGAGCGTGTGGTGGATGAACAGGACTCCTCCCGTCTCGGTCCTTACGATCAAAAGTTGTGGGACATCAACCACGCGCGGCTTGTTCTGGGCCGGGATGTTGACCAAGCAAACCGCTACTTTGAAGGTGTCGGTCTGGATCCCCGTCCTGTAACATGGGGGGACGGGAAGGTGGACACGGCGGACTGGGATTTTTTGGGAACGGCGCTCCTCAAGACGATTCTTGACCTTGGCAATTCCCCGATCCTCTCCGACTCCGCCAAAGCGCATCTGCGGTCCATTTTCGTCCAGTGGTCTCAGCCTCGCCCCAGCGTGAACCTGGACAATCTCCGTGTGGCCCGGTGGCCGGCCATTCATACGGAAAATCATGACCTGATGTGCCTGACCATCGGCCTTTTTAGCGCGCATTTCGCAGGCCAGGATACCACCGAGCACCTCCATCAGCTTTCCCGGTCATTGGCCTGGCGTTTTGAACGGGGTTGGGTGGAATGGCATTCGCCCTGTTACCAGGTCCACTATCTCAATTCCCTGCTCATCCTGGCGCGACACGCGCCCTCCCAGTCCGTGCGAAAAGGTGCGAATGACCTCATCAATCTCCAGATGGCGGAAAGGGCGCTCTTGAGCGTGAAAGGCTATCTTGGCGGGCCTTTTTTCCGTGGCTACGACAAGCACATCGCCGACGATCGCCATGACAGTTACCTGCCGGTGATGTGGATGGCATTCGGGTTGGCGGGTCCGAATCCCGGTCTTGACGACGGTGTTCCGTTCGCATCCGACGCATTCGAGCCTGATCCGGTGGTCATGGCCCTGGCCAATTCCGCAAGGACGCGTCCTGTCCTGGACTACCGGGGCGCGCGGGCTGCCGGCCAGGATGGCTGTCAACCGATCCGTTACTACAATACGCCGCATATCTCCATGGGTTCCATGAGCATCTGTGGTTACAGCTATCAATCCCGCTATTTCAATGTGATGTTCGGCGACGCGCCATCCAAGAGCCTTCGCACCCATCTGCGGGAGGCGGAGTTTCACAGCGTTTGGGACAAACGGAATGAGCGCGGCGAGGCGGCCCAGCATGGAAACTGGCTGATTGCTTGTGGCGCACTGGTGCAGGAAGGCGGACTCAAACCGGAAAAGGCGGGCGCGTGGGACCTGTATTGTGCGGGCAAAGGACTTTGCGCGCATGTGGAACTGTCGGCGGGACTCCATCTGTTCCAGGTTGCCGACCGGGACATGTATCCCGATGAACGGGTTTTCCTTTCCGCCCTGGTCATGCCGGTGCAAGCAGGCCATTGCGTGCGGGGACGAACGACCGACGGCCAGGAACTGTCGGTGGATCTCGCCGATATGTCGCTCTCGGTCGAGAACGGTTCTCCGTTGACCCGGAGCGGGATGCTCCATGACTGCCCCGCCATGCGCTCCGAGTACGGAAGCGGCCTCATCGAAATCCGCGCGGGAGGGACGACTCTTGTTCTGGACGGCAGAGACCTCTGCGCAAGCAAGAACGGATTGGGAGCGGGTGGTTCGGTTCGACAAGATTCACCCTGAATGTCAGTCAGCCCGCGTGCCTGGGTTTCGATAGCATCCTGCAAAAAACAGGAGGATCCTTAAATAAAGATCATCCTCTCTTTTGGACGTTGATGCGGTATATTGGCTCCCGAAAGTGATTGCTCAGGTCATTCTCGCGAAAGCGGGAATTTAGGCGATACCGCTCCGCGCGCTTCTGGATTCCCGCTTTCGCGGGAATGACAACAGAAGCGGTGATCTGATCAATTAGGCCGAAAAATGATCCGTTTTAATGCACGCGACGAAACGAAACATCCGATTCTGAGGCTGATCGGGAAGGAATGGGTCCGCGAAGGGAAAAGGTATCCTGATTCGGCGCATCCGTTTTGGGAGATCGTTTATGTGGTGGAAGGGAAAGGAACTTTCCTGGTTGAAAATCAGCGCCATTATCCCTTGGCCGAAGGCAAGCTCATCCTCATCAAGCCGGAGGTGGTGCACGCCAGTTTTCCAAGCAAGCAAGGTTATCTTGCCTACTGCCTTTTTCTGGATTGGCCGGGTTGGAACATTCTTCCTGAAGGAAGCCGAAGCATCGAGGTCAAGGTTCAGGAAACCATTCTGATTGAACTCCTCTTGGACCGGATTTTGGAATGTTTTGTCTCCGGTTCTCAGACGCAAATGGTTGCCAACCTTTCCAACGCGCTGGTCTATCTCTTGAAAACCGAACTCTTGCGGAGAACGACCGCCCCGGCTTTTTCAAGTTCAGCGCGTCATTGCAAGGCGGCGCTGATCTCGAAGAAAATCATACGGATGATCGAGGCGCGTTATGGCCAGCCTTTGAAAGTCGCCGACATGGCCCGGCAGGCGGGGTTAAGCCAGAGCCGCATGTTTTTTATTTTCAAGAAAGCGGTGGGTTGTCCGCCCAATGCGTACCTGATTCAATACCGGCTCAACATGGCCAAACATTTTCTCTTGTCGGACCCTTCGGTGCCCATCAAGAAAATTGCCTCCGAAACGGGCTTCAGGAATCTCAATCATTTCTATCTCCAATTCAAGAAATCGGTGGGGGCCACCCCCGCCCAATATCGTCAAACTCCCGGTTGAAACCGGGGTTGTGAAAATTCCGCCGCAAGATCAACCTTCCCATCCGCCGTGACTGCGCAACAACCAACCGTTGAGGTGACGCCATTCCCCACGCGGGTGCTGTTGGAGTCGCCGGGGGATCTGGTTCCAAGGCGCGTCTATGCCCGAGTGGAACTCCCGGCCGGCGGCGCCGACGCCTACGATTCCCTCCTGCTCTTCGTGCGTGTGCGCGCCCTGCGCGGCATCCAGGCCGAGATGTTCACCGAGCAGACCAAGGGCGACATCCATCGGCCCCAATACGATGATCCGTCCGCCAATTACTGCATGGAACTGGTTGAAAGTTTTTCCCCGCTGAAGGGCGGGCGGCCGATTCCCGGCCCCGGATGGTTCGAAATTTTCGATCTCGAAAATGCCGGGGTGCGCGAACCGGTCGAGGTGGAAGCCATTGTGTTGCGCAAACATGGGCGGCGCAGATGGTGTTCGGAAAAGCGGCTCATCGTCCGCCCTTGCCCGCGACCGGCGCGGTTGCGGCGGCGCTTTCCGATCCAGGATGCCGGCGGGCAGGTTGCGATCGGAGACCTGGACCATGACGGCGAGTTGGATTTTTTGGTCACGGCGGGCGCCATGCGTCAGACCGCTTATCGTCACGACGGGGAAGTGCTCTGGGACTGCCATGCTCCGGAGGCGCGCATCCTCAATACGCACAACACCCTCGTGCCCATCGCCGACCTGGATGGAGACGGGCGGAGCGAAACCGTGGGGATTCGCCGGGAAGGAAACGATTTCTTCGTGTGCGTGCTCGATGGCCGGCATGGGACGGTGAAACGCAAGACGCCGCATCCCGCGTGCATCATGGCTTACGATGATCCGCCCATGTGCAACATCCAGGCGGCGGACCTGCGCGGTCTTGGCCAACCCCGCGACCTCATTGTCAGCCATCACTACAGTGATATCACCGCCTTCGACGATCGGTTGAACGTGTTGTGGCGGCAGGACCTTTGGGCCGACGAAGGCCGCACGGCGCAGTGCCGACCGCCCCGCGCCGGCGCTGAGGCGCGGTTTCCTTATGGTTTCGGCCATACTCCGGCGTGTGGAGACGTGGATGGCGACGGGCGGGACGAAGTGGTGGTGGGCGCCACCCTGCTCGATCACGACGGCAGGTTTCTCTGGAACCGCAAGGACCTGCCGCGGGTCAACGCCGACCACAACGATTCCGTGCACATTGCCGACCTGGAGCGCAACGGGCAGGTCCGCATCCTGCTCTCGACCGGCCTGCATTGTCTGGCGACGGACGGAGCGGTGGTATGGAGCTTTGGGCGCACGGTTTGTCACGGCCAGCATGTACGCGCTTTCCCGGCCATCCCCGGCGCCGGGCGCCTTCAAATCCTGTTGATCGACTGGCGCTGCTACGTTGGCCTGGAGCCGCCGCACACCGTGTATTTGCTCGATGGCGACGGGACCGTGTTGTGGCACAAGATCAGCGGATGGGCCGTGCCGGTGTCCTGGAGCGCGGCCATCTGCCAGGACCTGTGCGTCAAGTCGGACGAAATGGCGGGGATGGGCGAAATTGTGGATTGGCGCGGACAGTTCCAGGGTTATGTCCCCATGGGCAATCACAACCGCGCGCGACGGCTGAGTGCGGGACATTCGAGCGAGACGTGGATTCTCACTGCGCAGCGCGAGGGGCAGGCTTATCTGGAGTTATACGAATGCGCCGTTCCGCCGGCCGCCGCGCCGCCGCGGGAATACCCGGAGATGTTTCATGATGATGACCACCGGTATGCGCTCTATTAAGATATTCGCCGCAAGCAGACGCGCCGAACAACTTGCCGTGCAGCATGGGCGGCGCGTTCTGTGTTCTGGCCATACGGGGCTGCGCAGTCGGCGTGCGTGTTCGTGCACTCTTCTTGTGCTCGTGTTCATGCTGACCTTTGCGCAACTCGTCGGCGCTGCCGAGGGGACGCTGCGTCAGGTTGGCGTGGCGCGCATTGGCTTCGGTGTCCCGGGACATGGCACCGTGGTGATCCGCGACAACCTGGCCGTCGTGCCGCCGGGCGAAGGTGATTTCACCCTGGTGGACATCACCGACAAGACCCGCCCTGTTCTGGCCGGATACATTCCCACGCTGACTTTCAACCAGGCGATTTACTTCCACGGTCCGTTCGGCTATTTTCACAACAGCCGCGGAGGCACGTTCGTCAGCGACTTGTCCCAGTTCGCCCCGGCGGCCGAGCCGGGAGGTCTCCGCATTCACGGGACCACGGCGATTCCTTACGATGAGCGGCGGAACGGTCCTATTCTTCATATCAGCGAACCGTTTGGTGTCTTCGCGAGTTGCTCGACGAACACGCTCCACATCTTCCGTCCGGACGGCGCCAATGCGCCGCGGCACGTGGCCGACTGCGCGCTCCCAAACGGCATGAACTTTGCGGGGTTTTACCCAATTGCCACGAATTGGGCGTTGGTGTTTGCTACGCGCGGTTCACCCGTCAAGCCCAAGAAGTCGTCCGGGCCGGATGACCCGCTGCGATCGGGCAAGGACGGCGTCAGTGGCGAGCTTTATCGTTGGGATTTCACCGACCTGGCGTCTTCTTCGTTGACGCCGGTGTTCGCGTTGCAGCCCGACGAGCGCATCCTGGCGCTCACTTCCAACCACCTGGCAACGCTGGAGCGCAAGACGAACACGGTCCGGATGTACGACCGCTATGGCGACACCAACGGCGTTCACGAACCGGTGCGGTTCCCGTTGCCGCCGCAGGCCGGGCACCTGGTCTGCGCCTTTCACGACAATCACTTCTATCTCCTGGATGGGCGCGGGGGGCCGGGACAGTACAGCCTCACCTACGAAAGCCCCCACAGCCGCTGGTTCGTGTACGAATTGGGCCGGGCCGAGATGAAACCATCCTACATGTTTGAACACGCGCTGCCATCCGCCTTTGGTTCCCTGAGCATCCGGGACGGCTACGGCTACGTCAACGACTACAACTACGGCCTGCGCATCTTTGACCTCCACGATCCGGGCAAGCCGGCGGAGATCGGCGCCTGCCCCACGGCGGCGGAAGGAAGCGGTTTGCACCTCGATGCGGCGCGGAACCTCGTGTTCCTATGGGTGACATTTGGCGGCACAATCTACGCCATGGATGTCGCCGATCCCGCCAAGCCGCGCGTGCTGAGTTACTATCATGACGGCGCCTGGGTCCAGTACAGCAATCAGAGCCGGGCCAACATGATGGCCGGGAAGGGAACGGTCCTGTTCTGCTCACGCAAGAACAAGGTGGCCATCCTTGACACCGCCGATCCGCGCCATATCCGGAACATCGGCTTCCTGATGGACGATGGCGGGCGCCCGGTCAGCGGATTGATCAAGGGGGTGGGGGACCGTCTCTACCTGGTGGCAGGCGGCCAGCGGCTGCTTCTGTACGATATTGCGACGCCGCAGACACCCCAATGGCTCGGTTCCTTCACGTTGCCCAAGGAGGGAAAGCCGCTGAGCCTGACTGTCCGGGACAACCGGATCTACCTCATCACTGAAAACCACAAGCTGCTCATTCTGGACGCCATGGATCCCCAACGCATGACCGTCAGCGGGACGGTCGATCTCGATTCGTTCCGCGAGGGCAACAAGAAAATGTACTTTCCGGACGTGGCCGTGAGCGCCAAGGGCTATGCCTATCTAACCAGCGGCGAAAACCGCGAGCGAACCCGTTTGCTTGTGGCCAATGTGCGCGCGCCGGGCGCGCCCATCAAGTGGGTGGAATCGGACAAGGGCGGTTACTGGGCGGACTGGGCGTGCTTCAACCGCAACATGGTGCTCGATGACGATCAAAACCTGCTTTATGTCTGCAAATACATGCAGATCGAGTGTTTTGACATCTCCCAGCCGGAAAATCCTCGCTGCGTGGCCGTGACCGGTTCCTTGCCCAATCGTCGCTCGCCCCCTGGGCAGACGGAAGAACCGCGCTGCGTGGCCGTGACCGGTTTGCTCGACGATTTCCAGTGGACGATCGGCGCCGTGAGCGGCGCGCACGTCTATGTGCCGGGATTGCGTTATCTGCATATCCTCAAATACGTTGATGGCATCCAACCATTGGCGGCTGAGGGACGCTTGGGTCGGGAGGCTCTGAAATGAATCCGAAGCGCATATCATCGCGCGGCTTCAGCCTGATCGAGCTTTTGGTCGTCGTCGCAATCATCTCGATCCTGGCCGCGCTTCTCCTTCCTTCTCTCCGTCTGGCCAAGGAGAAAGCGCGCCAGGCTAAATGCATCTCCAACATGCGGCAGATCGGGGCGGCGCTGATGTTGTACGGGCAAGACAATGATGGCCTGTTGCCCGCCTACAATCCCGGCGCAGGCGAACAATATATGTTTTATATCTGGAATGAAGCCAAGGCCTGGGTGTTGTTGGGAAAATTGATCGGCGGAAACTACGTGGGCGAGCGGGCGCTCTGGTGCGATGATATGCCGGCCAGAGTTCGATTCACACAGTCAACACCTCCATGGTACGTTCCGCGCACTTATGAGCAATTTCAGTCTTACGTAAACCAGGCCCGGACGAATCCCGCCTCGATTGGAATCCGTGTTTACTGCAGCTATAGTCTTCGTCCGTCTGCAAATGCGGAAGAAGGTCCGTATTCTTACCCTGGAACTCCCAATGATCCTGACAGGCCGCTGGATCTTTATCGGGATTGTCGCAAGCTCTGGGTCATAGATTACTATGCTTGGGGATATACGAATCATTCCTCCTTTTCGGGATATGGAGCCAATATCTATGGCAACCCGATTGATGCGTCCGCGCTCGGTTTCAACGGTTTGTGGGGCGACGGGCATGTGGAGTTTATCAATTATCGAACGGCGAAACTCCCTGCCTATGACGCGGGCGCGCGCAACGCCAGTCGGACGAGCTATGTGCTGAACGACTGGCTGAGTTTTGATCAATAGAGAATGTGTCATGCGCGAAAGAGACAGCCATTTGTTGTTTGCCGGCGCGGCCGTGCGCGCCATCACCCCCTCGGAGCGCGTGCCCTTTGGCGAAGTCAAATGGTGCGGCAACAGCAGGGGAGTCCATGACGACATTTTTGTCCGGGCCCTTTTTCTCTCTGCCAGGCGCGATTTTCTGCTGGTCGTGAGCGATGTCATGTTGATCTTCAGCGGGTTGGCGGCAGAGTTGCGGAAACGGATTTCCCAGGCCACGAGGTTGCCTGAAGATGCGATCATGATTGCGGCAACCCAGAATCATTCTGCGCCGGCAATGTACGGAGGGGACGGATGGGAAAGGCCGGATTATGATGGGTACTGGAAAACATGGTGGCAGCAGCATCAGGAGCAGGTCATTCAGGTGTCCAGGGAGGCTTGCGCCAATGCCCGGGAGGCGCGCCTGCGAATGTCGCGCGGGTGCGCAAAAGGAATTGCCGGCAACCGAAGACCAATCGGAAAGGACGGCAAGGTCATCATGACCTGGCACAAACCAAGGGAAGAAGACATCCGGGATTGGGGCGATGAAGACCCGTCGGTAACGGTGTTTCGTTTCGATGAAAAAAACGGCAAGCCCATCGCCGTCGTGTTTCATTTCAGTTGTCATCCCAATTGCGCCTGGGCAACCAGAAAAATCTCATCGGATTTTTATGGAATCGCCTGCCGTCGAATCCAGGAGGCGCATCCGGACGCAATGCCGATGTTTCTCAATGGCGCTTGTGGAGATATTGACCCGACCAAATACATGACGACACCCAAGGAATGTTACAATGCGCCCATGGTCTTTGAGGAAGGGCGCCAGGTTGATTTGGCATTCGCGGATATTCGCCGTTTGGGATATGTATTGGGGGAAGAAGTGATCCGGATTGCGGAAACCGGCAAAGCAGTGTCGGTTGAACGAATCATCGTAAAATCGCGGCATTGTGAGGTGGAATTGCGGGAAGGCGCGTCCATGTCTGTCAATACAAGCCTTGAGCTGCAAGGAATTGCCCTGGGAGGGCAGGTTGCCTGGTTGGGCATACCAGGCGAGCCTTTCTTGAAGATCCAAACGAAAATCAGGACAGGTTCTGCTTTTCCGGATGCTTTTGTGATCGGCCATGCCAATGGCTATTCCGGTTATTTTCCCGCGGCGGACGATTATGCAAAAGGCGGATATGGGGTGGGAATCGGCGAATCGCCTTTGGATAAAAACAGCGGCGAATTGATTGTGAGCGAAGCCATTGGATTTTTGGGAGAACTCCACGCGGCAGCCACCCGGTCTGTTCCATCTGGTGGAAACGGGGGTTGTGGGCATCCATGACCTCGTCATCGTTGCGCCTTCCCTTGGCGCGCCCCTTGACCGACTATCTGGAAAACCTGCCTGCGAAATAGGGGTCATTCCGAAATAGGGGGCAGTCCGGGTTTGATGATTAGCTCCCAAATCCGGACGTAAGGAGGAATTTTGGAGGGCGCTGCGGTGCCTGTCCCCCACATGGGGGATCAACGCCCACCCTGCAGAGGGTGGCAAGCGAGGGAGGCGA
>JACQHZ010000374.1 GCA_016198745.1 Verrucomicrobiota bacterium
ACGTGGCGGCTGGCCAAAATGAATCTGGCGATTCGTGGTATTGACGGCAATCTCGGTCCTGAGCACGCTGATAGCTTTCATCGTGATCTGCACGCTGATCTCAAAGCCGACTACGTCCTGGCCAACCCACCCTTCAACGATAGCGACTGGCGCGGCGATTTGCTCAAAGAAGACAAACGCTGGAAGTTCGGCACGCCGCCTGCGTCCAATGCCAATTTCGCCTGGGTGCAGCACTTCATCCATCACCTCGCGCCCACCGGGCTTGCAGGATTCGTGCTCGCTAATGGTTCCATGTCATCCAATCAGTCGGGTGAAGGTGAAATCCGCAAGGCCATCATCGAGGCCGATCTGGTGGATTGCATGGTGGCATTGCCCGGACAACTTTTTTACTCCACGCAAATCCCGGTCTGTCTTTGGTTCCTTTGCCGCGACAAGAGCGGCAAAGGAGTATCACGCCGTAGCTCGAAGAGCGAAGGCGGATTTCGTAATCGCAAAGGCGAAACGCTGTTCATTGATGCCCGCAAAATGGGAACCATGGTGGATCGTGTCCACCGAGAATTGACTGACGCCGATATTGGAAAAATTGCCGGCACGTACCACGCATGGCGTGGTGATCTGTCGTCGACCGTCGATCGTCGATCTTCGAACTCATCGGCGTATGCCGATGCGCCCGGCTTCTGCAAATCCGCCACCCTTGAGGACATCCGCAAGCACGGTCACGTCCTCACACCCGGTCGATATGTTGGCGCAGAGGCGGTCGAGGACGACGGTGAGCCATTTGAAGAAAAGATGAAACGGCTTGTCACGACGCTATGTCAGCAACAGGCCGAAGCCGCGAAGCTCGACACCGCCATTGCCGCCAATCTGAAGGAGCTTGGATATGGCGGATAGCCTGTTCAAAGAATGCACGCTCGGGGACATCGCCGAGTTTCGAAATGGCAAGGCACTCTCAAACGAAAGCTATTCGCCATTCGGAAAGCATCCCGTCTTTGGATCCAATGGTCAAATAGCTTGCACCAACGAAGTCTTGACCAAAGAACCGCTCGTGGTCGTCGGACGTGTTGGTGCGTATTGTGGTTCAGTCTACCACGTTAATGAGCCAGCGTGGGTTACTGATAACGCCATAATTGCGACCGGGAAGGACCAGACGGATGTGCGCTTCCTTTTTTATTTACTCAGCTCCCTTGAACTCCGACGGACTGCCATTGGGAGCGCTCAACCACTGATGACTCAGAGCGGCCTCAAGGTTGTGCCTGCTGTTGCTCCACCCCTCGCCGAACAAAAAGCCATCGCCCACATCCTCGGCACGCTGGACGACAAGATCGAGTTGAACCGGCGGATGAACGAAACGCTGGAGACGATGGCGCGGGCGCTGTTTCAGAGCTGGTTCGTGGAGTTCGATCCCGTCCGTGCTAAAAAGGAGGGCCGCAGACCCGGCTTGCCCAAGCCCCTCGCTGAACTGTTCCCGGATTCCTTTCAAGATTCGGTTTTAGGAAAGATTCCGAAGGGGTGGGGAATTTTTACAATCGGCGAAAAACTTTCGACTATTCTTGGTGGTACACCCTCACGAGAAAAGGCCGAGTATTGGACGGGTGGCACAGTGCCGTGGATCAATTCTGGAAAAACGAATGAGTTTCGGATTATCGAGCCCTCGGAATGGATAACCAATGAGGCACTGGAGAACTCTGCGACAAAACTCTTGCCCCGTCGGACCACGGTGCTTGCGATTACCGGAGCGACACTCGGGCAGGTAAGCATCACTGAAATTGAATGCTGTGCAAATCAATCTGTGGTTGCGGTTTTGGCCTCCGAACAATTTTCAACGGAGTTCATTTATCCGTGGATTGAGGAGAACATCGAGAAACTCATCGCCTCACAAACGGGCGGTGCTCAGCAGCACATCAATAAAGGAAACGTCGAAGAACTTTGTCTGCTCTGTCCTGACCGCCGAGTCGTAACCGCTTATCAGACCAAAGCCAAGCTGCTGTTCGACAAAATCGCAGCCAACTGCTTCCAATCTCGTACCCTCGCCACTCTGCGCGACACACTGTTGCCGAAGCTGCTGAGCGGGGAGTTGAACGTGACGGAAAAGCAAACCGTGAATTCATGATGAAAGATTTCTTAAACACGCTTTGGCGAACCGCTTCTCGTCGCCCTGTCGCACTCGTGTGCGCGGTATTTTTAGCGTTCAGCGTTCTTTGGACTGTTACCGAGGCTGGCTACCATTTCTCAGAATGGCCAGCTCTCAAGGGACGGAATTGGGTGATCACCATATCCGTCGCGAGCCTCTTGTATGCGTTCATCTCAAGATGGAGGAGCGCGAAGGTCACAATCCCGGTGAAGCAAAGCAATGTATCAGTTGAAGTGGCATTCGGGGACATATTCGAGTGCGACGGCATAACAGCCATTCCCGTTGGCGAGTTTTTCGAGAGCGAGTTTGGACTTCCAGTTGCGCGCAACAGTCTTCACGGCATCTTCATTCAGAGGTGTTTTGGCGGGCACCCACAAGCCTTCGATGAACAGGTCACAAATCAATTGGCGGGCGTACGCTCGACCCAAATTAAGAAGGAGCAAGGCAAGACGGCTCGCTTTCCAATTGGAACAACTGCCCTACTCGAAGCAGCGGGCAAGCACTACCTTGCGTTTGCCTTCACGCACGCCGATCCGAAGACCTGCAAGGCTTACGCTGACGTGCCGCAGATGTTCGAGGCTCTGTCCGGCTTGTGGAAATGTGCACGCACGCACATGAACGGGAATGCGCTCAACGTGCCGCTCGTGGGCAGTGGGTCTTCCGGGGTTGGGTTTTCAGCCGTTGATTTGCTTTACATTCTTTTACTTTCGTTTGCAGACGAAAGTAGGCGCGAACTCATCACGCAGAAACTGCGAATCGTTCTAACTTGGGACCGATTCGATGAGATCGATCTCCGCCAGCTCAAAAAATCATGGGAGGAAAAATAATGGCATACCGAAACGGCACATACGTCGCGTTCCACGCTGAGGGAACAAACCAACCCGGTGAGTCCGACATGGACTACTACAACCTGATGAGGGCATGGTCGGCACATCCGGACGATGATTTTACGATTGTGAACAGCCACGATAAATCGTCCGCTGTCCGAGACACAAGCAAGAGGGCAACCCTTCGTGCGTCTCTTCTTGAACGGCTTCGGAATTCGAAGAACATGGTTCTCATTATCGGGGAAACGACTCGACTGGATACGGACTGGGTGCCGTTCGAGATTCAGCAAGCAGTGGATACTTATGGGCTGCCGATTATTGCCGTCTATCCAGGCTACAAGAACATCATGGCACCCGCAGAGCTTCGCCCACTTTGGCCAAAGGCATTTCAAGAGCGAATTGACGCCAAGACGGCTCATGCAATCCACATACCGTTCAAAAAAGCACCCATCATGGACGCAATAGGGCAGTTCGATCACAACAATCCGCCAAACACACCTTTGAACTACTACAACCGAGAGACCTACGAAGGTTGGGGACTCCTGTGATCCGCTTTGTATGAGCCTCAACGAATCCACTGTGGAAGACGCAGCACTGACATGGTTCAGGAGAATGGGCTGCACTCCCCTTCAACCTTCTTTTATCCATCCCATGGATCATCTGGACTGCATGGACGGGATGGACATGGACAGGATGGACTTGGGTGATACAGAATGAGGCCATGAAATCTGAATCGCTTATTCCAAAACACGGCGGCTACCGGAAGCTGAAAAGTTTCCAGATCGCACAGCTTGCTTATGATGTCACCGTTCGGTTCTGCGATCGTTATATTGAAAAGCGCAGCCGAACCCACGACCAGATGGTGCAGGCGGCGCGGAGCGGGGTGCAAAACATCGCCGAGGGAAGCAAGGTCAGCGGCACTTCCAAAAAAATGGAGCTGAAACTGACGAATGTGGCCCGGGCCAGCCTCGAAGAACTGCGGCTGGATTATGAGGATTTTCTGCGGCAGCGGGGGCTTTCCCTTTGGACCAGGGAAGATCCACGGCGGGCCGCCCTGATCGCCCGGCGCTGCGCCACGGCTGACGACGTGGCGGAATGGATTCAAGAGGTGCATGGACATGATGGACCGGATGGACAGGGAAAAAGTCAGGCAGTTTCTCCGGAGTCCATATCGTCCAAAAAGTCCACGTATCCCGAAATCGCGGCGAATGCCGCGCTGGTTCTCACTGGGGTGGCGTGTGCCCTTTTGGATCGTCAGATCGAGGCACAGGCCGGCGCCTTTGTCGAGGAAGGTGGCTTCACCGAACGGCTCCACCGAATCCGAAGTGAAAGGAAACAGCGTGGCTGAGTTCACTGAATCTGTCGTCGAACAAGCCGCTCTCGCCTGGCTTGAGGCGCTCGGCTACTCGGTGCTCCACGGTCCCGACATTGCGGTAGGGATGTTGGGGGCAGAGCGCAGCGATCCGAATTACCGGGACGTGGTTTTGGAGGGGCGGTTACGGCAGGCTCTCGTCTGCCTGAATCCGGACCTGCCACCCGAAGCCTTGGAGGATGCGTACCGCAAACTCACGCGCACCGATGCGCCGTCCCTGGTGGAACGCAACCGCGCCATGCACCGGCTGCTGGTGGACGGGGTGACGGTGGAGTACCGGGATTCGGCAGGCAACATTCGTGGCACCCAGGCGCGAGCGATTGATTTCGATCAACCCGACAACAACGACTGGCTGGCGGTGAACCAGTTCACTGTGGCCGAAGGGCAGCAGACGCGACGGCCCGACGTGGTGCTGTTCGTCAACGGCCTGCCGTTGGCAGTGATCGAACTCAAAAACCCGGCTGACGAGAACGCCACGGTCTGGTCTGCCTTCCATCAGTTCCAGACCTACCAGGCACAGATCCCGGCGTTGTTTGCCACCAATGCCGTGCTGGTGATCTCCGACGGCATGCAAACGCGCATCGGTTCACTTGGCGCGGGCAAGGAGTGGTTCAAGCCCTGGCGCACCATTACCGGACATGGGGATGCACCCCCGGTGCTGTCCGAGTTGCAGGTGGTGCTGGAAGGTGTGTTTGAGAAACGGCGTTTTCTCAACCTGCTGCGGCATTTCATTGTTTTTGAGGACACCGGCGACGGGAAGATCGTCAAGAAAATCGCGGGTTACCATCAGTTTCACGCGGTGAACGTGACGGTGGAGGAAACTCTTCGCGCGGCGCGGTCCGGATCGGGCGCTGGCCTCGAGGAGGTGCTGGGCCGCTACGAAGCAGGAGGTCAACCGGGGGGTGAGCCAGGCGACCGCCGCATCGGCGTGGTGTGGCACACGCAAGGCTCGGGCAAGAGCCTGACGATGGTCTTTTATGCGGGGCGGATGATCCTGCATCCGGCGATGGAGAATCCGACGATCGTGGTGCTCACCGACCGAAACGATCTCGACGATCAACTCTTCGCCACATTCGCCCGCTGCCGCGACCTGTTGCGCCAGCCGCCGGTGCAGGCGGCAGACCGCGCCGACCTGCGCGCCAAACTTGCGGTCGCCTCCGGCGGCGTGGTGTTCACCACAATCCAGAAATTTTTCCCCGAGGAAAAGGGTGATCGTCACCCGGTGCTTTCGGAGCGGCGGAACATCGTCGTCATCGCCGACGAGGCGCACCGCAGCCAGTACGATTTCATTGACGGTTTCGCGCGGCACATGCGCGATGCG
>JACQHZ010000381.1 GCA_016198745.1 Verrucomicrobiota bacterium
CATGCTGTCTCATCCCTCCGTGAGCCTCCGTGTCCTCCGTGGTTAAGCCTTCCGTCCCATTGGTTGCGGCTATGCCGCGCTGTGAGACTCGATCGCGCGCTCGGACGTCCCCACCGCGCGATGAATCGCGCTACTACTAAAGATTGTCCAAACACGTTTCCCCAAGATTACCAACACCAATGACACACTCAAAAGTTACCCTGACCAACTCATTCCTCCGCGCTCGCTTCGACGCGCGAACGGGAAATCTTCTGGCGCTCGGCAGGCCGCGCATTCCGCGATCTGACATTGGCTTGGTGTATTATCAGTATGTGTTCGATGGGAAGTGGTTCGCAGAAAATCCGCAGGTCTCAAAGTATGCAACACGGCCCGACGAGGATGTGAGCGTGCGAACAACTGAAAATGTGGTCGAATCGACGTTGCGGACGCCGCACATCGCAGCTACACGCCGCTTCGAGCTGCCTCCAAACGCCACGTTACTGAAAGTCACCTACATAATTCGAGGCATGGGCCCCGAGATCAAGCTGACGCAATCGGCTTTTCCTTACGTGACCTTCCCCGAGGATTTCAACGACGTAACGGAGGATGAGCAGGATCTTCATTTCGACGGCGCCGAACTCGGCGGCAACCGCGAGTTGCCGTGCTGGCGCGTGCTGTTCCGCAAGGGGCATCGCGACGGGTTGATCGTCGCCGCGCGCTCAAAGTTGCAGATGAGTCATGTCCAAATCGAGCGACGGGCATTCCGACTTTTTCCGCACATCAGTTCCTCCTACAGCTCGGACTACGATCTCGTGCGTTCACCGATGATTGTCTCCAAGGAAAAGCGCTACGAGGCGCAGTTTGAAATGGGCCCGTGGCAGCGCAACAACCACTCAACGATTCTTCGCCGCGCGAAGTTGAATGACGCCACTGTGGCAGGGCGCGACCGCTGGGCGCGCCGAGGAAGGACGGACTTCGGCGCGCCCGGCGGTCGCGCCCTACCTGCCAAAGGCGAAGTGTTTCGCGCCGTGGGCCTCGTCCCGCGCTCGACGGTCGCGAAAGGATTTCATCGAAGCAAGTGGCTCATTGTGCGCGCGCAAGGTCCGGGCAGTCCGTCGGTGCTGCTGGCCAATGCGGGTTGTTGTCCGCCCGCCATCGTGTTTAAGCCGAAGTTTCGCGGCGTGTATCGTATTTTCGCTGACACGGGCGGCGGAGCGGTTCTTTCGCTCCGATTGCCGGACGAGCCCTTTCCGCTGTTCCGGAGCGAGGCCGTGCTGCCGTTCCATTCGCTCCTGGCTGATCAGCCAATGAAGGATCTCGACTTTGGAGTTGCGGAGATTGACGGCCGCCCGCTCCGGTTCGAAACCACGCGGCACCGTTACTGGCCGAGCCGTATTGATTATATCCGCTTCGAAAAACTTTCGCCTGCTGAAGTCATAAAGTGGCGGCAACGCCGCACCATGCCACCCTGTACGACGCTTGCGGGATTTGCCGATACATACGACATCGCCTTCGCGTACTGCGACTCCGAACAGCCCATGCCCGAGACCTTTCGCGCGAACATCTGGGCGCACCAGCGCGCGGGCTTCCGCAAAATCTACTGGCGCATCCACGGCGAGTGCGCCGACTTTCCGACCAAGATCGGCACGATGCGCCCGATGATCGGTCGCGCCCACGACGTGTTCGAGCCACAGGCCAAGGCGTATAGCCTGGCACTGCGACGATTCGATCTATTGCGCGTGGCGCTTGAGGCGGCGCGGGAGTTCGGCATCGAGCTGTACGGCTGGATACGGTTCAACGCGTACATGAGCGAGACTCGCCCCGAGTTTTTCGAGAAGCATCTCGACGAATTTGCCGACGAATGCGATCTGGGCGATCGCTGGGACTTCAAGATGTGCTTTGCGATCAAGCGTGTGCGCGACTATATCATCGCGATTCTCGTCGAAGCCGCATCTTGCGGGTTGAATGGGTTGAGCCTCGGTTTCCTCCGTCATGCGCCGATTCTGATGTATCATCGCTTTATGGTCGAGGCCTACAAGCGGAAGTTCGGCAAGTTGCCGCCGCGCGACTGGAAGAATCCCGATTGTGCAGGAACTCACACGCTGCCGAAAACCACGCCCGAATACGTGCGCTGGTATCAATTCCGCGCCATCTACATGACGCAGTTTGGCCGCGAGCTGCGCGCCGCTCTCCAGGCAAAGGGGCTGACCAAGACCAAGGTTTCAATCTGGGTGCGGCCCAATCAGTGTCTCTTTGACGGCATCGACATCGAGGCGTGGGTGAACGAAGGTCTGTGCGACGAAGTCGTGGCCGACATCTATGTCGAGACCGCGCCGAAATTCTCCGAGCCGACCCCCGAGTGGAAACGAATGGTGCAGTCGAAAGTACCGTTGCTGCGCGGGGTCGGCTTCGACTTGAAGTACGCCCGGGCCAACGCGCGCCGTTTTCTCCGCGAAGGCTACGACGGCATCAGCACCTATGAATCCAATGGGGCTGTGGACCATCCTGGATTCCTTGCGTTGTACGAAAGTTTGCGCATGCGTCCTGAAAAACAAGATCGGCACACAGCTTACCAATGAAAAGCGCACAAATTCTCAGGCAAAAAAACGATAAAAACGCTTCTCGCCATCGGCCTTACAAATCATGATCAGAACATGAAAGTGCTCCGTCATTGCCGCCTGGTGTTTTTCCTGCTGACCATCCTGCCGATAATCCCCGTGGCAGGCGCGGAGTTTCCGACTGCGTCGCTCAAACAGGATGCGAATACGTTGTTTCTGGCCCATTTGGATGGACCTGAGGCAGACGCTGATTTTGCAAATGGCGTGCCAACTGGTGAAGTAAAAGGGACTCTGGAATTTGATGAAGGCTGCTTCGGCAAAGCAGTAAAACTCATGGGCGCGGAAATCCACTACCAGCGAGTGGAAAACATCGATCTCAATCAAGGAACCATCGAAATGCGGCTTATGGATTTGGATATCGATCACGCTCATTGGGGCGGACAATGGCGTCCGTTGTTCTTTTGCGGCAACAGCAAAGGGAGTAAACAGTATTATTTTCAAGCCCTGCTCATCAACAACCTGTTTTATTTTCGTATTTTGACGGTCGATCGCGATCAGCAGGTTGAAGTGAACCTCCAGGCAGTTGGCGAAGCCGGCCCGTTGCCGGTGGGTAAATGGATTTATTGCGCGTGTGCCTGGGATCTTGAGAAAGGCGACATCTGGCTGCAAGTCAACGGAAAGGTTGTCGCAACGCAGCGCTTCAAACCCACGGACCTGAAGGAGTTGAAAGAGATGCTGGAAGCGTTTCCGCCCGCAGAAATTGTGATTGGCGGAACGGCGGCCGTGCTGATGGACGAACTGCGCATTTCCAGTGTTGTGCGCAAGGAACTGTTTGAATCCTCGTCAGCGATGCCCACCGCTATTAATCTGTCCGCGGCCGGCGATAGTCCCACGAGCGACGATTTTCCGAGCCGTCAAGTGATCACCCCGCATATCCCCTGGGCCCGACCTTATCACAAAGGAACGACTCGCATCCTTGTGCTGGAAAACCGGCGTTGTCTGCGAGAGGTGATTGAACTTGCGCAGAGAGCGGATATTGAATTCGACGTTGTTCCTTTGACGACAGACGGCGATGTGCGCGACCAATATGGAACGATGGCGCCACACGAGCGAACTGCGATCCAGGAGAAGCTGAAGAACAAACCGGAAGCGCTTGTGCTGGGAGGAATTTCGTCCAAATGGTTCCCTGACGATCTCTGGAAAACCATCATCGACCAGGTCGCAACGGGCATGGGGCTCGTGTGGCCGGGTTTGGACGTCACCGAGCCGCGCATGGGCGATCTTTTCAAGAATCGCGCTGACTTAACCGGGTTCCTCTCGAACGGCCCCCCGATTACGATGATGGGGCTATTCGGTTCGGAACTGAAGGCGGTTTTGCCTGCGGCAACCTATGGCCAGGGGCGTGTGATTGGACTGAACTACGCCAATCACACGGCCCGCCGTTACGCCGCTCTCATCCCGTGTTATTACCTTGGCGATGAGGAATACCATTTTGCCGAACTGGCGCGCATGGTCGTCTGGGCCGCCCGCAAAGATTCGCAAGTCAGCGTAACGGCCAAGGGCGACGCGAACAGTTTGCCCGCGGCTCAAGCGGGGCATGTAATCGAAGCGGCGATTATTTCAGCCGTTGCCAAGCCTGTGCCCGCGCGCGTGGATTTTGTGGTTCGAGAGACCTCGGTCGCTTGGAGGCAGTTCGAATCTGGAAAATACGGGCGCGTTCTTCAACCGGTTGAGGTCGGCCACTTTAGTTATCCCGAGCTATTTCGAACCAGCCAGAAGCTCACGATCACGAACGGCAATAATCAAATCGCATTCAAAATGCCGGCACTTCCTCAGGGCGACTACTCGACGGATGTGCATGTGTACGACGCCCAGAACCGGGTGATCGATTGGGACAGCGCGTTCGTCCGGTGCGTGGCAAGTCCAACGATCATCTCGCTGAAATTCGACAAGGATTCCTACCAAAACGGCGAAACCGCTATCGCCACGCTCACGGTTGCGGGGAATACGAAAGAGGTAAGACTGGATTGGGAATTGCGCGATGCGGACCAACGCCTCATTGGTCGCGGCAGCGAGCCTGTTCAGGCAACCACCACCGTCTGCGCGCCCATCCGCAACGCTTTGACGCGTGCGCTCTGGTTGAACGTGAAGCTGATGTGCGGCGAGACGCTGCTCCAACACGTAAAGGATTGCTTCCTCGTCCGCATCCATCGCACGCGGGATTTCCATTACCTGCTTTACGGAGGCATCCCCTGGCTTGATCCTCAACTCGGTTATACCGGACAAGTCGCAGTCGTCCCCGGTCTTTCTAATGCTGAAATGCTGGCGCAACAGGACATGGATATTTTTTACTGGCTTACCGTTCCGGGATTCAATTCCCATGCCCCATTTCAAGTAAAGGTCCGCAAACCGTGCTTCACGGACCCGGCTTTTCGAAAAGAGGTGGACTGGTATTTTGAGGGCCTTGGCGCCGCCGCTCGCCGCGAAGAACCAGTGGCCGCGCTCGCGGCAGACGAATGGGAATACATGGATTACCGATGGGCCACGCCACCCGCTCCCGATCTGTGCCGCTCCCCGACCTGCCTGGCGGGCTTCCGTGACTTTTTGAAAAAAAGCTACGGCACAATTTCCGCGCTCAACAAGGAATGGGGCACAAGCCACTCCGATTGGAACCAAATCCACCCGATTCTTGCTGAAGAAGCGGGGAAGCAAAGCAACAAAGCGCCGCTGGTTGATCTTTGGCGCTACAACGAGTGGAAAGTTGCCGATTTCCTGCGTTATGTCGAACAATCTTACCGCAAGCAATACCCGGACGCCCGCATCGGGCTTTCGGGCACTCCACCCGCACGCGGCTACAATGGGTACGATTACTGGCGGATCATGAACGCGTCTCATGCGATCGTCAATTATTCCGGGGTGATGCCCCGAGAAAGCATGTCGTTTCAAACACCGCGGCATTTTGCATCTAGCTGGTTTGGTTACACCGGAAATTTTCTTGAAACGGTCGGTTTCCGGGTGTGGGAAAGCCTCTTTCACCATTACGACGCGTTTACCAATTACGCCTATTTTCCGAATTACGGGCCGTATTGGCCCGATTTTCGGATCGCGCCGGGCGCCGCCGCGATGCGCGATGCCTATCAGGAGACGCAAACCGGCATCTCCACGCTTCTGAAGGGCGCGCAACGACAGCTCGATGGAATCGCGGTGCATTATTCCCAGACGAGTGTTCACATCGCCAGCCTCGGTCTTGTGCGGGGGCTGACCATCGAAAAGTTCAACGACAATCTCACGAGCATCGAGAACCTCATCGTCAACCTGGGCTGCCAATTCCGCTCCCTCGCGTACGAGGAGATCGAGCAGGGCGCCTTGGTGAAGGAAAAATTCCGCGTCCTGATCCTTCCGCTGTCCACCGCCCTTTCGGATAAGGAGGTGGAACAAATCAAGGGGTTTGTTCGAAATGGCGGATTGGTGGTCGCCGACGCGGTCCCGGGAATTTTTGATGAACATGGCAAACAACGCGAAAGAGGCGCGCTGGATGAGCTGTTTGGGGTCAGCCGCGACAACCCGGCGCTCGACGCTAACATCGGCTCTCTGGTGTGCGACTCAGGATTCAAAGTGCCGGTAACGGAAAGCAGTGGGGCGACCGCCATGCGCGGGGAATCCGGCGTGATGGTTGGCGATGGAAAGGCGCTCGGCACTTTTGAAGGAAATGTTCCCGCTTTGGTTCTCAAGCCCAACGGAGCAGGGAAAGCTCTGTTCGCAAATGTCCTCTTCGCGGACTACAACTTGTTTCGGGCCGGTGGAGTTGGCGGCGAAGTGGGGACTATCACCCGCGCCAAGGCCGCGCGCTGTGCGAACTCGCAAGCGACACTGCGGGGGATTTTTGATCTTGCCGCCCTCAAGCCAGCGGTCACGATCAAGAACAGCACCCCCGCTGAAAAAGCCCGCATCAACACGGAGATCGTGCGATACTTGGACGGCCCATCCCAGTACGTGGCCATCTTTCCAGATTTCATGGGCAGCGAGAAGCTGAAGGATCGCGTTTCCAACCAGGTGGTGGTCCAATTCCCGCAACCCTCACACCTTTACGATGTCCGCGCGCGCGCCTATCTCGGCCAAACGGACGCCATCAGGACCGCGCTGGTCGAGGGCGAACCCGTCATCTATGCGATGCAATCTTCGAAACTCGACCGCCTCACCATCGCGCTTGATAAACCAACCTGCGCGCAGGGTGATATGCTGACGGCCAAATTGGGCGTAATCGGAGCGCCGCCGGGCCGGCGCGTCTATCACGTGGAAGCGCTGGATCCCGGCGGCAAACCCGTTCGCGTTCATACTTTGAACCTCGACGCGCCAACTGGAACGGCGCGGTTCGCGATCCCGCTTGCTCTCGACGCGGCTCCGGGCGTATGGAAACTTTGTGCGCGGGATGTGGCCAGTGGCGTTGCTGCCGAAGCGCCGTTCACGGTGGCGCCTTGACCTGATTATGCTTTCCAACATCCTCCCCCCATCATGAAACTTAAAAGCAAATTGCTCAGCTATCCTTCGCCGCTCGCCATCGCGACGGCCCGCGCTACGCCGGAGCCGGCTTCGGCGAGGCGAGATCGCTATGGCGTAGTCGGAAAGCCCGGCATCACTGCTTATGAATCTTCATTCTGCACACGCCCCGACGGGCGGGATAAGATCGCTTTCATGCAGTCGAGAACGGGACTTGGTGCGGCAATGCATTCGTCTATCGGATTGAACTTTGAATGAACTCAGCGACGGTTTCGGTTGAAGTGTCACGGTTTCAAAGCACCCCGAAGGCGTACAGACGCGCGCGGCGTTGCATGTGAAAAACCAGGTGAATCGGTTGCCCGTGGAATCGCTGCAGCGATCCGCCTCGAAATTGGATGACGCTGGCGGAGGCCGATCCGGTCAGCGGGATGGAATCGTTTTCGCCGTAGCCATCGGGCGTCGCTCCATCGGCGGCAAGCACCGACGCGCGAATTGTTCCCGCGCCCGCGTCGTAATCCACCGTCAACGTTTCGCCCTCGAATAATAACGGCTTTGTGCGCAACCATGATGGCGTTTCGTCGGCATACCACTCGAAGAATCGGCGTCGCCCAATGTACGCCCGTCCGATGCGACCGCGAAAGTGCGGTTGATCCCGCGCGGTCTTGGTGTGAAGCCCGTCGTGCGCCGCGTAGTAATACCAGTACCCGTCGTCGTCTGCCACCAAACCATGCCCCAGCCATAGAAGAAAATTGTCCCAGTCGTCCAGGTCGCCAAGCCCGATCAACGGAGTGCGATCGGTGGGCCGCAACCACCACTCGCCGCGTCCGTAGCTACCGGGACCTTTGCGAAAATCATTGCGACAAACGGCGAGTTCGATCCAGCAACGACGATCATACCAGGGCGTGGCATAAACTTTGAGGAAACCCAGGAAGTGCCCGTCATGCGGGAATACGGCGAGCGCATACGGCTCGTGTCCATGGAAAATGTCGTGTGGATCGGGCCGGAGCCAGTGATTGTGGCCTTCCCAGTGCAGCAAATCAGCGCTGACGGATTTGGTGATCGTCCGCACGATGAAATTGGGGCGATGATAGACCATGTATTGTTTCGTCGCCGGGTCGCGGAAGAACGTGCACTGCGAGTCGTTCCTGACCGCGATGATGGGGGATTTTTTGATTCGCCAGTCCAGCCCATTCGGCGAGACACAGAGATGAATCCCGCCCGCGGTCCGATCACGGCCGATTGAAGAAAAACAAAGTTTATAGCGCTCCGCCGACTCAGCCTCTGCATCAAAATACACACACGGGCCGTCGTTGTCGGAAAACTCCCGGCTGAAATCATAGACGATGTTGTTGTCCTTGCCGCCCTTGAACTCAACCCGTCCCAAAGAAGGGCGCTGCCAATGCGCGCCGTCGGGACTTTCCGCGTAGCACAGAAAATTGTCACTGCGATACCACATCTGCCAGCAGCCGGCGTCCGCCGACCGCCGCACCGTCGGATAAATGACCTGCTTTCCCTCCCAGGGCATTTCCGGTTCCAGGACGGGGTTGTGTTTATCTTTGCGGGCGGGCACAACCCGGCGGGTCACGCCATTGCCGTTCTCAAACAAATCCTCAAACGCGCTCCAGTACATTTGTCGTTGCAGAGTCTCAATCATGTTTTGCCTCCTGGGTTGCGCAACCTGCAAGCAGAGCAAGTCGCTCGGGAAATTTGCCAAGGTATTCCGCCAAAACGGGAACCGATCGAGGCATGCCGGTGCAGAAATTCTCACCGTACACGCGCGCGGCCTGCGCGCCGGCTTGATGAAAATGTTGAATGGCCGCGATCAACTCCGGGCGGCCTTTTTTGCCCGTCTGCGCATCCAAGGCGGCAAGCAACGCCTCGGTGAACGCGCCATACACGGCAACAAAATGGCGGGCGCGTACGAATGCTCCGTGTACGTTCGCATAGCCGTCAGCCGGCATGATGGGACGCAACCGTTCGATGCGGGTGAGGGCAGTTTCCACAATCCGACGCGCTTCGGTCTTCTCCGAGCGGGCTGTGTCGGGGCCACAGCGCCGAATTGCCCGCAGCACAAGCGGCATCATCCGATCGGCATGGGAGCAGATGGATTCCTCGGCGCGGGGGTTATAGGTTTTCCAAACGCACAGTCCGCACGGTTCACCGCAGATGTTGAAAGTGAGTGACACCAGCCGCGGGGTCTGCGCCAGGACGTGGATTATTTCTGGAACCGCCGCGACGCCGAATCGCAGACGGGCCCAATCCGTCCAGATCGACGCATCGAAACAATCAAAGTCGTGCCACCATTCGTCAGACGGTTTTTGCATCAGGCGACCGGGCTCTTGCAACGTGCGCGTGAAGGCCCAAACATTGACCTCGTTGGGAGTGTTGAAAATCGTCCCGGCCGACAATTCATCGTTGTTCACCAATCGGCCGACGGCGCCGTGGACATTCAGTTTGGCCAGCAGACGGATGTGACGCCATATTTGCTCGGGGTCGGCCCACGGCATCTCGGTTTCGCCAGTGACATTGTTCGCAAGTTCAAATTCGACGACCAGCCGTTTGCGGCTCCGGGCGTAGTCGAAGATGTAGGGGTTCAGCGGTTTTTCATGGGGCGACCAGTCGGCTTCGACGTTCTTCGTTTGAATGATCACGTGATTGGGCAACTGCTCGAGCACGGCCACGAAGTCATCCTGGTCGTTCTTCTTGGCAATGAAATCGCGGAGGATCAGGCGTTTGCCATATCGGTCACAGACATCGAGAATCGACCGATACAAACGCAGGATTCGCTCGGATCGGGGCAGCTTCCCTTCCAAGTTCATGATGCTGACGGTTTCGTGCAAGCTGGTGACCGTCAGACCGTTGATCTCAGGGAAGCAGTCAAAGGCATCCGCAATCGTTTCCCGCAACATGGCATAGAGCGACTCGTCGTCAGCGTTCTTGAGTTGCGGATAAAATTCATTGGCTTCATCCGGCCAGTCGCGAAAGCAATGATACCAGACCTGCAACTCGCAACCAGCGTTATGGACGCGTCGGGCGACCTCCTTCAGCCGCCCGGCAATGGTCGCCCGTTCTGCTCGCGAAACTTGCGACCGTCCTCCGCCGTAATGCAGCGAATCCGCTTTGGCCAGCCTCGGAAAGCGCCTGAATCGAGCGGGCGCATCCATCCAGCAGGGGGCCGGAACAACGATATAATCCTGCAACTCGATGCAGTTGATGCCGTGACGAGGCGCTTCCTGCAAGGCGCGCGCGATGGTCTCCTCCAGCAGCTTCCAGCTCACGCGCGCTGAAACAGACCAGGCGCGATAAGGAAAATGGGGCGAACTCTGATTCATGGGGCAAACAAGATCAGTTGGTTTGCAAACGTGGCGGCAAATAAATCGCAGGGGAACTCCGCCGTCCGAAACAGGCAGAAGCCTTGCTTGTGCAGACGCCGCCACGCACCCAGAGATTTTAAGTCGGCTTGCCAGAGAATCCGTCCAAATGCGTCCAGGATGGCTGGACACCGATCATAATCGCCAAGCAGGATGAGATCAGCCGCTTCCCCTGCCCATCGCAGCGGGTATGCGGGGGAGAAGACGCCCAGCTCCCAGCAACGAATGGGTTTGCCGCGCGCATCCAACAGCCAGTAAATGCCGGCCGATTCCCAGAGCGTGCCGACCAGGAACTGTCGGCCCTCCAGGTCGTTGTCGTACTTGCCGAGTGCAATCAGTTGAGCATGACCGAGAATTTGGCGGCTCACGATTTGCCCATCGATTTCCAGAAGATAAAATCCCTTTTGACTTGCCGCCAGCGCGATGCGTTGGGGATCGGCCGGATGAAACCGGCCGAACTCGACCCAGTCGGCATGCGCATCCACCATATCCGAGTTGAACCGTGTTTCCAAACCCGGCACCGACCACAACATTTTGCCGGTGTGATGATGCAGGGAGTAGCCGCACATGACCTCATCGAACCCGTCGCCGTTCAGGTCGCCCGCTTGCGGCGCGTGGCCGAGGTTGCCGACGTGGAACCAGAGCGTCTTGAGATCGGTGTCCAGCGCGTACACCACCTCGCCGTTCATGGCGATCAAGTGCCGCTGGTTTCCTTCCCGCAGGCGCGCCGCCAGCAGGTTGCCGACGGAGAAAGGCCGAAGGAGCGCATCCACCCCTTGATAGGTCCCGATGTCCCGTTGCGCGAGCACACGGCCGTCGATCCCGTCAAGCATCAGCACGCGATCGCCGCGCGCAACCACGATCTGCGAGCGCCCCGTCCCAAGCAAGTCAGCCGCCAGGACCTCCGTGCCCTGCACTCGCCATCGCAACGCGTGGGCGCCGGCCGCGTCCGCGTCCGACCACGGGCCATGACGCCAGAGTGGTTGGCCGTTCAGGTCGAGCAGCTCGACCGCGATATCGTCCCCGCCGACGACATTCGCATGGATAATCTCGGCATGACCATCGCGGTTGACATCCGCCACAAGGACGTTGTGCCAGGGGGCGCCCCGCTTGATTTGACGCCAGATGTTCGGGGGACGAAACCGGGCGATTGCCGTCCGGTGCGCCACTGTGGCGCGCATGCGTTGTTGCTCGATCCGCCTGACTTCTGAGCGCGTCGTGGTTGTCTGCACGCGCGCAACGCGCAACGGGCGGTCACTGCGGAACCCGACGCGCCCCCAGCTGTACACGTGGTCTTCCACCTCAACGCACAGGCGGTCGGCCCAGTAGGCGCGCAAGGCGAAATCCTCCAGTTCGAGCGCAAAACGATGGAATTGCTTTTCCGCAATGGTCTTTGTCGAGCGAAACAGATGCACGAGGTCTTCCTCGGTTCGTCGGGCCAACAACAGGCAACCATCGGCATCTACGCCCCAGAAGTAGTGGTGGCGTTGCGATTGGTATCGCGCCAGCAGGCCGCTCAGCATTCGCTCCTGGTCGTGGTTGCACCCGAAACTGGAACCGATGGTGCGCTCGCGCTTCTCAAACGCGAACTCTGCCGCCACAAGGTAGTTCCGCCACGCGTCCTCTCCCGCGCAGATGTAGGCGGCAAAGTTGATCCCGGTGTGCGACAGGACTTTGCGTCCATCGCATCGTTCCACGCCCCAGACTTGGGACTGCGCATCGAACCCGCCCGCGCCGAGGTCCCAGAGGTAATCTATGTTTCGCGTCTCCCAAGGACCGATGCGTCGCAAACCATAGTACGGAACCACCGGCCTGCCGATCTCGTACGAGGAGAAATCGTCCTCCAGCAGAACCGTGCGTTCCGGCTCGATCATCGGGAAATGGCGGTTCTACATTTTGGACGCGCCGTAAAACTTGTTCCCGCCGTGGCGGGATCAACGTTTTGGGTTATGAAGACGTCTACACTTTCCCCAAGACTGCGTTTGGGGAAAGTGGCGCTTCGCGCAGCCCAAAGTAGGACA
>JACQHZ010000382.1 GCA_016198745.1 Verrucomicrobiota bacterium
AGCATAGCGCGGCGGAGCCGCAACCAAAACATGTAGCGGCGCTTCTGTGAAGCGCCGTTCATGGCGGACCTGCGCATCATATAATCGCAGCTACAACATCGGGAAAATCTTGTCGAAAATGCACGGTTCTTGAACATTGTAGTATAGATGGGATGCAGTCGCAACTTTCACCCGCAAAGCAGATCACCGTTCAAGCACCGCGCGAGGCACGCGCTTGCTGATGTTGCACAACGATTCATAAGCGTTGGTCTCCGCCCACCGCGCCACATCCAGAACGGTGATTTCTTCGCGACCGCTTCGTCCGATGAGAACGGCGACATCGCCCCATCGAACATTCGGAACTTCCGTGACGTCGGCCATGGTCATGTCCATCGTCACCCGGCCCAAAATGCGGCAACGCCTTCCGCGGATCAGGACTTCGCCGCGATTCGATAATTTTCGTGAAACGCCATCGGCATAACCCGCCGCCAACACCGCGATCCGCATCCGACGGCGCGCGCGAAAGGTGCTTGCGTAGCTGATGGTCGCGCCGCGCGGCATATCGCGGACGAGGGTCACGCGTGTTTTCCAGGAAAGCACCGGCTTGAGCGGACGCATCCCGAAACGCCGGCGCCATGCCGCCCAAGGCTGCGGGATACCGTACAATGCGAGGCCGGGACGCGCCGCAACGATCGAATCAAACGGCCGGAGCCGCAAAATGCCGGCGCTGTTTTGAAGGTGAAGCGGCGGCGCATGAAATCCGGACCGTGATGCAAATGCGCAAAAATCCTGCAATCGTCGGACCTGGCGCAATGAATCATCTCTATCCGTATCGGCGGAGGCCAGGTGCGAATACAAACCGGCGACGGTGATCCATTCCGACCGGCTCGCGCGGCGAAGGAGTTGCAGAATTTCGTCCTGGAACGCGCCAAGTCGTCCCATGCCGGTGTCGAGTTTGACATGAGCCCGAATCTGTTTTCTCAAGCAGGCTGCGGCCTTTTCCAGAGCCGCGAACTCCATCCCGTTCGAGAGGGTCGGCAGCCAGCGCGGATGCCGGATCGCATCGGGGATTTCGTCGGGCAGCAGCGGGCTTAAGAGCAGGATGTCCGCGTCGGGCGCGGCAAGAGACGCCGCCCGCGCCTCAAGGATGTTCGCCACCGCCAGCGTGCGGACTCCGGCTACTGCCAGAGATCGAGCCACGGCAAACAGTCCGTGTCCATACGCATCTGCCTTGACCACGCCGATGATCTCGACATGCTTCCCGCAAAGCGAACGGATTCGCTTCAAGTTGAAGGCCAGCGCCGCAAGATCGATTTCCGCCCAGCAACGAAGAATGTTCGGCGATTTCACAGCAAACAATCGAACAGTTGCGTGAAATCAGTCACCAAAACTGATCCCGAGCGAGCGAGCTGTTCGGACAATATCGCCGTCCACGGGCACGGTGCGCAGCCGCCCGATAGCATCGGTGATTTTGACGGCGGTGGTGTCCGGCGGTTTCAATGCGACCATGTAACCGTACTTCGCGTCCGCCACAAGATTTACGGCATTAACGCCAAATCGCGTGCAAAGAAGCCGGTCGAATGTGGTCGGGCCTCCGCCCCGTTGCAGATGTCCGAGCACGCAAACGCGAGTCTCCTTACCGGTGCGTTTCTGGATTTCGGCGGCAAGCACCTCGCCGATGCCGCCGAGACGCGCCTCACGGTTGGCCTCGCTTGCGGTCTTGGTGACAAAGCCGCCCTGCGCTTCCCGCGCGCCTTCTGCGGCAACCACAAGCGTAAAATGCCGGCCCTGACGCTCGCGATCTGCGATTTTTTCGCAAATTTTTTCGTAACGAAACGGAATTTCAGGGATCAAAATGATGTCGCCTCCGCCGGAGATGCCGGCGTGGGACGCGATCCAGCCGGCGTAACGTCCCATGACTTCCAAAATCATCACCCGGTTGTGGCTTGCCGCCGTGGTGTGAAGCCGGTCCAATGCGTCCGTGGCGCAGGCAACCGCGGAATCGAAACCGAAAGTGATGACCGTGGCCTCCAGGTCGTTGTCAATGGTCTTGGGCACGCCCACCACCGGAATGCCGTATTCAAACAGTTGTTGGGCGATGGTCAATGAACCGTCGCCGCCGACGCAGATCAACGCGCGCAACCCAAGTTCCTGGAAGTTCGCCTTGGCTTCATCCAGGATTCCCTGAGAGATGGACTTCACGTTGCCGTGGCCCGTCTTGGCGGCGAACCTCCCGCGGTTTGATGTGCCGAGGATCGTGCCGCCGAGGATCAACAGGCCGTCCATTTGTTTGTAATCCAACAGACGATAATTCAGGGGTGTGAGCAACCCTTCGAACCCGCCGAGAATTCCGAGCGTTTCCCAACCGCGTTTGCTTGCGGATTTGACAACCGCCCGGATCACCGCGTTCAGGCCGGGGCAATCCCCGCCTCCTGTGAGAATGCCTATGCGTGTGGGTTGTTCGCTCATGGCAGACAACATAACAGGACATCGCCCTGTTTCAAGAACTTATCGAAGGATTGCCGGTTGTCACGGCCTGGGAAACCGGCGGGCGAATATATCGAGGCTCAATTTGCGAAAGACGCGGGTTCGCGGCCAGATTCAGGCGGCAGGCCAACGCCCCTGCCATCGCGGCCCGGGGTTGCATGAAAAGCCAGCGAAACTCCTTGAAGATCGGCAAATCGGACGGCGCATAATCATAGCTGACAATGGCGTTCAGACTTGCCGGCAACTTGGTTCGCAATATTTCTTTGGTTGCCACCGTCTCCCATTCGATCCGGGGCAGGCCGCCTTCCATCCGGATCATCGCGCCGTAGAGTTCATTGCGTCGCGCGTTGTTGAGGACAAGAACGGCGGCATCCTCCAGGGCAAACTGATGGGCCGCCTGCGCTGCAAGAAGCAGCGGCGATGGAACTTCAACCACGGGGATGGGGGTCGGACAGAGCAAGCCTTTCAAGAAGGCATAGCCGACACGCAGTCCGTTGTAGGAACCGGGACCCTGGCCGATCACGCATTGCTCGATCTGCTGCCAGTTCGGATTCAATTCGCAATAAAGACGTTCGACGAGACGGGAGGCGTCGCCTTCCGCAAATCGCTCGCGCAGACAGGTTGCGTCCGTTCCAACGGCCATGCTCACCTGTCGCGAAGAAGTTTCGATGGCAAACCAGTGCATGGCAGGATGGATTCCAGGGAATCTGCCCGCAACCCGCGCCGGTTGCAAGTCTGCATCAAGAAATCGGCGCAATTGGGTGCGCGAAAAAATTGTTGGTCACATCGTAATGTCCGCCGTAGGGGCGTTCAACTCCGATTGGTTTCGGGGAGCCGAATGCTTTCGGCTTTGAACGCCCCTACACCAAAAATTTTGTCCTGCGCCTTGCGCAATTTTAAAAAAAGAGTTGACGCACCTCCGGAATTGAATTAACGATTGAGTTAATTGTTGAAGTCAATTGTTGACCCAAATCCATCATCTCCCATGAAAACTCCATGCAGCATCTATGATGTGGCGCGCCGCGCCCGCATTTCCACCGCCACCGTTTCTTTGGTGATCAATTCCAAGGGCAAGATCAGCGAAAAAACCCGCCGCCGGGTTTTGGCTGTTTGCGCGAAACTTAATTATCGGCCTCACCCAACGGCGCGGCTTCTCCCCAAACTTCGCCACGGCAATCAAAATGCGATTCACACCGGCCTTTACAGCTTCACCCCCGTGATCGCCACCGGTCTCAAATCGGCCTACACCGGCTTTCTCGATGGAGTGGCTGAAGTCAGTCTTGTCGAAAACAAGATGGTTGTTTATCAACCGTTCAACCAAGAGCGGGAACCCCATGCGGCGCTTTGCCATGCCTTTGGAATTGACGCCCGTCTCATCGTCGGACTCGTGGACGACAAGATCGTGGACTTTTTCCAGGAGCAAGGTGTTCCGCTGGTGATCATGGGCGATCATTCGTGCCAGCGGTTGCTCTGGAATGTGAACCTGGATTGCCATGCCGCAGGCCGCATGGCCGTGGAGCATCTGTGGAATCTTGGGCATCGCCGGCTGGCCTTGTTCTGCCAGTGCAAAACCAGCCTGTATCAAACCGATTTTAAACGCGGTTTTGAAGACGCCCTGTTGCAAAAGGGGTTGACGCCGCAGGATTACGACATCATCGGTACGGTTCCCAGCGGCGATGAGGTGGTGGATTTATTGCGGCGGACCGAGCGGCGCCCCACCGCCCTGGTCGCCGTCGAAGGCGGGCGCGCGCAACACACCATCATGCGATCTCGGGAAATCGGCTTGAAAATTCCGGGCGATTTGAGTTTGTTGGGATTTGGCCATCTCCCCGCCCCTCAATATGACCAAAGGGTGACCCATCTTGATCCGTGTCATGAGGAAATCGGGCGGTGCGGAATGGAGCTGGCGATTCGCCTTTCCAGAAAGGAACAATCCGATCCGCCGGCCAGAACGCTGATCACGCCAAAAATGGTGAAGGGTGAAACGTGCGCGTCCATATAAGCGAAACATCGGCAGGGTTCAACGGTTGGCCGGTCTGCGTGCGACCACGCACAGCTAGCCGCATATTTCACACCAACCAAAAATCGCCGACAGACTGTAGCGGCGGTCTATGAC
>JACQHZ010000383.1 GCA_016198745.1 Verrucomicrobiota bacterium
GGCATGGGGGTCAAGCCCGCTGCGGGGATTGACCCCCATGCCGCGCCGCGCGCTGGCAGTCACGGCGCTCCCACCATGTGTCAATATTTTAATGAATCGAACTACTAGCCGGCGATGAACCTCAAACCCTTGGCGGATGGACCAGGAACGGCGGTTCCAACCCGCCAGGACGCGCGGCACGGATGGCCTCAATTGCTTCGCCTGCCGAATCTTCTCACCGTGCCGGGGGATCCGCTGGCCGGCTTCCTGCTTTCCACTTGTGAAAACGGCCAGTCCCTGATGGCGGCGTGCTTCGCAATGGGTGCAAGTTTGTGTTTTTATGCCGGCGGCCTTCTCATCAACGACCTGACTGATTTCGACACCGATTGCGCGGAGCGGCCGGACCGGCCATTGCCTTCCGGCCGTGTGCGGAAGAAAAGCGCGCTGGCGGTTGCCGTTGGTCTGATGATGCTCGGAGGAGTTTTGTGTGCGGGATTGGGACCGGGCGGGTGGCTTATTGGGGGCATGCTGGTTGCGGCGATTCTCGCGTATGACCTGAAGGTTAAGACCATTGCGTTTGCCGGACCACTCAACATGGGAATCTGCCGCGGTTTGAGTCTGTTCCTCGGCGCTTCGGCGGCGCCCTTTACCGCGACGGTCGTCTGCGCCGGCGCCACCCTTGCGCTCTACATTGCGGCGGTCACCCACATCGCCCGTCGCGAAACGGAGGCGCGACTCATCGGACGGGAGCGGTGGATGCCCGTCATGGCAGTCGGAATGGGACTCGCCTGTTTCACACTCACCGGGTCGCAATGTTCCCTGATGGAGAGAATGGGTTTCGTCGTTGCCAGCGGGTTCACGATGGGAAACGCATGGATGGCAGGGGCAAAGCTGAAAAACGACGCACCCCCACCGGCCGGCGTCATGCGCGCCGTTGGCCTGTGGATCAGCGCGCTGCTCCTGCTTCAGGCCTCATTCAGCCTCGGCTCAAGCGCGGGACGCAACGGAATGAACGCGGGATTAGCGTTGATCGCGCTTTGGCCGGTCAACCGATTCCTCAGTCGTCGGTTCCACGCGAGTTGAATGGGCCATCCCATGTCACGAAGTCTTGAACAGAATCAGGTAGGCATACAACACGGGCGCCGTGAAGAGCAGACTGTCAATGAGGTCCAGCGCCCCGCCGATGCCGGGCAGCATTTCACCGGAATCCTTGACGCTGGTCTGCCGTTTCAACAGCGATTCGCTCAAATCCCCCAGCACGCTCATCAATCCGAGCAGAAGTCCAAGCGCCAGGGCATCCGCATATCCGAAGCCCACCGCTGAAATGCGCGGCTCCAGATATTTGAAGGCGGTCACGCTCGCGATCATGGCGACGACCAATCCGCCCAGCAATCCCTCCCATGTCTTGTTCGGACTGATGTGCGGCATCATCTTGTGGCGTCCGAACAATCGTCCGGTCGCATAAGCGCCGCTGTCGCAAAACTTGGTCACCGCCACAAGATAAAAGACCAGCAGCCAGCCGGGACCGTCGCCCGCGTGACCGGCGTAGAGATACTGGATTTTCGGGATGAAATTGAACAGCCACGGCACATAAATCACCCCGAGCACGGTGTTGCTGATCGTCTGGATCGTTGCCGTATTTTCCCGGTCCGTCAACTGGCGCAGAAACAATCCGATCACCAGACAAACCAGCAGCAACACTTCAAAGGTGTTCGCAACCCCCAGGTGGCGGACGCTGAACCACCAGGCGCCTGCCGAAAGGCAGATGCCGCCCCCGATTCCCCATGCCTTCGCGCAACGCATCCCGCCCCTTTCGAGCATGTCGTAAAATTCCCAGAGCGCGATCGTGCTGAGCAGGCAACAAAACAAGGCGGAAGCAAGGATCGGGAGGTAGAACAGCACGCTGAGAAGAATGGCCCAGAGGACGATCGAACTGAGAAGCCGCTTGGCAAACATGGCGATTAACCCCTGGAAGACACGCCCCCGAACCGCCGCTGGCGCCGCCCGTACTCGCGTACGGCGTCCAGAAAATGTTCCTTCCGGAAATCAGGCCACAAGACCGGCGAGACCACGAATTCCGCGTACGAAATCTGCCAGAGCAAAAAATTACTCACCCGCAACTCGCCGCTGGTGCGGATCAGAAGATCAGGGTCGGGATAATCCCGCGTGTAAAGGTGTCTGGCGAAAAGATTCTCGTCCACCTCATCCGGCGAAACCCGTCCCGCTTGAACTTCCCTGGCGATCTCGCGCGCCGCGCGCGTGATTTCGCGGCGCGCGCCGTAGCTGAGTGCCAGGATGAGTTTGAGACCGGTGTTCCGGGCGGTGGCTTCTTGTGAGAGCGCCAACTGCCGCCGCACCTGTTCCGACAGGTCCTGAACCTGACCGATGGCGTGAAGTTGCACGTTGTTCTCGTTCAACTCGGCAATTTCGTTTCGAAGAAACTTCTCCAGCAACCGCATCAGGGCGCACACCTCGGACCTGGGACGGCTCCAATTCTCCTGCGAAAATGCATAAAGCGTCAGGTATTCCACCCCGATCTCGCCGGCTGCCCGGACCACGGCGCGCACGGATTCAACCCCCGCGCGATGTCCGCGAATCCGCGCGAAGGCGCGATTCCTTGCCCAACGCCCATTGCCGTCCATGATTACCGCGACATGCCGCGGCACCGAGGTCAGGCCGTAGGTGTCAGAAGATGATTTCAAGAAGAATTTCTCACAAGCACCGTCTCATGTCGTCGTGGTCCCACGGAAACAATGGAGATGGGGGCGCCACAATGACGGCTGATCGCCGCGAGATAAGTCCTGGCGTTCAAAGGCAGGTCGCGATAGCGCCGCACCTGCTTGGTCGAAGTCTGCCAGCCTTTGTATGTTTCGTACACGGGTTTGCAGCGCCGCAGGTCGTCCAAATCCATCGGGATCGTGCGATAAGCCTTCCTTCCGTTTCGATATGCCACGCAAATCTTCAATTCAGACAGGTGATCCAAGACGTCGAGCTTGGTCACCGCCAGATCGTTGATTCCGTTGATCTGTTGGGCGTAACGCACCACCACCGAATCAAACCATCCACAGCGCCGTCCGCGGCCGGTGGTCCGGCCGAATTCATCCCCGATCTTCTGGATCTCGGTTCCCAGCTCGTCATCGTATTGCGTCGGAAACGGTCCCTCGCCCACACGCGTCGTGTAGGCCTTCACCACGCCCACCACCCGATCAATGCAGGTGGGCGGTATGCCCGATCCCACACAGGCGCCTCCCGCGGTCGGGTGCGAGGATGTCACATAGGGATAAGTCCCAAAATCAATATCCAGCAGGGTGCCCTGCGCGCCCTCAAATAAAATGTTCTTCCGTTGCCGCATGGCGTCGTGCAGCAGCGTCACGCCGTTGCGAATGAAAGGACGCAAGAATCGCCCCGCGCGCAAGCATTCCGCACAAACAGCATCGAAGGAAAGCGGCTTGCCTCCGCCCGCGCGAAGGATGGCATTGTTCTCCTCGATCCTGGTTCTCAATTTCTCGCGGAACCGCGCCGTTTTCAGCAAATCAAGCACACGGATGCCGATGCGCGCCGCCTTGTCGCCATAGGCGGGGCCGATCCCCCGCTTCGTGGTGCCGATCTTCTGCGCGCCCTTGCGGGACTCGCGCTCGGCGTCCAGGAGCTTGTGATAGGGCAACACCAGATGCGCGGTCTCCGAGATCACCAGGTTTTGCGGCGTGATGCGAATCCCCTGACGTCGCAGGTTCTTGATCTCATCCACAAGGGCGACCGGGTCCACCACCACCCCGTTGCCGATCACGCACACCTTCCCCGGATGCAGGATGCCGGACGGGATCAGGTGGAGCACATAGACCGCATCGCCGATGTGCACCTCGTGCCCGGCGTTGTTGCCCCCTTGATAACGAACAACGTAATCGGACTTTTCAGCGAGCACATCAATGATGCGCCCCTTGCCTTCATCTCCCCACTGTCCCCCAACAAGAATCGTGTTAGCCATAAAAAAAACCGAAATTATCCGCGCCTGCCCGGCGAGGGTAATTCCGGTCATGAAATTACTACAAGACCTTGGACATCGAGCCGGGGAAAGTCAATCTCAAAAACAGGCCGATGTTCGCGTCCCTCAACAGGACGTGGATGAACGCGCCCGCAAAATCGTGGCGGTGTTCCGACCGTTTTGTCAAGAGACCGTCTGCGACCCGGAAATGTTCCAGAAGGCGCCGAACACGGGGGGAATCTCGCGCATTACCGCGCGCAGGCTGGCGCCGGAGCGGCGGAGCTTGCGCTCCAATTTTGCATCGTCCGACTCAGATAACACCTCCTCAATCTGGCTTCGATGTTCGCTGAATCGCTCGCGGTAAGGGTGGCGGGGGTCTGTCCAATGGCGAATCAGCGCGGCGCGCAAACGCGGGTTCTTCCAAAACAACCGGCCGTATTCAAGCCGGGCAAGATCATCGTAATTTGGAATCATGACGGCGCGGAAACCAGCCTGGTTTGTTTCGCCCATTCGGCATGTTTGAGGTCGCGGGGTTCGCCGCGTTTCAATTTGGGAACCAGCAAATCAGCCGGGGATGGCACGGTTGTCGTGAGTCGTCCGTAAGTTTTTCGGCAGGCGCGGTTTTCCCAACCCGCCGGCAACTCGAGCAAAGCAGCCTTCGGCATGAGATTCACGTGCCAGCCATGCTGCAGTTCAAACTCGCTGCCAATGAGCGCCTCGTAGCAAAGCGCGGCCACGCTTTCGTCAGCGGTGATGGGATCCACGTCCATGCTGTTCTCCGGCAACGGCGTGGCAATTCCTCGCTCCGCGGCATGCCAGAGAAGCCCTCCGGAACCGATCAGAATCATTTTTCCAGGCGACGGGAGCCGCTGTCCCATCTCCTCCAGCCACTCCACGACCTGGCGTGGATATTTGAGTTGTCGTTGTGGCATGGCCGCAGTATGCCTGACCCGCGAAACGCCTTCAAGGATCGTCTGGATGGAAACATCCATGTCGTAGGGCGCCTCTGCACAGCAAAAAATCCGGACCGATTCCCTTCATTGACCGCCCGCTGATATTCGCGTACATCAACGAAACATGGATGAGCGCGCGCGCAAAATCGTGGTGGCGGTCCTGGCCGTCTTGACGTTTCTCGCGCCGTTGAAGTTCACCCATCCGGTCATCCTCTATCGGCTCACCTGTTGGCCGTCCAATTGGCTGGAATGGGCGTTTTTCACATCCTGGCCCAATCCGATCTTTTATGCGCTTCTGATTCCGTTGGCCGTGTTCGGGCTTGGAACCGGCGATTGGAAAAAAACGCCTGCGGGTGTCTGGCTGCCGTCGGGTGTTTTTCTGGCGGTCCAGATTCTGGCGGCCTCGGCCAGCGTGGATCGCGATCTGAGCCGGTCTGTGTTGTGGCTGTTCTTCAGTCTGGCTGCCGGCTATTTGCTTGGCGCGCGCGCGTTGAAGGACGAGAACGATCTGCGATGGATCACCTCCGCATGGCTTCTGGCATGTCTGTTTGTCGCGGGGACCGGCATTTCGCAGGCGTCGGGCGGCCTGGAGGAGACGCGCCGTTATTTGTACGAACATCCGGAATGGGCGGTCGCGCAACCGGAACTGTGGAACAAGGTGACCAGCAACCGGGTTTTTTCCTCATTCGTCAATCCCAACGCCCTGGGCGGTTACATCGCCTCGGCGATGTTTGTCATCGCGGCATGGTGTTCATGCTGGCAGAGTTGGCTTGCCGACCAGGCATTTCGGTCCGACGAAAGGGACGGGCGCAAATCGGCGCCCGCTTTCGTCCCCTGGCTTCTCGGAGGCGGCGTGATGTTCGCGCTGCTTTACTGTTTGTGGAAATCACAATCCAAGGGCGCTTACGCCGCGTTGTTCCTGACCATGGCGCTGGCCGTTCTGTTGCTGATTCCCCGCAAGCGGATGGCGCTTGGCGCCCTCGCGCTCGTCCTGACAGTGTCGGTTGTCGGTTTCGGGATTGGCTACGGACAGAAGGCCATCGAGAAGGGGCAGAAGACATGGGGCGCACGGATGGGGTACTGGCGGGCGGCCTGGAAAATCGGGCTGGATCATCCCGTGTTCGGCAGCGGTCCCGGCACATTTTCCAAGCTTTATCCGCGTTACAAGCGGCTGGATGAGGAAAGCACCCGTTTGGCGCACAACAATTATCTTCAAATGTGGTGTGACAGCGGCCTGACCGGGTTTGTCGCATTTGCAGCATGGCTGCCGGGATCGCTCTGGCTTTGGAGACGACGATGGCGGGGTGTCGCGCCAAAAAAGCGGATCGTTTTCACTCTGCTCTGGTGCGGTTGCGCGGCCTTTGCGTTGCATTCGCTGGTGGATTTTGACTTGTACATGCTGAGCAACTCCTGGCCTGTATTCGTGTTGTTGGGATGCCTGACGCATGTGACGCCGCGACGAACGGACATCCCGGACCCCGCACCGGAAACAACGCGATAACGTCGAAGTTCAGTCGAAGAACCGTTTGCGTCGGATTTGGGGTTGTCATTGGTTGATGCTTGCGGCAAAATCCGGCGCGGTTTGCAAAAAGGAGACATTACACATGGAACAACCAACAGGAAATGCAATGCGGATGTATGTCGCCAGCTTCAACGACGGCAAGAGTGACAGGCTATGGCTCTTTCAGTTCGACGGGAAGACGGGCGCGCTGCGGCCGGATGTCCGTTTCTGCGAGGGCGTGCACAGCCCTCTTTACATCGAGACGGATGGGCGAGGGCGGTTTTTGTTCGTGGCGGATTTTGTGGAGAATTGCGACGGCAGGAAGGGCGGCGCCGTCTGTTCCTATGCCATTGACGCCGCAACCGGCGCCCTGCGATTCCTCAACCGGCAGTCATCGGAGGGGATGGTCCCATGCTACATCGGCGTAAGTGCGGACGGCCGATTTATTCAAGTCGCGAATTACGGGACCGGCGCCGTGGCGGTGCTGCCGGTTGCGGAGAGCGGGGAACTTGGCAAGGCCGTTGCCGTCACCGAGCACCAGTCTTTGGCGGGGGATGGCAAGAAGAAGCCTCATGCCCACTCGATCGTGCTCGATGCTGCCAACCGGTTCGCATTCGCCGGCGAACTCGGACTCGACAAGGTTGTGATGTGCCGGTTTGACGCCGCAACAGGGAAACTGACGACGGCCGGCGCCTGGGACGCAAAAGCGGGCGCTGGACCGAGACATTTCACATTCCATCCCAACGGTCGTTTTGCCTATCTCATCAACGAACTGGACAGCACGGTTGTGGCATTCGCTTATGACGGCGCAACCGGCGCGCTCATGGAATTGCAGACGTTGACGACCTTGCCGGACGGGTTCACGGGAACGAATTACTGCGCCGATCTGCATGTCCATCCTTCCGGGAAATTCCTTTATGGATCAAACCGCGGCCACAACAGCATTGCGATTTTCGCGATTGACACCGGCACAGGCCGGTTGCAGCTCGCCGGCCATGAAGCGACCCAGGGAAATTTCCCGCGCAGTTTCATCCTCGATCCGACGGGCGCCTGGATGGTCGTGGCGAACGAGAAGAGCAACACCATCTTCACCTTCCGCGTGGATGCGGACACCGGCGCGCTGAGCGCCACCGGGCACAAGGGCGATGTCGTTGCGCCGGCCTGCTTGACCTTCCTGCGCTGAAATTACTTTTGCATGACCGTGTTTGCGTGTATTAGATCGGGTGCGTGGCTGTTCAATTGAAATCCTACCTTGTCTCCCGATGCCGGCGAGTGGATGCGGCGCTGGACCGGCATCTGCCGCCGTCGCGCATGAAGCCAACGACCATCCACAAGGCCATGCGCTACAGCCTTTTTGCGGGCGGCAAGCGGCTGCGTCCAATCCTCTGTCTCGCCGCCGCCGAGGCGTGCGGCGGCTCGGAAACCGCCGCCCTGCCTCTCGCATGCGCGGTGGAGTGCATCCACACGTACTCGCTGATTCACGACGATCTGCCGTGCATGGACGACGATGATTTTCGCCGCGGCAAACCGACTTCGCACAAGGTCTTTGGGGAGGGCATTGCGGTGCTGGCGGGTGATGCGCTGTTGACGGTCGCGTTTGAACTGGTGACGCGCTGCAAACGCCCTTCACGCTACTCCCACGCAGACCTGGTGGGCGAGGTCGCGCGCGCCGCCGGCAGTTTATATCTCGTCGCGGGCCAGGTGGCGGACCTGGAGGGGGAAGGAAAGAACCTCTCGCATGCGCAACTGCGGTACATTCACGAGCGCAAGACCTCCGCGCTGCTCACCTGTTCCATCCGCCTTGGGGCGATGAGCGCCAACGCCGCTCCCTCCTGGTTGGGCGCGCTCACCCGCTTTGGCTATAATCTGGGCATGGCCTTTCAAGTGATTGATGATATTCTGGATGCGACGAAGACTTCGAAGGAACTTGGGAAAACCGCCGGCAAAGACGCCGAGTCGGGCAAAGCCACCTACCCATCCATTCTTGGCATGGAGCGTTCCGAGAAAGAGGCGGCGCGTTACACGCGCGCCGCGCGGGATGCGCTCGATCTGGTGGGCCATCACGCTTGTCGTCTGCACCAACTCGCCGATTATCTTCTCAAGCGCCAGAACTAATCGAAAAATGCGCGCGAATCAGCAACGCCCGATGGCCGACGCCAGCGCCGCCAGGCGCGAAGCGATCCCCAGCGTCTGATCGAACTGTCCGATGGTCAAGGGCAATCGTTCGGTCCAATTGCTTTCGCTGGCGGGACCCGGCACGTTGAACCGCTGGGTTTGAGCGAAAAGATCGGTGATCATGAAAATCACCAGGGATGAGGAACAGGCGAGCAACTTCTTGCAAATCCCCGCATGAAGCTCCGCCGTCAAATCGCGCGGCGGGTTTTTCGGGTCCCAACCGATCCAGGTCAGAAGATGACGCATCTCGGAAGCCCCCTCCGTCGCCGTCTGCCATCGGTTCCAAAGCGCGACGATGGGTTCATGATCGTGCGTTGCCAGCGTGGCCACTGAAAGCGGCTGATATTCCGATGAGTTCTTGTAGAAACCATCCTGGTGACGTTCAAAGAGAGGAATCTTGAATCCGGGAATGCCGAGTTTGGTCAGCGAGGGCCGCACATAATCGGGGACCATGCCGAGGTCTTCCGCGACAACCGCCGTCGCGCCTGCCGCATCAAGCACCATGCGCAAGAGCGTTTCTCCCTGTTGCTGGTTCATTTGTTTCTGGCTGTCGCTGTTGTCGTCGCCCGGCCAAAAGCGGGGCAGATTGCCCGCACGCGCACGCGCCTGTTCCTGGGTAAGATGCGTGAACTGATGGTTTTCATCCGGTTTCCACGGGAAGGCGTAGATGCGGTAAAACCCCAGCACATGATCAATCCGGAACAGATGAAAAATCCGGCTTGTGGCGCCGACGCGCGATCTCCACCACCAATAGCCGTCCTCTTTCATGGCATCCCAACGATACAGAGGGATGCCCCAGTTTTGTCCCCATTTTTCCGTGAAGATGTCCGGTTTGAAAAAGCTTTCCGGAGGTGCGCCGCACGACCATCGAAGATCGAAAAGGCTGCGATGCGCCCAGACATCCGCGCTGCAGCGACCGATGCCGAAAGGGATGTCGCCCATCAGGACGACGCCGCATCGGTCGCCGTATTCCTTGAGCGCTTCCCACTGTTGCCACGCGATCCACTGCACGTAACTGAAAAAAAGCGATGCCTCATCCAAATCGCGGCGTTCCACGGCGGGGCGCGACTCCCGCCAGAGGCGGGCAGCCTCCGGCGTTTGATGTTCGGCAGGCCACAGTTCCCATGCAGGACAGCCATCATGAATCTGCATCAGAACGCGAAAAAGCGCGTAATTCGGAATCCAGGTTTCATTCGCCGCGAGAAAGGCGCGAAATTGGGCGGCTCTTGCCGTGTTCTTCGCATCATGTTTCTTTTTGAACTGGTTGAAGGCCTCCCGCAGCAGACGAAGTTTGAGCGGTTTGACCTTGCGGTATTGCACGGGTCCCTGCCGCAGTTCCTCTTGAAGTTTGGCCGGAGCGAGTTCCTGAAAGGCATTGCGCGGCAGGTCGGGGACATTTTCCGGCGTGACGGCAATGGTGGTCGGGTCCAACGCGATCGAGCTGATGGCGTTGTACGGGCTGTTGTCATCGCTTGATTCGTTGATTGGCAACACCTGGAGCAGCGAAAACCTGTGATGCGCGCACCAATCCAGCATCTCGCGCACGCATTGTGTGTCGCCGATGCCGAGATCGTTTTCAGAGCGCAAGGCGAACACCGGCGTCAGAATGCCCGCACGTTTGCGGTTGAGAATGTGCTTCAAAATTTGCATGGCCGTTGTCGTCTTATTCCCTGACTTCCACCACAAAAATGTACACTAGCCCGGATTCCCACGCAGGGGGTTTTGGGGTTTGATTGGGCATGCTTTTCCTGATTCTCCCAAGAGAAGAGGCGGGTTGGATTAGATAATCTATTTACTGATAATTATAATGCCAC
>JACQHZ010000389.1 GCA_016198745.1 Verrucomicrobiota bacterium
CGGGCGGGGATAAACGTCCCGGCTCCCTTCTTCCCTACCACCTACCCCGCCCCTATACCGGATTGGCCATTCTTGTGTGCTTATGTACGGATCAAGGAGATGGGCGCGCCATTGACAAATCCGTAAAATATGATAATCTGATTTTTATGAAAGCAAACACCATCAGCGTCACGGAAGCGGCGCGTAATTTTGCCGACTGCGTCAACCGTGTCCATTATCAAAACGCCACTTTTGTGTTGCTTAAGAATGGAACTCCTTTTGCCCGGCTGACGCCGGACCACAAGAAAATTTGCCTTGGCCGCGATCTGGCGGATGTCCTGGCAAGAACCGATTTGGCGGATGATGAAGCCATCGCTTGGCGTCGCGATCTTCGAGCCGCCCGCAGGCGTCTTGTAACTCCCTCTGACAAATGGCGGTAATCCTGGATGCCGATGTCATCGTTGCAGCGACCGCTCTGGAGAGAGGCAGTGATGTGGCCACCTTCAACATACAACATTTCGCGCGCGTAAAGGGACTCAACGTCATCGAACCGAAATAATTTGGTTGCCGACCACACGCTCAACAGAAGACAGCCACTGCAGGCCAACCTTACGATGAATGCTTTCGGTTCTTTCGCCTTCGCCTGTTCCACTGCGGTCGTTCCGGCGCTGGCATCTTCCGCTCATGCGGAACCAGGGCGTGCAGGTCCCATGGTGGAGTTCGAAACCAGAGCTGTGAGCATCGCGCCAGCGGGTTGTTCCACAGCGGTTGTTTTTATTGCCCTCCCGCAGGGCGTCAGGTATCTTGCAGCATTTGCGCGGCTTGTAACTATTCAGGTCATCCCTTCGCTCACTGTCATTCCCGTCCCGCCGTGGCGGGATGGGAATGCAGGGCTTATGCAGAGGTGGGGCTGGCGAACTGGATGAGTCTTCGACCACATGCACCCGCTTCCGCGGGAATGACTCGAATAGTTACAGCATTGCCACTTTCATCGTCATGCGGATTCCGTCCCAGGCTCGAATTTTGTCCCTGTCCCGGCGCGGCGCGACGGCGCTTGACGCCGCGCGTGAAACGATCTGCGCGGGCGGCGTGGTTCTTTTCCCCACCGAGAGCGTTTACGGTCTGGGCGTTGATTCCGGCCAGAGCGCGGCAATCGCGCGCCTCTACGCAATCAAAGGACGGCCGCGCGATAAACCGTTCCAATGGTTGACATCCGATGTTGCGGTTGCGCGCGCTGCTTCCGGGGGTTGGAACGAGCGCGCCGAGAAACTGGCGCGCGCCTTTTGGCCGGGACCGTTGACCCTGGTTGTGCCGTCAAAAGGCGGCGCAATCGGTTGGCGCGTGCCAAAACACAAGTGGCTGCTGGCGTTGCTGCAAACACTGCCGCGGCCGCTTGTCGCCACAAGCGCGAATCTTGCCGGCGCCGCGGCGCCCCGGACATTTCAGGAGGCCCTGCGCCCGTTTCGACGAACCATTGATCTGGCCCTGGACGGAGGCGCGACGAAAGAGGGCGTGGCTTCAACCGTGGTGGAATTGAAGGCCGGGCGCATCCGCATCCTCCGACCGGGCGCCATTCCCGAAGAATCGCTGATGCGCGTCGTTGCCGGCGGAAAACCATGACCGTCGCCCCGTGGCCACGCAAGACGCAAAGAAGTTCTTCCGCTCAGAGTTGTGATTTTGACGGCATTCGGGTAAGAAGGTCCGGATGCGTTTCTTCCAACGCCTTTCCGCCTTCCAGGAGCCGGCGCGGCTTTTGTGCTGCGGCGCCGGCCTGCTTGTGGCGTTGGTCGTGGAATGGGGCGGGATGGGAAAACTGGTTGACTTGCAGGCGACCAATCATCTTTTCAAACGCGTCGGCACCCGGTTCAGCATCAGTCCCGAAGTGGTTTTGGTTTCGATTGACGACGCGTCGCTTCAGTTGATGGACGCCAGAATCGGACGTTGGCCGTGGCCGCGATCATATCTGGGTCGGCTGGTGCAGGCATGTGACGGCGCGGCCTGCATTGGAGTGGATATTCTTTTGCTCGAACAGGACCGTCAAAACCCCGACCACGATCTCGACTTGGCCCGATCGTTGGCGCAATCCGGCCACGCAGCCCTGGCGGGGGTTTTTGTCGATGAACTGGTCCGCGGGACATCGGCATCTTCGGCCTCGTGGATCAAGGGCAGCCTCATTCCGTTCGACTCCGCCATCCCAACGGCGCCGGCGCAGTACCTGACCCAGCAGTTTTTGACGCCGTTGCCGCTGATCAGCAGGGCCACAAGGCGGGTCGGGCACGCCAATTTTTTCCCGGCGGAAGACAACATTTTCCGAAATTACTCGTACCTCATTCCGACCGACCAGGGAATGATGCCGTCGCTTGCGCTGGCAACGGTTCTGGCCGGCGAGCCGCCCGATGCCCTCCGGCCAACGAAAAAGACCTGGCGGCGGCTGACGCCTTCCGCCATGACACAGGAGTTGATTTTTTATCATCAACCTTTCCCGCGCATATCGGCGGTTGATCTGTTGGAACCGTCTGTCCAACGGTTGGATCGAGGATGGGCGCTCAACAAAATCATTCTGGTGGGAGTCGAGGCCCGCGGGCTGCATGATGCGCGTTCCACGCCGCTTGGCGGAGAACGGTCGGGGCTGGACATTCACGCCACGGCGTTGAGCAACCTGCTTCAGCAGACATGGCTGCTTTCCCTCCCGCCGCTCGGGACGTGGTTTCTGGCGAGTCTTTTCGGCGTCATCCCCGTTCTTTCGTGGAACCAACCGTTGCGCCACATTCTTGTCTCCTGGGCGGTATTCCTCATGGGTTATGGAGCGGTGGTGGGGTTGGCTTTTTACACGATTCCCTTCCGTCTCCCCTGTGCAGGACCCCTGCTGGCGTTTGGCGCCGCAGCGGTGTGTCAACTGGGAGAAATTGCCCGACGGGAATTGATGTTGCGCCAGCGCATCGAGGAATTGCAACGCTTGAGGAGGATGCTCAGCAACATGCTGTTGCACGATCTGAAATCGCCGGTCAGCAGCATGATGACCTTGATTGAATCGGTTCTGCCGGAGCAAACGGCGGGATCCAAAACTCGTCGTCGTCTGGAGAGCGCCCTTGTCGAAGGAACTCAATTGTCAAATCTCCTGCGAACTTTGCTGGACATCGAGCGCATGGAAGCGGGCAAGATGAATCTGATTCTCAGCCGATTCCGGTGGGACGATCTGACCCGCGAGATCGCGTCGCGCCTTTCGCCGCAAGCCGACCAGCGACGCCTCCGAATGGAGGTCCAACACCCTCGCGAAGGAATCGAGATCGAAGGCGATTCCATGATGCTCGGTCGCGTGCTCATGAATCTGCTCGAAAATGCGTTGAAACATGCCGCGGCGGAATCAACTGTGATTTGCCGGACCCTCCTGGATCATCCGGAGCCAGGCTGGTTGACGTGTCAGGTCATGAATCGCGGTCAGCCCATCGCGGCGGCGGACCAGGCGATTCTATTTGAACTTTATGCCCAGGCGCGTCTGACAGGGCCAAATGAAGCGCGGGAAGGCTTCGGTTTGGGCTTGGCATTTTGCAAGCTTGCAATTTTAGCGCATCATGGTAAATTGAAATGTGTATCTCCCGTGTCCGAATGGAACGAGGGAGCGAATTTTGAGTTCGCAATTCCAGTGGCGGCGGGAAAACAACAGAAATCGAGTGCAACCCTTCATGAACAACCAGGCGAAACCTCCTGAGACGGAACCGTCTCCGCAACCGGGATGCGTCGCTTCAAGGCGAAAACCGACCGCTGGCCGCACCTTGATGGAAACGCTGGTCGCTTCCATTGTTGGAACGCTCTTGTTTACGTTGGGGTGTGTCGGATGGAATCAGGCGGTTCAATCCACACGAATCACCCAGTGCGCCGCCAATTTGCGGCATATTCATCAGGCCATGCTGGTCTATGCCACAGAATTTCAAGCCTTCCCCATCTTGCAAGAAAACCAGACCTTGCGGGAATCGCTGAAACCATGGGTCGGTAATGCCGCGGGATTGTTCCATTGCCCGCAAGATCGCAGTTCGGCGCCGGACAGCTACAGTTATTTTTATGCCCCGCGTTCCTACGAAGCGGAATCGGACAGCTATGTTTTGGGTTGTCCGCGTCATCAGAAGTACAGCCGCGGGATCGCGGTGTTCGCGGGCAACCACACAGAGGTGTCCCGCGCCCCGGCCATTTTGCACAATGGCCAGCCCGTGCTTCCGGGAAAGGAATTTGACTATGGCACCTTCCATTTCGCGGACGGCAGCGAGGTGATCATCAGCAACGGCAGTTCCGGCAACCCCAGCAACGGCAACGGACAGGATTTACCGACCATCAGCACCCTGATCTCATATCGTAAAGCCGATGGCACGCACCACACCATCGTCAAAATGAAGGATGACCACCACGGAACCGCAAATTTCTCGATCGTGCCGGGCAACCAGTTCGAGGTGGTCACGCCATCAGGAATCATCACGGTCCGGGGCACCCAGTTTTCCGTCACCACGCTGCAACAGGGCGGAAAGCCGACGACGCGCGTGCAATTGACTTCTGGGATTGTGGACCTTGAACCGGTGTCGAAAGGCCGCCCCATCCGTCTCACGCCAGTGCCCGGCAGGAACAAGGGAATCGTCGCCCAGGGAGATGCCCCTCAGTACGAATAGGCATCTCATCTGACAGTGCCGCAGGTCAATGGCACATGTTGGCTGAACTACGGCATCTGATGAAAACGACGACCGTGTGTCGGGGCCGGAGTGCTCCGCGGGCCGGTTCAGTGGCGGAGGTCGCTGTGACCGTGGACGAGCTTGCCATCACCGCCGGTTCCAGGACGCCGTGAAGAAGCGCGGCGAATTCATCACGAACCCGCGCCGAATTTCGTGAGCCGCCTCAGAAACGCGCCGCGGGAAATTCCGAGTTGGCGCGCCGCCGCGGACTTGTTGCCTTGGGACTGACGAAGCGCCGTTTCGACGAGCGCGCGTTCGTGTTCGGAAAGCGTCACATGAACCGGGGAAGGCGCGGCGGATTCCGGCGCGGGCGACAGGACGCGAATCCGGGAAGAAGATCGGCTGATGAAATCAGCTTCCGTCCCTTCGCTCTGAATCACCGCCTGTTCCACCCAATTGCGCAATTCACGAACATTGCCCGGAAAAGAGTGCAATTCGGCCTTCCTGTAAAAACGCTCCGAAAGGCGCTGAACCGATTTGCCGTGGCGCACCGCCGCATCACGCAGGAAATATTCAGACAATTCGCGAATATCTTCCCGTCGTTCGCTCAACGGCGGAATCGGAATTTCATAGACCGCCAGCCGATGGTAGAGGTCCAGGCGAAACTGGCTTGTGTCAAGAAGTTGCTGGATGTCGCGGTTGGTTGCGGCAATGATTCGCGCGCCAAAAACAAAAGGCCGCGTTCCGCCCAGGCGCCGCGACTCGCGCGTCTCCAGGACGCTCAAGAGACGTCCCTGCAATCGCAAGTCCACCTCCGCAATTTCGTCGAAGAAAATCGTCCCCGCGCTCGCCAGCTCCAGCAGTCCCTCCTTGTCGCGGTCGGCGCCGGCGGCTGCGCCCGGTTCGTGGCCGAAGAGTTCCTTTTCAAAAGATTCCTTGGGGATGGCGGCGCAATCCACCTCCACAAAAGGTTGCGAATCGCCGCACGTTCCCTGGTGAACAAGCCGCGCAACAACCTCCTTGCCCGTGCCGGTTTCTCCCGTGATCAACACGGGCGTTGAAGGCGACCGGATCACCTCGGCAATGGCCTGTCGAACCGCCTGCATGGGTGGAGACCCGCCAATCAACTCGTGTTTGCCTGGCAGCGGCAAGGCGCGCCGCCGATGATAACCAACCTCGGCGCGAAGCGTGCTTGCCTCGATGGCGCGGCGCAGGCGATTGGCCACGTCCCGCACGGAAAAGGGCTTCAGAATATAGTCCGTTGCGCCTCCTTTCATCAACCCGACCGCTTGCTCGATATTCGGGAAATTCGTGATGAAAATCACCGGCACACTGGCGAACTCCTCATGGATCGAGCGGAAAAAATCCGCGCCCGTTCCGTCCGGCAGGCAATAATCCGCGAGAATCGCGTCCACTGGCTTCTCGCGTATGATCGTTCGTGCCTTTTCACAGGTGTCGCAACCGACAACCTCGAACCCATGCTCCGGCAAATCTTCGCAGAGCAAATCCCGATCCGAGGGTTTATCTTCGAGAATAAGAACTGTGTTTTTCACGGATGGTTTTTCGCGCTAACGCCTTAACAACCTTCGCACTCCCATTTAGTATAGCAACCCCCATGAGCGCAGGCCAGAAGAAAATGAAGCAACAGGAGACGCAGACAAAATGGTTGGTGTGGGTGTGGCAGCCCAGTGATTTTAGGGCGGCAGATTTTGGCGATGGTTTCCGGAAAAATCGCATGATTTTTCGCAAGCCGCGTCCATTCCATACCGTCAGCAAATGGGGTCCGTCAACGGGAGCAGGCGGCCGAACCGGCGCCCGTCTCTCACCGTTCCATGCCGCCGGTTGTCGCGCCGCTCGCCCGGTCCAACCGATCGAGCACGCGCGCACGTCCCAGGACCTCCAGCATCTGATAGAGGCCGGGGCCGATCGAGCGTCCGCTGCAGGCGACGCGGCACGGATGAATGAATTCGCCCGCCTTCACCTTTTTCTCAGCGGCAAGGGACTTCAAATCCGCTTCCAATTGCGCGGCGTTCCAGGGTGAGGTGCGCTCAAGCCGTGTTCGCAGGTCGCGGAGACAATCCAACGCCCCCGGTTTTTTCAGGCTCTTTTCGGCAGCGTCGGCATCCATCGGGAAAGCATCCTTGAAAAAATACGCCATCCAGATTGGCAGATCGGTGAACAATTTGACTTTTTCCTTTACGGTCTCAAGAGCGGCGCGCAAATAAACGGGGTCCGTTTGCGCGGATACCAGCCCGTTCTTTTCCAGAACGGGACGTCCCAGTTCGACAAAACGATCGAGCGTCATCCGGGCAAGGTATTGGCCGTTCATCCATTGAAGCTTGTCCATGTCGAAACGCGCATTGTGACGGTGCACATTGGAAAGCTCGAAAAGGGCGACCACCTCGTCCATCAACAGAATCTCCCGGTCATCCTTGGGGGACCATCCCAGGAAGCAAAGATAATTCCGAACGGCTTCCGGCGCGAATCCTTTGGCGGCGTAATCCCCCACCGCGGCGCCTTCGTCGCGTTTGCTCATCTTGCTCCCATCACGGTTCAGGATCAGAGGGATATGCGCATAAAGAGGCGGCGCCGCTCCAAGGGCCTCAAAGAGCGCCAGATGCTTCGGCGTGTTGGAAAGATGATCCTCGCCCCGGATGACGTGGGTGATCTTCATTTCAATGTCGTCCACCACATTGACGAGATGAAAAATGAACGAACCGTCGGGACGCACGATCGTCAAGTCCGGCTCCGCTGACAGGTCGAAGTGAACGGCGCCGCAGATCAGGTCCGGGACGCGGACAATTTTCTTCGGCAGCTTGAACCGGATGGCGCCTTTGTCGTCGTAGGCGAGTTTTGCGTCGAGCAATCGCTGCGCGTAGCGGAGGTAGATTTCCTTGCGCTGGCTTTGGAAATAAGGGCCGTAGTCACCCCCCTTTTGCGGCCCCTCGTCCCAGTCGAGTCCCAGCCATTTCAACCCCGAAAAAATCACGTCAATGGCCTCCTGGCTGTTGCGCGCCTCATCGGTGTCCTCCACTCGCAGGACAAAGACGCCCTTGGCGTGTCTCGCGTAAAGCCAGTTGAACAGGGCGGTGCGCGCGCCGCCCACATGAAGCAGACCGGTCGGGCTGGGCGCAAAACGAACTCGTGTGCTCATGAACGAACGATGGTTTGATTACAATGGGCGGGTTGCGCAACCTCCGGCGTCTGCCGCGTCATTGCGGACGGCGGCCTTCGGTCTGGATGCGCAGTTCGCGCAATTGCCTCGGCTCCACCTCCGCCGGCGCCCCCGTCATCAAGTCCTGCGCGCGCGCGTTCTTCGGGAAGGCGATGACCTCGCGGATGTTTTCCGTTCCGCAAACCAGCGCGACGATCCGATCCAGACCGGGCGCGATCCCGCCGTGAGGCGGCGCGCCGTAGCCAAGGGCCTTGATGAGATAGCCGAAACGCGATTCAGCGGTTTCCTTCGGGATTTTGAGGACGTCCTCGAAGACCTTCCTCTGGACATCGGCCTGGTGGATTCGGATGGAGCCGCCCGCCAGCTCGATTCCGTTGACCACCAGGTCGTAGTGCTGGCCGCGGACTTTCGTCGGCTCGCGGTCGAGCAACGGGATGTCCTCATCCACGGGAGCGGTGAACGGATGATGCGTGGCCTTGTACTTTTGCGTTTCGGGATCGAAGGTGATCAGCGGGAAGTCCACCACCCAGAAGAAATCGAACACATCCTTCGGGATGTTGAGCTTGCCCATCTTCTGAAGCATCTCCGCCACCGTCAGTCGGAGTTTGCCGAGCACCTCGCATGCGGCGCTCCACTTGTCGGCGGCGAAAAGAATCAGGTCGCCTTCTTCGATCACAAGCCGCTCCGTGAGCGCAGATTTCTCGGCTTCGCTGAAAAACTTCACAATCGGCGATTTCCACGCGCCCCCCTCAACCTTGATCCACGCCAGTCCCTTGGCGCCCATCGTCTTCGCCTGTTCGGTCAGGAGATCAATCTGCCCCTGGGTGACACAAGCCAATCCCTTGGCGTTGATGGCCTTCACCACGCCGCCCGATGCCACCGCGCCCGCGAAGACCTTGAACCCGCTTGATCGAAAGGTGTCGGTGAAATCCTTCAACTGGATTCCGAACCGCCGGTCCGGTTTGTCGGCGCCGAAGTCGTTCATCGCGTCCTGGTAAGCGATGCGGGGAAGGGGAATCTGGAGATCATGGTTGATGGCGCCTTTCCAGATGCATTTCAGCATCCCTTCGATGACCCGGTAGATGTCCTCACGTCCGATGAACGACATCTCCACGTCCACCTGGGTGAACTCCGGCTGCCGATCTGCGCGCAGGTCCTCGTCGCGAAAACAGCGCGCGATCTGAAAGTATTTTTCCACGCCCGCAACCATCAGGAGTTGTTTGAACTGCTGGGGGGATTGCGGCAGGGCGTAAAAGAGTCCCGGATTCGTCCGCGAAGGCACCAGATACTCGCGCGCCCCTTCGGGCGTGCTCTTGAACAGCATGGGCGTCTCGATTTCCAGAAAACCCTGCTCATCGAAGTAATCGCGGATGATCTTGGTGACGCGATGCCGCATGCGCAGGTTGGCGATCATCGGGCGGCGGCGCAGATCGAGGTAGCGATACTGCAACCGCAAATCCTCGTTCACGTTTTCTTCGTCCAACGGATAAGGCGGCGTTTCGGATTTGTTGAGCGCGCACAATTGCGCGGCCTTCACCTCGATTTCGCCGGTGACAAGCTTGGGGTTCACCGTGCCTTCCGGCCGAGGGGCGACTTCACCCTCAACCCGGATCACGTATTCGGATCGGAGATCATGGGATTCCGGAATTTGCTGCGGATCAAAGACGATCTGAGTCACCCCCTCGCGGTCTCTGAGATCAACAAAGACGAGGCCGCCGTGGTCGCGTCGCGCGTCCACCCATCCGGAAAGAACGACACGTTGGCCGATGTCCGGCTTCCGAAGTTGCGCGCAATGATGAGTTCGATAGCTGTTCATGTTCGATCGTCTTTGGTTCAGGCCGTCCGATTGGCGAAGGCCCATAGGAAACGCACAGAATCCACCGGATTTCAACCGTTGGCAATCCTAATTCAAGTTTCCGATCCACCCGTTTTCCATCACAAGGCTGTGCGATGGGCCGTTTCTTCATTGGTTTTTACGTCAGACGAGGGGGGAGCGATTGCCCCCTATTATCTCTGCCCGCCGATGGCACACGGCCACGCGCCGTTGGCAGGCGGGGACGGGCATCATGAGAATTGCGGCTGGCCTCGACATTTCCCTTTTTCACCGTTAAAGTTGCATGTTTGGAGGGGACGGTTTCCCAGCAGTAAATGCCCTGTAACGGCGCTGCGACCACTGGCAAGCAGACGGGCGTGGCAGCGGGATTCCGCATCCACTCTTGAAAACGACCCGCCGGCGCGTAACATCAGTTGTCCAGAACATGCGAAAGCCACGAATCGACAACGGAAAGACCGAGCGAATCCCAAAGGAACTCCATGTCTTCGCCTGGAACCTGGGCGGTCGTCTCACCGCCTTCGGAAAGAAGCAGGTCGCCCTGAATGTCGTCGAACGGGGCCGGGCCTGGCATTGGACCAAGCTGCCCAAAGGGTGGTTCGATTTGGAGTTCTGTCTGGTTCACGGGCAGAAGAAGACCAAGCAAGTGCTGCGGAAACTCTTTCCCGAAGCCTCATGAAAGCCCCGAAGCCTCTTGACCTGCAAACGGTGGTTCGGACGTTCGAGGCAATCCCGGAATTGGCGGGCGTAGGCGCTTTCGCCGGCGCCAACGCGCTTTACCTCGAACACATCGAAAATCCGCTCGGCCGTTTCAGCCTGGATATCGACCTGCAAAACCAAAGCGAGGAAATCGAAACCATCCATCGCCGGCTCTCGCCGCAGACCCAGAAGAAACTCAAGCTCGTCAGCCGGCTCAATGCGGAGATGTATGCGTATCAAACTCGCGTGGGCGGGCAGACCATTCGCATCGAGCTTGCCAGGCCCTATCTCCGCCATCGCAAGAAATACAAGCCCAGCAAGCATGTCCCTGGCCTCGCGGTGGTCAGCCTGGCCGACCTGATGTTCGCCAAGGTTTCAGCCCTGTCCACCCGCGGGTTCGCGCGCGACCTCATCGACCTCTTTGCGATTGATCAACAGCGGGGCATTGATTGGCAAAAGTTGCTCGCCCAGGCCGCCCGCGCTTCCGACAATGACTACAATCCCGCGGAGTTTCTTTGGAAACTTCAGTCGCACCACTGTGGGTGCGTGAAGCGAACCTATGCGCAGGAACTGCCCGTCATCCATCCTCCCGTTCCATCCATTCTCCGCGAGTTCATCGAACGTCTGATGGCGGCCAATCAAGCGGTCGCGCAAGCGACGCTCAGATCGAAGCCGCCCCAACAATGAAACTTCAGCAATCTGGGAAGCCCCGAAATGTTGCCTTTTTCAGGTGGAATGTGAACATGACGGTGGTAGTTCCAGCTTCGCGTTCCGTCGTTGGGCTGACTCCTGGCCTCCAAAGGGGGCGGTAAAGAAACTGAGTGTCGCCGCCGTGCTGCGGCTGAACGCGGAGCACCAGCCTCAGCCGTTTGATGAGCCAGTGCCGCTGCATGTCTTCTTTCCAACCGATGAGTCCCCGCGCCTCCGAACACTGCTTCACGCATCGTTCGACCCCGACACCAGCCGGAAACATGTGCGCGCCTCACCACACGATTTTGAAATACTGGATCGTGAAGCGAGCTTGATCGAGCGGCTTATCCAAGCAGTTCAAGCCGAAGTCGCTCTCCGTGCGCTGATGCCCTCTGGCGAAGCCCCTTCTGATAGCATTGCTTGCTCAATCCAGAAACGAATCATTGAGAAGCTGCAATGCGATCAACCGCTATATGCCCGTCATCGCGTGACGGTTGACAGGAGATTTTGGCTGCGATAGCCTATCGGCATGAACGTTGAACGGGTTTGTCAAAGGCTTTCCGGCGGCTTTCGGCCCTTTTGCCTTCGCACTTCGGATGGACACGAATATGCCGTCCGCCACCCGGAATGTGTCCTCATTGGCCGCCATGCCCTGGCGGTGCTCGACACGGACGGAGAAATCGCAACCCTCGATCCGCTGCACATCGTGGCGCTCAAGGATTTGCCGTCGAAGAAGAACGGCACCTCCAAGCATTAGGTGGAATTGGGCACGGCTGGCCATGAATTCCCCGCTCGATTTTCTGCGCGTTTTTCGCGTCCGCCTTCGCGAGGCAGGGATTCGTTTCGCGCTCACGTCCGGCATGGCCTGCGTGGAATACGGCCTTCAGCAGAGCACGAAAGACACCGATTGGATCATCGCGCCCGATGACCTGGGCAAGTTGCGGACACTTTTCGCGGGTTTGGAAGCCGCATCGCCAGGGTGTCGCGTCATGTACCGTTCCCTTTTTGGCGCGCCTTTGGACTTCGAGTTTCTGTCCCATGGATGGACCAGCCATCTCCTTGTTCGCGACCCCGATGGCGCGGAGCACAAGGTGGACATTTTCGGCGTGCCCCCGCGCCTCGCCTCGTGGACCGCAGATGACACGGGCCTTGCGACGAGGCATGTGGTCGCCCAGATGAAGAAGACCGATCGCGAGAAGGACTGGCCCATGGTGGACAGCATTGCCTGGCAACTGTGGGAGCATCGCTCCTCTGAGGCGCTCCTCCACATTCAGGATCAACGGAAGTTGATTGATGCCTGGGGAAAAATACCGCCGGCTGATCGCCACGCGCTGGCACAGAAGCGCCCGTTACTCCGCTTGCTCGACCACGAGAAAAATCCAGACCGCGTCTTCGCTGCCGTGCGCATCGAACGGATCATCTGGGCGTGCGTGGATGAAGTCCGTTATGGTTCCTACAAACAGGCGTGGAAGACATTCTACAGGGCATGGAAGAAGGAACCGGGCTGGCAGTGGCCCGTGGATGAACCCTTTTCATCGCAACACCAGCGCCTGCTGGATGCCGCGAGCCGCCATGAATTGGCGAAGGACCCTGTGGGGCATGACGGCCGTGAGGCTCTGCTGGATCGTGCGATGAAGATGGCGGAGGTGCGTTCGAACTCAGATGCGGAAAAGCTTGGACGCATCACTCCTCCGGTGAGCGAACTATGGCCATGAACGCGGAACCCGAATTCTCCGAGGCATACTTCGAACACCTGGCCGAACTGTTCGGCGAGGAGCGGGCCGCGTGGGCGCGCCTGCCCAAGGAGGAGCGCGAGAAGGAACTGCGCTGGTACCACGAGAACTTCAACACGCCCGACGACCTCGCCGAATGGCCCCCTGAACTCGATGGCGGCGTGGGCAACCCCTGAAAAAGACCCAGCTCAATCTCACGACATGGAAACACACGATCAGCATTTCCGGCTGATTTTGAACCGCCCCGACGCCGGCGTTGCGCAAGCAGATTTCAAACTCCAAACCACCCACGCCATCACCGTCGAGGCATGGGTCAACATCCGGACGGCGCGCGCGGAGGCGATGCAGACCATCGTCGCCCAATGGCAGCCGCTTGCCGGTTTCGACACATTCGACGCTTGCGACGCAGGCCGCACTTCGGGACTGGATACGACCGGGTTTTTTGGCGCGGTGTTCGATGGCCGCTATGTCTATTTCGTTCCACAGCACGACACCCAAACGCGCCACGGCAAGGTGTTGCGTTACGATACCCACGGCGAGTTCAAAGACCCGGCGAGTTGGCAGACTTACGACGCGGGCAACACGGACGGGCTGAACACCAAAGGCTATTATGGGGCGGTGTTTGACGGGCGGTATGTCTTCTTTGTTCCGCGACGCGATGCCGACGATTTCCACTCGCGCGTGTTGCGCTGCGACACGCGCGGCAGGTTCACGGACAAGAGTAGCTGGTCGGCTTACGACCTTGGCGTGTCCCGTTCCCATCAATCGGCGGCGTTTGACGGGCGTTACATTTATTTTGCGCCGGGCCACGCTTCGATCCCCAAGGACAGCGTCAAAGAACCGCCAAAGTGCGCCTCGCCGGCGGTCACGGGAATGAATCCCGACTCCTTCTTGATCGGGAACAGCATCGTCGTGCGGCACGATACGCGCGGCGAATTCAAAGACCCAAAAAGCTGGGTGATGCATGATGCGGCCGACACCGACGGGCTGGATGCCAGTGATTACGACGGCGCGCTTTTTGACGGCCGGTACATCTATTTCGCGCCGCTGAGCACGGGAATCGTGCTGTGTTACGACACGCGCGGCGAGTTCACGGACAAGAGAAGCTGGTCGGCTTGCAACATCAAACCGCTCGGAATGAAGCTCTGTGTCGGCGCGGTGTTCGACGGGCGGCATGTCTATTTTGTTCCGTACGGCGAAACCGCGACCGTCATTCGATACGACACGGCGGCTGCGTTCAATAACCCGAAAAGCTGGAGCAGCTACGAATTCTCGAAGACCGCCGGCATGACGACGCGCGGATTCGACGGCGGAATGTTCGACGGACGCTACGTCTATTTCGTGCCCTACTTTGACGGGAAGGGTTTCTTTCATGGCGTCATGTTGCGCTATGACACGCAAAGCGAGTTCGCGAATCCGCGGAGCTGGGCCGCGCACGATGCGGGGCTGGTGGATGGACTGAAGACCGTTGGGTTCAACGCCGGGGCGTTCGACGGGCGCCACCTTTACTGCGCGCCCTGGAACGACGGCAGCGCGTATCCGCGCGCGATCATCGGCAACGGCCGGGTGCTGCGTTACGACACACTGGGCAGCAACGGTTCATTCAGCCTGCGTTTCTGCGACTACGGCCACAATGGCGGCCTTTGCGCGGCGCTGCCGGGCGCGCGCTTTCTGGTGAACACCGACCAGGGCGCGCGCAGCGTCGCGGCGAACCGCCCGCCTGAACCGGGACGTCACTATCTTGCGGGCACCTATGACGGCCGGTTCATCAGGCTGTTTCTTGAGGGCGCGCTGGTGAACGAGCAATCCGCCGCGGGGCGCATGGTGGGCAGCCAGGCGCCGCTTTCGATCGGCCGGGTGGATGGCTGCATCGAACAGATTCGCATCTCCGACTGCGCCCGCAGCGCAGATTGGATCGCCGGCCAATCCGGGTGTTTCTAACCCGCATATTTCATGTCGGGGCCAGTAAATCTTCCAACCCGCCGCACCAGTTCGCCGCCGCGATGTCCGCGGCAATCGGCTGTCCGGTGTCCTGAAGGGTCAGCACGCTGCCCTGAGTAAAACCCAGGTCCTGGCGGGACCGCTTGAGTCCGTCGGCCATCGCGCAATCCAGGGTTTTCGACAGCTTGATTTCAAAAAGCCATATCATGCAAATTCAAAATGACACTTTGAAATTGCGTAAAGACAAAAGCCGGTGGCGCAATTCAACCCGATCAACCGTATGCTGCCGATTTGTTCGGGAGTTGCGGGCGAATCATGATCATTGCGGCGGCGGGGCACGACCTTCTGAGCGTGACAACCCGCACGTTGGAAGCGTGCCACCAGCCCCCTTCATGGCAAACCGAATGCGACGCCAAGAATTGCCCGCTCGCCAGGAAGGTGGTCGCTTCAACCATCGCCAAGCCGGGCGTACAACGGGAGAGCCTTGACGACGCCGGCCGCATCCGCCCGCGTGGGCGCCGAGCTGAGGATGATGCCGGCCTTGCAGTGGGGATGTTCCTGTAAGAAAATCCACAGGCTCTTGAGGCGGCCCCATGCGCCACTCTTCACCTCGATGGGAATGATCCTGCCTTGACGAACCAGCAGGTAGTCCACCTCCGCGCTGCTGCTTTTCTGCGGACGCGCCCAATAGTAAAGCCTGCCGTTCTCGGATCCATTGGCATGAACCAGGAGTTCCTGACCGACAAACTGTTCCGCCAACGCACCGCGATAGACGTCAAGCAGGTCCCTTTCGTCCAAAATGTCGCGCGCCGAGAGTCCGCAAACGTGCTGCATGAGGCCAATGTCCAGGAAGACCGCCTTGAACACATTCGGAGATGCGTCCGCCCCAAGCGGCAGTCCCTGGGCGGACGTCGCGTGAACCTTGTGGATGAGCAAGGCTCGTTCCAGAACACGCAACGTCTCCTTGATCTTCTCAATCCGTTTTTCAGGATGCAGGGATGTGTACTTGATTTGACCACCCACCCGGGCGGGAATTTGCTCAAAGATGTGCTCAAGGCACTCGCGGTCAACCCGTGCGCCGTATTTGGACAAGTCATGAAAGTAGGACTGACAAAGCGTCTGGTGGATGGGGACAACCGTTGCCAGGACGTGCGATTCGACAAAGGTCGAGACGGCTTCCGGCATTCCGCCGATGAGAAAATAGAGACGCAACTGTTCCAGAAGTTTCTCGTGCAGGGCGTCAGGAACGGGTTGATTGGCATCCAGGCCGGGAATCTGCGCGGCCAGATGATCGAGACCGGCAGCCCAAAGAAACTCATCAAAACAGAGCGGCCGCAGCCACTCGAATTCGACCCGACCGACCGGAAAGGCCACGTCTTCCAATGCGAATTCGAGCAGCGATCCGGCGGCGATGACATGCAATGCCGGCATCTGCTCGTGGAAATAGCGCAAGGACAGCAACGCGCGCGGGCATGCTTGGATCTCGTCCAGAAATAACAGGGTCTTGCCTGGGACCGCGGTTTTGCCCGTGTAAGCTTCGCATTGCAGGAGCACGTTCGCGGGGGTGAGATCGCCATCGAAAATGCGGCGCAATCTGCGGTCCAATTCGAAATCCAAATGCATCATGGAATCGAATTCCTGTCGGCCGAAGCTCGTGATGGAATGAGTTTTACCAACCTGCCGCGCCCCCCGGACCACCAGCGGCTTCCGCAGGCGCCGGTTCTTCCATTCCATAAGAACCTTGTCAATTCGTCGCTTCATTGTAAAAACACAAGGTCATTATGCCATTGATTGTGTAAAAACGCAAGGACTCCGGCGCAACCAAGTGAGATTGAGTCGCCGAATATCTGCTTTGGGCGATGGCTCGCGTGCCGCGAGCGACGCAGCCGATGTCGCAGGACGGTTTCCTCATGTCCGGCAACCGTCCGCATGCTCTCACGCACTCTCAACCAGTCCATACGAACATGCCTTTCCAATGAAATGATCATTTCATTGAATAGGCGTGTACCTTTTCATCCGCCCATCATTGCGGCGGGGGGTCGCGACCGGCTGGACCAAAAGTGAGGACCGGTTTCACGCTTTTTTTAGGATCCTGAAACCGGACTGAGTCAGTTCCTCATGGCACCCAATGCTCCTCGATTTTCCAGAATGCCGGCTCGCCGTGAAGCGCGCGCAGTTTTGTGATCAATGCTCTGTATTTGGGTGCCGTGAGCTTCTTCCACTTGTAGCGCGAGGACAGATTTGTGGCGCGGACCCGATCCACTCCTTTCAACAAGATGCTGTCGATTGGCGGATGCGCAACTTGAGCAAGTTGCGTTTGTTCAAAACCTCCAAGAATGAAGAAGCTCTTGATGTAAATCGAAATAAGCTTCGCCGCGACGCCATAGGACAGTTTGCGCCTGAAGCGCCTCATCATGAAACGCCGCATGCTACTCACCCAACGATGGTGTTGTTGATCGAACGCGCGCTGGGTAGCTGAATGATTTGCGGTGTTTTCCAGGAAAATTCGAATCTTACAATGATTGAGAGCACCCGTGAACTGCTCTCGGGTGCCCTGTGCAAAGCCCGCCTGAGCCGCCCGACAGGCCGCCCAAAGGGAGAATCTGTGTCTTGCCTCTGCGATGGTGTAGGGCATTGGAGAAGGCTACCATGAACGACCGTCTCTTGCAATCGCTCTACGCCGCACGTCGAAACGTCTCTTCCATTTGGGCGACAACTTCCTTCAAGCTTCCCTCAAACTGCGGGTTGACCTCTTCGAATTGCCCGAGGATTCGCGCGTAGATGGGATTGGAAAATATGGCTTTCACATCCACCTTTCCCCCGGAGGAAATGTTGGCCGCAAAAATATCTTTGATTTTGCGCAACACCTCCACCTGTCCTGATGAGAAATTGTAAAGGGCAAGGTAGCTTTCGAAGCCGGATTCAATCCGGTCACGTGTGGTTGGAATCTTCTTCACCCCGAGAACCGCCAGGAAGAAATCCCAGACAGAACCGGCGGGGAACTCGTAGATGCGCTGGAGTTGTTCTTCGGTCAGGATGATGTCGGGCGCGGCAATCCACGCTTTGACGGCGGCCAGTTCTTCTTGGGTCGGTTCGTAATCCTTGTTTTCCCACGCCTTCCGCTTCAACTCGGCGATGAGCGGGTCTTGTGTGGACTTCACGCCTTGCTCAAAAAGCTCGCGCGCTTTCACGATGGGGATGTTGTCGATGATCTTCACCTTTCCATCCGTGAAAATGGCGCGCTGAATGAGGTTTGCCGGATCAGGGTTGTCGAGAATCCCGTCAATCACGATTCCGCCACCGCCGCCACCGCCCCCACCTTCGCTGCCTCCCGTGACGATTTTAATGTTTTTCTTCGGCGTGCCTTTACCGTTGTCTTCCATCCGCCCGCAGAGCTTCACGAAGTCGAGAATGGTGAAGCTGAACTTGCCGGTCTTCGGATCAAGGCGCGTGCCGCGACCGAGCATCTGGAGGTATTTGCCGACGGATTTGGTGAGCGCGCCAAACGCGACATAACGCAGGCACGGAATGTCCACGCCCGTGCTCATGATGTCCACGGACACAACCACACGCGGATTCGAATACGGGCGCTCAAACCATTCCTTGAGCGTCTCGTTGATCTCGTCGTTCTCGGAGATGATCGCCTCGGCGTAACGCGGGCTTTCGCCCTTGTCGTTGAAGGCCGCGTTCAATTCCTTCACCAACATCATGGCATGCGCCTGGCTGGCCGCGAAGAACAGCACCTTCTCGCCGTATTCGGTTTGCTTGCGGATGATTTCCGCCCAACGCTTCGCCTGTTCCTCGCTGAGGACGCGCTTGTTCAGCCGTTCCAGTTCAATTTGCTCTTCGTTCGGCAGCTCGATCCGTTGGCGCGTCTCCGGATCGAGCAGATGATCGTAAAGAACACCCTTCTCCATCGCCTCTTTCGTCAGCGCGGTGATGTGCTCCTCCTTCCGGTAGGGCGCGAGGAAGCCTTCTTCGATGCCACGGTCGAGACCAAACTCATAGTCGGGTTTTTCTGATTCACAGCCGAACAGCCGGTAGGTGTCGTTGATGGCGAGGTCTTCCGGGTCAACTTTCTCGCCGTCGGCGGGCACGGCGATTTTGGGCGTAGCGGTAAGGCCGATGCGTGGGCAAACGAAGTGATCGAAAATCAGGTTGCGGTTGACCGTGATGGAGCGGTGGCACTCATCCACAATCAACAGATCGTAGAAGTTGCTGGGAATTTTGTCGTAGAGCAATTCCAGAGTGTCAATGACCACCGCATGGATATTCTTGTTCTTGTGCGCCCGCCAGTTTGCCGATGTGATCCAATGGCTGTTGTAGGCCGGGCTGAGAAACTTGAAACCCTTGTTGAGCGCCTGCCGCGCCAGCGTGCGCCGATCCACCACGAAAAGGATGCGCTTCGCCAACGCGTAATCCAGCAGCACCTTGACAAAGGCCACCATCGTCCGCGTCTTGCCAAGCCCCGTCGCCATGTGGACGAGCATCTTCATTTTACCGGCGCGGAAAAGGTCGAGCAAGATGCGGATGCAATCGAGTTGGTAATAGCGATCCTTGCCCGCCGTTGGATCAAAGCCGCCGGCCAAATCCTTGTAACGCTCGAGACTGATTTTATCTTCGCGCTGCCTCTTTTCGGCCTGTGCGATCTTGAGCTTCATTTCCTCCAGCGACATGAACTCGCCGATGGATTTGAACTCCGCCGCGTCCGTGCCGCGCCAGGCCATGTCGAAGAAAAGAATCTTCAATCCGCCCGCGCCATCCGCCGCGCAGGCGTAGAGGAAACGCGGCTTGAGCAACCGGCTGTATTTGAGCCGCAGCTTCGGCAACGCCTTCTGCGGGTCGTCGAGTTTGTTTTCGATGACGGCCAGCGCAAAGCCCTGCAAGTCCTGAAGAACGAAGTCCGGCTTGATGGACTTGCTGCCGGGAAAGTCGCGTTGTTCCTCCTCGGTGAGCGCGTAGCTCGGCTGGTAAAGTAGCGTGTCGCCTGTCGTCCACTTCAAGGCATTGAGCACGTCATAGACCTTCAAGTCCACCGCCGAAGCTTCGTTGTCAAAAATGCCGGTCCTGGTGCGCGTGGGCATGGTCAGTTCTCCATCAGGCCGTTGACTTTCGTTTCAAGCGCTTCGAGTTCGGTGCTGGCTACAGCGATGATTTGCCTCAACTCAACGATCCGCGTGCCGACCTCTCGCTGAAGCGTTGGCGGCACGTCAGGAATCTCCATGTCCAAGAATTCCGCAGGCTCGACACGTCTCCTACCGCTCGCGCCCGAAACCATTGCATCAAACCGCTGGTAGAAACTCGGTCTCGTCAGCAGAGCAAGGAGGAAATCCAGAACCCATTCGGGCGAACTGCCTCTGAAGACTGGGAATTCGTTAGTCACAATCGCGCCATTGAGGTCGCACGGGATGATTCCAAAAGCGCCGTTGCGTGCATCAATCTTGGACATGATCAAGTCACCCGTCTCCACGCGAAACCAGTTTGCCCCTTTGAGTTCTGCGCCCTGCATTTCGCTCCGCAACTGCACACCTTTCCCGTAAAGACGGACAGTCACGAGCCTGTAAGTCACTTCAGGCTCAAGCCGGACCGGGCGAACACAGTGCTTCAGGATGTTTTTGAGTTGAACGTGTTGAGCATTTTCTGTGCTGCGAATAATTTCCTGCAACGTCCGCAGATGCGGATGCTTGGCGAAAAGTTCGGGTGAGATGCCGGTCAGAAATTGGCGGGCAATGTCGAGTTCGAGCGTATGGCGCGGTTCGAGACACGAGATCAATTCATCCAATTGGTCTGGTTCAGCGGTGGCGATGGCTTGGTATTGCTTCTCCAACGTTTTCGACGGATCGTCCTCGCGCACATAGGTTGCAGCAAAGTTTTTCCACGCCTCGACCTGTACCGGGGTCAGGCTGCTGCGGTAGTTCGGCAGGTTGAACGAGTAAAGGTGGGCACGCTCGATTTTCTGTGCGATGGCGTTCTCGGTTTTGCTCAGCCAGAGTTCGTCGTGCTGGGCAAGCCGGTCGTTGCACTCGGCAGCGGTGAGTTTCTTCGCGGCCACTTGGATGTCCAACTTTTCAGCGAGCTTGGTTTTTTCTTTCGCCGCCCTCTCGCCCATCTCCGTGCGGGTTTCGGCGTGAATTTTGTCCTTCACGCGCGGGTCGAGCTCTTTGATCCAGTCGGCGGAGATGCAGAAGGAGTGGCGCGCTTCCGGCGGCTCTTTGCCCTCGCGCACATAGCGGTGGAAGAGGTCGAGCGCCTCGACAAGCTGACAGCCGGAGATGGGCTTGCGATTCGTGCCCATCGTGTAGCCGTCGTTCGCCACCTTGTAGAACCACACGTTCCGCGTTTGACTGCCTTTGACGAAGTAGAGGATGGAGGTTTTCGGCCCTTGGCCGCCTTTGCTCACGAACACGCCTTGCGGCAGGCTGATAACGGCCTTGAGGTCGCATTCGTCGAGTAACGCGCGGCGCAAAGCGCGCGCGCTATTTTGATCCCAAGTGAGGAAGCCCTCGGAGACGATGACGGCACAACGCCCGCCGGGCGCGAGCGATTCGAGCATGAGCTTCACGAAGAGAATCGTGGTTTCGCTCTCGGTGGGATACTCGCTCCAGACATTGGGATAGGATTCCTTGTCGCGTTCCGCGCCAAAGGGCGGGTTGGCAAGGATGACGGTCTTGCTCTTTGGCAAAATTTCTGTGCCGAACTTTTCCAGTGAGTCGCCCTGCTGGATGTTGCCGGGGTTGAGACCGCGCACGTAGAAGTTGATCGCAGCCATCTTGCGCACCATGCCAAGGTATTCGATGCCCCCGACGCCGGTGCGGTAAAAATCAGTGGTCATTTCGATGGATGGCATCGGGACGGGATGTTTGGCAAACCAGTCCTTGAACCACGCAGTCATTTCGGGATGTGACTTTGGGCCGGGCCAGTGCCGGTCCTGACTCACGCCCTGCATCACATATTCGAAAGTATCGAACATGAACCCACCCGTGCCGAGGGTCGGATCGAAGGCGAGGTCATCAAAAGTGGGCGCAACGAGGCCGACCATCAACTGTCGGATGTGGTCGGGTGTGCGATGCAGGCCGATGTCCCTTGTGCCGCCCGTCTCGGAGAGCGCGGATTCGATGGCGTCACCGAGCAGGTCGGTTTTCAACAGGCGGTCTTTATCCAATTCTGCCACGAGGCCGATGATTTCGGCCATATTTCCACTGGTGACGTTGTTGGTGAAGTTCGAATTGCCGAAGACTTCCTCAATGAGGACGAGCTGATCTTGAACCTTGGTGGAAAGGTTTCCATTCCAAACCTTGCGCGCCTCGCTGAGAATACGGGCGTAGAATGGGAAAAACTTCGTGTTAAGTGTCGCAAGGATTTGCTCATTCGGCAGGCTGCCGAGTTCGCTGAACAGGAGCTTCTCGTTCTCACCTTGGAACGCGGCACGGAGTTGGGCGAACTCCGGGTCTTGCGTCAGCTTGACCTCGAAGATGCGGAGCAGCAGTAGCTCGATGATGTATTCCACGCGCTGCACCGGCGTCCCGGCGGGACGCAGCTTGTTGTGCAGTCGCTTGAGAATGTTGTTCGTCTCGCTGTCGGCGTAATGAACTGTGGATCGTCCCATGGGGGCTTGGTCGCTTGAATGCGCGAATCAGCCCTGTCTGTGGGATGGCTTCCCTCAAAGGTTCCAGTGCCTAAAAGCAAATGGGACGTATCTACTTACGTCCCGTACCAGGCACTGGTATGCCCTTGAAGGAACGCTTTCAATACGCCCCAGTCGGGGCGTACATCGAGCGCCGTCCTTCAATTCAAAATTACCAGTTTTGGTACGAACAGCAGCCGAAGCTACGCGAAAAATGTCAGGTCAAAATGGTTTCGTTCTGGTTGAATTCCTCCTTGTTGTGTGGGCGAAGGGTACTCCAGAGGTGAACGCGTTACAAGTCCCAGAAAGCCCCACTTGGAAAGGCAGACGGCTTTGACAATCTTCCCCGTTGAAGTACGAGGATCGCATCACCCCAACCCGGACCCGTCGGACATCGCGCCTGTATCCAGGAAAATCGCATCCGGCTGGATAATGTGCTCAATTAGCCGTTTCACTTTGGGGAACTCGCTTCTTGCAGCAATTTGTTACGAATACTCAGGAAGGTAGAATTCGTGCAGATCCCGATAAGCGCTTCCGCCGGACAGCAGAGAGAGTTTTTCCCTCCCGTTTGATCCGTGGAGGTTTGTTGCACGATGCCCAAAAACAAGGGAGGGCCGTCAAAAGATACAATGCCAGGTGTTTTGCTGGCCGTGTCCCAAAAAACCGGTGCGCCACTGTAGCCCTGCGCAAGGGATTGTCCAAGCAGGAAAAACGGCCTTTTTTCGGAGTGAACACTCCATATGGCTGGTTGAGAAGCCAATCTTGTTTGGGTCATTATTGGGACCAGACCTTTTTCTGATTTTCCAAATCCCATTGGGAAGCCATGAATCATTGCTGCTTTTCCGGCGGGTGGGAAGTTACTGGATGTAGCAAAAAGAGCATCTGGAATAATTCGATAATGAAGGTTTGTATAGCTCACAATCGGAAACGGGAAAATTGCGAGATCAGAAAGCGAATCCTCAATCCAACATATTCCAGTGTTTGCATAGTTCGTATCAACGAACGCAGAAATTTCCTTGGAATTTTGACGCTGGATCAAAAACCGAACATGGCTGCGAGCAGGAACATTGACAACATGCCTGGCGGTCACGATACATGTAAGATTGCTCAAAGCACAAAGGAATCCCGTGCCAGTTCCCGCACGCTTCGTAACAATGCGCTCGTAATTTGTGCCATTTTGCCGATAGATTGGCTCGCCATCGTCATCCCTCACATCGGCGTATTGAAAAGTCTCAATATGGAGAGCGCTCAGCGATGTTTCATGTGCTATGTCCTGAGCCAGACTCTGAGGGAAAAACAGAGCGGCCAGGACCGGCGAGACCCACCGGCTCGTTGCGAAAGGCATCGGGTTCATTCGATCGTGGTCCCCGTGACGACGTACGTGTACCCGTAGCGCCAGCCAGCGCCACCCGTTCCGCCGACATATCCAAGGCCGAGGCAAAACTTCTCCCAGAGACGGGCAGCCCTTTCCGTTTCGAAGGGTCTTGTGGTCCAATCCACCGGATTCCCATGTTGCTGTTTCCGCGTTTCAAGATGGTCCGTCAGGCCAACATACGTTTTCCCAAGGTCGTTCTTCATGTTTGCCTCACCCTTTCGGCGGAAACGGATCGGCGCCGTGGCTGTCCGACTGCGCGAACCGCCCATTCCTGTTGTGAATCAGAAGTTCCGCCCGCTGATTCTGGCTGATGCTTCGCCTTCGCTCCGTGGCATCAACCTTCAGATCGAAATGCGCTGCCGCCCGATCCGCGCCGCCACTTTTTACATTCCAGCCGCCTTGCGACGCTGGAACCACATGGCCGCCTTGCGACGCTGGAACCACATGAACTGTTTTTCGCGACATGATTTTCTCCGGTTGCGTGGAATCGCCCCGGGGAAAACGAGTC
>JACQHZ010000378.1 GCA_016198745.1 Verrucomicrobiota bacterium
AACCTAACCTGGCCAAGCCAGAACCAAGAAAATAAACCGCGGATGACACGGAGGCTCACGGAGGGATGAGACAGCATGTGAAACTCTCACGCGATTCATGAATCGCGTGAGAGTTTCTTTGGTTCTCCTCTGCGTTCCTCTGCGCCCTCTGTGGTTCATAAATCTTCTCCGGAAAACAAGATTTCGAACATTAGTAGTATAGAAACTACGCAAGAGGCATCCGGGGGCGGGATGCATCCTGAGTAGGGTAGTGTCCCTCAAATACCTAAACAATGTAGGGGCGGGGTTTACCCCCGCCCGTAGTGTGGATCGGGAGGGGATAAACCCCTCCCCTACAAAATGTGGGCAACGATATGTAAAGTTATTTTATGAGACACTGCAGGAGGTACGTGTTTTTTACAATTCCGGTTCTGACGGAGGGGGGGCTTCAGATTTCGGCAGCGCCTCTTCAAGCACGGATTTCCTGAAATCCTCGACAAGTTGACGTTGTTGAATCTGAAGAATTGTCTGGAAGATTCGCGGCTCGATCTTGCTGATCTCTTCGGGCTTGGCTTGTTGCCGCAACGCAAGATGAAGGAAAAACCCTCCCTCCGCGGTCTGGATGAAGTCGCTGACAGCGCCTTCCGGCAACTGAAAGGCAGCGCGCCGCAGGGTGTTTTCAAAGGGATCGCTGGGAAGCTCTTCATCGCCGGAAAAAGGCTTCGGTCTCTGCGGCTTGAGTTTCAACAATCCCCACGCCTGGTCCGCCGTCTTGCCCTGACCGAGCATGGCGATGAATTCATCCCGCTTTTTCCGTCCATTTTCACGGGCAAGCTTCAAGGCGAGGTCCTCCGCGCAAGCGCTTTTCACGGCGGCCTTCACGCTTTCGTAAGGGGGAACAAAACTTGCCTGGGGTTCCTCCAAAAAATGAAGCACATACACTGCATTTTGGGAAGAAATCGGATCGCTGACCGGGTTTTCACGCGTCAGCTTGAACGCCGCGTAGGTGAAATCGGGAGTCGAGATGCCCGGCGCCAGTTCGTTTTCCGCAAAAAAGCCGGTCTGTTTGATTTCAAGCCCGTTGTCTCTGGCGAGACGATCGAAAGTGGGCGGTTCCTTGCCTTCTTCGGGGACCAGCTTGATCGTGAACTCCGTTGCTTGTCGAACGGTGCGTTGTTGCGTGATGCTGTAGCGCAGGATGTCGGCGACCTCCTTCATGGGTTTCAGGCTGCCGTCCGGTTTCCGAAACATGTTTTGATTGGCGTCATAGGCCTGCTGCATTTCCTGGTCGGAAACTTTGGCCTTGGCTGCCTCGATCGGAAAAGCCACATAAGACGCCTTCACTTTTTCGGGCGTGCGAAAACGGTCGTGATGCTCGTTGTAAAAAGCCGAAACTTGTTCTTCCGAAAGCTTGATCTGCGCGAGGTAATTGGTGGTTTCGAAGCGGCAGGCGGACGCCGTGATCTTCTCAAGCACTTCCGATGCGAAAATGCGCGCATGTTGCGGCGTGACCTTGGCGGTGGAGGCAATCATTCCCAGCAGTTTGCGCAGCAGGATGTTTTCCTGGATCAACCGTTCAAAGTGGCCTTCGCTCAGGCTTCGCGGCCCCAGCACCTCGCGAAGAAAATACTCATAAGACTCCTGACGGTACTCGTTGTTTCTTGTAAAAAACTGGCGCACATCCGCGATCGTTTCTTCGTCGGCGACCGTCAACCCCATCTGCCGCGCCTTTTCCACAGTCGCCATCCGACCAAGCGATTGTTCCTCCAGCATTTTTTGCCCGCGGGCGTCCATTTGAAGGGGACGCCCGGTCATCATCTCCAAATTGAGGGCGAAAAGGCGTTTTGAAATCTCGACTTCTTTCGGAGGAATTTTTCGTCCGTAGATCACCCAGGGGCGGGTCGGCATCAACCCTTGTGATCGCATCTGAATCCCCGCATAATCCCAGAGCAAAAATGCCACCAGGATCACGGCAAGAAGCAACAGAAATATCCAACGCCCGTGGCGATGAATGACCTTTTGGAACCGGGTGATCATGTTCGGCTGAAATCCGACAAAAGTACATTCTCGCCTGATCCGTTGCGCGATGGCGGCACATCCTCCCTGCTCGGATCAGCGTTTCGAGAATTGGAACCGGCGACGAGCGCCCGGCTGGCCCGGTTTTTTGCGCTCCTTCATTCGCGGGTCGCGCGTCAGGAAACCGAGCTTTTTCAAGGGAGCGCGCTGAGCCGGGTCCGCAACGATGAGCGCCCGGCTGATGGCATGGCGGATGGCGCCGGCCTGGCTGTTGAGTCCCCCGCCATGAGCGAGCACCTCGATGTCAAAATCCTTCTGTTTGTTCAGCGCCCGAAGGGATTGCAGGGCATGGTTCTGCAGATCTTCGCTCGGGAAGTAATTCTCGATCACCCGACCGTTGATTTCGATCTTTCCCGTTCCCGTGGTGAGACGGGCGCGCGCAACCGAGGTTTTGCGACGACCGGTGGCAAAAGGAGATGGAGACGCTGTCATAACGCAGTGTGAATCAGGCGGCGATTTTGAGAGAAAGCGGTTGCTGTGAGGCGTGAGGGTGATCCGCGTCGGGATAAATCTTCACTTTTCGCAACTGAACGCGTCCCAGGCGGGTATGCGGCACCATCCCCTTGATTGCCCGCTCGACAAGAAGTTCGGGATGCCGCGCCCGCACCCTGGCCGCACTTTCCGATTTGTGGCCGCCCACATAACGCGAGAAAGTCATATAGGTTTTCCGGGTTTCCTTCTTGCCGGTCAGACGCACCTGGGCTGCATTGATCACCACCACGAAATCGCCCGCGTCGGCGTGGGGGGTGAAACTGGGAGTGTTTTTGCCGCGAATCACATTCGCGACAGTCGCCGCGAGGCGGCCAAGCACCTGGCCTTTGGCATCGACAAGAAACCACCGGGGTTCGGCGGTTTCCTTGTTGGCGAACGTGGTTTTCATGTAAAACGGCGGAGTCTAGGGATGTTGGCGGAATGCGTCAATCATTTTTTCATATTTTCCATGAACACTTCGTCTGCGCTTGACGCTGCACCCGGTTTCGCCTATTTGTGGAAGTTTGCACAATCACAAGCAGAGAGGAACCGATTGAATGTAACTGTTGAAAATGTGGCCGCATGCCGCAAGCGGCTGAGTATTGAAGTGCCCGCGGATGAGGTGTCTCGTGAATGGCAGGGGGCCGTCACTGAGATTCAGAAGGTCGCTCAAATTCCAGGTTTCCGGCCGGGAAGGGCGCCCAGGTTGATTCTCGAACGCAAGTTTCAGAAGGAAATCTCGGACGAGGTTCAGCGCAAGCTGATCCCTCAGTCCTTTCGCGAAGCGATCGCCAAGGAGAAACTCAAGGTTGTGAGTCTGCCGACCTTCGATGATGTGAAATTTACCCTGAATGAACCGTTGCGGTTCCTTGCGACTGTGGATGTGGCGCCTGATTTCCAATTGCCCGTCTATAAGGGGCTGAAAGTCAAGAAAACAAAGGTCGAGGTGAAGGACTCGGAAGTGGAGGATTCCTTGAAGCTCCTGGCCGAACAACAGGCCAGTTTCTCGGATGTCGCGGATCGCGGGCTGGCATTCGGGGATTTCGCTGTGATTTCTTACAGCGGCGTCTGCGAAGGAAAGGCCGTTGGGGAGTTTTCCGAGGCGGCACGACCGCTGTCCGAAAACAAGCAGTTCTGGTTGCTGATGGCGAAGGACTCCTTTCTGCCCGGTTTTTGCGACTCGCTGACTGGCGGCAAAATCGGCGACCGCCGCCAGGCGCTTGTAGATTTCCCTTCCAACTTCAGGATCAAGGAACTTGCCGGACGAAAGGCGACCTACTTTGTGGAAATCATCGGCATCAAGGAAAAGAAATTGCCCGCGATGGATGACGCCTTCGCGGCGGGTTACAAGGCGGCCAATGTCGCCGAGTTGAAAGCAAAGGTTCGGGAGAGCATGATCGCGGATCGCGAACACCAGGCGCGGCGTGAAACTCAGAATCAGATTGTGGAGCAGTTGCTCAAGGCAACACCCTTTGACGTGCCGGAAAGCGTGCTTCACGCGGAAACGCGCAGCACGGTTGCCGACATTGTGCAGCGCAACCACAGAATGGGATTGAAAGATGAGACGATCCGCGAACGGAGCAAGGAGATTTTCGAGTTCGCGCAGCAAAGCGCGAAGGACAAGGTGCGGGCATCCTTCATACTCGGGAAAATCGCCGAAACCGAAAAGATCGAGGTCAAGGATGAGGAAATACAGGAACAGGTCCGTCTGGCGGCGGAACGCGCCCACAAGCCCGTGAAGGAGTTCGCCCAAAAACTGGACGAGGGCGGGGAACTCGATGCCCTTCGCGAGCAAATGCTGATCGGACGCACGCTGGATTTGCTGGTCGCGCAGGCCGTCATCGAGGCGGCATGAACCGCGCTCGGGAACGGGCCTGTAACGAAATAACATTTACAAGTTTGGTGTGTGGCACAGCCGCCCCCGGCTGTGGTTTCCCCCGGCGCACAGCCGGGGGCGACTGTGCCGCATTCTCCCATGCTGTATGATTTGTTTTTAACGGCTCCAAAGAGGATTGCTTGCGGGAAGGATGGGATTGAGAAATACTGAACATGCGCCCGGATGGGCGCTCTTGATTTATGGAATACAACCAGATGCTGATCCCTTACGTGATCGAACAAACGGGCCGCGGCGAGCGCGGGATGGACATTTACTCGCGCCTGCTGCGCGATCGAATCATTTTTCTCGGCACGGTGATTGATGATCACGTCGCCAACATCGTGATTGCGCAGTTGCTTTTTCTCCAGATGGATGATCCGAAGAAGGACATCAACCTCTACATCAATTCGCCGGGCGGCGCGGTCTCCGCCGGCCTCGCCGTCTACGACACCATGCAGTTTCTGACCTGCGATGTGGTGACCTATTGCGTGGGACAGGCTTCCAGCATGGGGGCGGTGCTTCTGGCGGCCGGCGCGGCCGGCAAGCGCTACGCGCTTCCCAACTCGCGCATCATGATCCACCAGCCAAGCGGGGGCGTCCAGGGGCAGGCCACGGATATCACCATTCAGGCGAAGGAAATTCTTCGCATGAAAGACCGGCTCAATGAGATTCTGGCGAAACACACCAAACAGACGGTGGAAACCATCACGCGCGACGGCGATCGCGATTTCTTCATGTCCGCGGCCGAGGCCAAGGCTTATGGTCTGGTGGACGATGTGGTGAAATCGCGCAAGGACATCCTCGGCGCCGAAACGAAGAACGAGGAATCGAAGGCGTCTTCCGAAAAAGGCGAGACCCGTTCCGAAAGCGGCGATGAAAAATCCCCTGAACCGGAAAAGAAGAATTGAAAACACCGGCTGAATCAGCTAAGGTGAAAAGATGAAAAGATAGCCAGCCGACGGATTGATTATGGCAAAACCCGGCAATATCACAATGTGCAATTTCTGTGGGAAAGCCCACAGCGAGGTCAGAAAGCTTGTCGCCGGTCCGGGCGTATATATCTGCGACAATTGTGTTTCCGTTTGCAAGGGGATCCTGGAAAAGGAGTTGAACACCGAGGCCAGACGCCTTCCGTCCCGGCCGAACCTCTTGAGACCGGCCGATTTGAAGGCCAGCCTCGATCAGTACGTGGTCGGCCAGGAAAACGCAAAAAAGACGCTCGCGGTTGCCGTTCACAACCATTTCAAGCGGATTTTTTCGTCTGATAATTCAAAGGCGATCAGCTCGGTTCATGAAGAGGTTGAGATTGAAAAAAGCAACATCCTCCTGCTCGGCCCCACGGGGTCCGGCAAAACCCTGCTTGCGCGCACGCTGGCCCGCATCCTGGATGTGCCTTTCTGCATCGCCGACGCCACCACCCTGACGGAGGCCGGCTATGTTGGCGAGGATGTCGAGAACATCATCCTTCGGCTGCTGCAAAACGCTGATTATGATGTCAAACGCGCCGAGGTGGGGATCGTCTATATCGACGAAATCGACAAGATCGCGCGCAAGACCGAAAATGTGTCCATCACGCGCGATGTCTCCGGGGAAGGCGTGCAGCAGGCGCTTCTCAAGATTCTCGAAGGGACGGTTTGCAACGTGCCGCCGCAAGGCGGGCGGAAGCATCCGCATCAGGAATACATCCAGGTCAACACCGCCAATATTCTTTTCGTCTGCGGGGGGGCTTTCATCGGCCTCGATAAAATCATTCGACGGCGTTTGGGCAACAAGGTGATGGGGTTTGGCGCCGCAATCTCCAGTGTCGTATCATGCCATGGGCAGGATGACTATTTGAGACTTGTCGAGCCGGAAGACCTGCTCACTTTCGGACTGATCCCGGAATTCATCGGACGTTTGCCCGTGGTCTCGGTCCTGAGCCAGCTCACTGAAGACGAGCTTGTCCACATCCTCACCGACACCAGGAATGCCATGGTCAAGCAGTATCAGAAATTGTTTGCCATGGAGGGCGTGCTTCTCGAAATCACGCCCGACGCGTTGCGCGCCCTTGCTCAGGAGGCGCTGAAACGCAGCACCGGCGCGCGCGCCCTTCGCGCGCTCCTGGAACGGATCATGTTGGATTTGATGTATGAAATCCCCTCGCGCGAAGATGTCTCCGGTGTCACGATCAATCGCGCGGTGATCGAAGACAAGTGTCCGCCCATCATCCGCAAAAAGCAGGAGAGCGACGCGGCTTGAGCCGGGCAAGGCCGGTTTCGAACGCGGCTGGAGTGAAAAATTGCGACTTATCTGCCGCAGCATTTCCGGTTCAGGCAATCACCTTCGACGCGGGAGGGACGTTGCTCCATCCGCATCCATCCGTGGGCGCCATCTACGCGGAGATCATGCGCGCGCATCAACTCAACGCAAGTGCGGATGCGCTGGATGCCGCCTTTCACCACGCCTTTCATCAGGCGCATCAGGCGCCACGGCGCGGCATCAGCGAGGAAACCGAAAAAGAATGGTGGCGCACGGTCGTGCGGCAAACGCTGGAGGGATTGGCTGTTCCCGCCGATTTTGAAGCGTTGTTCGAGGATCTGTGGGGCGCTTTCGCCGAGCCTCGGCGTTGGAGGCTTTACGACGGGGCGATTGAAACCTTGCGCGAACTGAAAAGCCGCGGATACCGTCTGGCGCTTCTGTCGAACTGGGACCGTCGTTTGCGTCCGCTGGTGAAGGGGGTGGGACTCGCCCCGTTTTTCGAGCATCTGATTATTTCCAGCGAAGTGGGAGCGGAGAAACCCGATCCGCGGATTTTTCGAATGGCGGAAGCGCAACTCGGCCTGCCCCCCGAACGGTTTCTGCACGTGGGCGACAGCGTCCATCACGACGTCGAGGGCGCCCGAAAGGCCGGCTGGCGTTGCATCCTTGTGTCGCGCCATGCCGACATGAAGCAGGACGATGGATGGGTCGCCTCGCTTGGCGGATTGTTGGCAAAGTTGCCCGCAATATGAACCACGGCAATAGGAATTCCGATTCCGGGAAATACAGGGTGGCTTCGCACTTTTTGCTTTCTTTTCGCAAGCGAGTGTCTTTTGCTGTGTGTTCATGCCGAAACCTGCTCGAAAACTCCGCTATTCTCGTGTGGTCCTCAAACTGAGCGGGGAGACCCTGGCCGAATCGGATGGGGAGCATCTCACTCCAAAGGTCCTGACGCGAATCGCCCTCCAGATCAAGGAGGTCAAGAGACTTGGAGTGGACCTGGCGATTGTGATCGGCGGCGGCAATATCTGGCGAGGATCGGTTTCGCGCGAGATCGATCGGACCACTTCCGATTACATGGGAATGCTGGCCACGGTGATCAACGGCCTGGCTTTGCAGGATGCGTTGGAGCGGGAAGGGGTGATGACGCGCGTGCAGACGGCAATCCAGATGCAGGAGGTGGCGGAGCCTTTCATCCGGCGGCGCGCCATCCGTCACATGGAGAAAGGCCGGGTGGTGATTTTTGTGGGCGGAACCGGCAACCCCTATTTCACCACAGACACAACGGCGGCGTTGCGGGCAAGCGAGATCGGGGCGGATGTGATTCTCAAGGCCACCAAAGTGGATGGTGTTTACAACTGCGATCCCCTCAAGAACCCGCGCGCAAAAAAATTCGATCGCATCTCCTATCTGGACGCATTGCGCAAACGTTTGAAAGTCATGGATTCGACGGCCTTTTCCCTGTGCATGGACAACCACATCCCGATCGTGGTCTTTGATATGTTCAAATCGGGCAATCTCAAGCGCGCGGTTCTCGGCGAAAAAATCGGCACGGTTGTCAGTGATTAGCCCGTATCTTTCACCACCAGGAGAACCCGCCGCGACGAATAAAATATCCGGCCGAGCAGGGTTTGGAAAGCCGTTTGAGCAGGCTGGAAAATCGTGACTTTTCAGGTCATTCCCGTTCCGCCGTGGCGGGACGGGAATGACAACGAGCGAAGGGATGACCTGAATAGTTATAGAAAATCTTGTGTGCAGATGGAAATGACCGTATGAGAGGGTGTCATGGATTTTGAACTTCTCCAGAGACATTGGCGTTCCGGGGTGGAGATTTTCGTCCTGTCGCTGGTCATCTATTTCATCCTGCGCTTCATCCGCGGCACGCGCGGCGCCCGCGTTCTGCTCGGGCTGGTGCTGTTGCTGCTCCTGCTCACGGTGATCAGCCAGGCATTTGCGCTCAGGACAATCTCCTGGCTGCTCGGTCATTTTTTCGCCTTTATCGTGGTGGCGCTGGTGGTGATTTTTCAGCCCGAATTGCGGCGCGCGCTTGCCGAGGTGGGGAGTCAGTCTGTTTTCCTGACGATCTCGCGCGAGCGCGACGTGGTGGATGTGCTGGTCAAGACGGCGCTCTCGTTTTCCGCGCGGAAAATCGGGGCGTTGATCGCCATTGAGCGCGAGATCGGGGTTCGAGGGACTGCCGAAGCGGGCGCGGTGCTGGATGCCCGGCTTTCCTACGAGTTGCTTGACCAGATTTTTTTTCCCAACTCGCCTCTTCACGACGGCGGTGTGATTGTTCAGAACGATCGGATTGTTTCGGCGGCGTGCATATTTCCGCTGACGCAACGCACCGATCTTGCCAAAAGCGTGGGCACCCGCCATCGCGCGGCGATGGGAATGGCCGAGGAAACGGACGCAGTGTTGCTTGTGATCTCGGAGGAGACAGGAAATATTTCAGTTGCGTGTCAGAACGAGCTGTATCAAAATCTTGACGGTGAACAGCTTCACACCCTGCTGACACGCCTTCTGGTCGGCGTGCCGCGCGCCTCCTGGATTGGCAAGCTGCGAGGCATGTTCGCAAGCCGCAAGGCATAAGTGAAGTTTGTGTTTCAAATGAAAATCTGGTTGACGCATAATTTCAAGCTGAAGGTTCTCTCGGTTGTTCTCGCAACCGTGATCTGGTGGTTGATCAACAGCAAGATCGGGCCGGAACCCGACGCCCCCGACAGTTCAGGCGCGGTCCGTCACGGCTATTCTGCGCCATGAATGAGTCCCCACGGCGCGAGACGAAGTTGTTCGGCACCGACGGCGTGCGCGGCGTGGCGAACGTCGAGCCGGTGACCGCCGAGACGGCGCTCAAGCTCGGCCGCGCGGCGGCGCATTGGTTCAAGACCTCCGGCGATTCCCGAGGAAGAGGGCGCCACCGGATCATCATCGGCAAGGACACGCGGCTTTCAGGTTACATGCTGGAGAACGCCATGGTCGCCGGCATCACTTCGATGGGCGTGGATGTCATGGTGGTGGGACCGCTGCCCACGCCCGGCGTGGCGTACATGACACGGTCGTTGCGTTGCGACGCCGGCATTGTATTGACGGCCTCCCACAATCCGTATGAGGACAACGGCATCAAGTTTTTCCGCCATGACGGCTACAAGCTGGACGATCGCGTCGAGGATGAAATCGAGGAGCTGGTGTTCACGGGACGCATTGACAGCATCCGGCCGACCGCCACCGCGATCGGGAAGGCCACGCGAATTGACGATGCGCTGGGGCGATACATCGAGTTTGTGAAGTCCAGCGTGCCTCGCGGCCTGAGCCTCGAAGGGCTGCGGGTGGCGGCGGACGTTGGGCATGGCGCGACTTACAAATCCACCCCCTGCGTGTTGCGCGAACTCGGGGCGGAACTGATCGTCCTCAACAACGCGCCGGACGGGACGAACATCAATCGCGAGTGCGGCAGCACGCATTCGACGGTGATCTGCAACGCGGTGCGGCAATTCCGCGCGGATGTGGGCATCTCGCACGACGGCGACGGCGATCGCGTGATTCTGGCGGATGAAAAGGGGGACATTGTTGACGGCGACACCGTGCTCGCGATCACGTCGCTCGCCGCGCTCGGGAACGGCCAGTTGCGCAACAACACGCTGGTGGCGACGGTGATGAGCAACCTGGCGCTCGATCATGCGCTGGAGAAGGCGGGAGGCAGGGTCGTGCGCGCCGCGGTGGGCGACCGTTATGTGCTCGAGAAAATGCTGGAGATTGACGCCAACATCGGCGGCGAACAATCGGGACACATCATCTTCCGCGATCACGGCACCACGGGCGACGGGATTGTCTCCGCCCTTCAGGTGTTGCGGATCATGGTCGAGACCGGCAAATCCTTGAGCGATCTGGCGTCCTGCCTGAAACCCTATCCGCAAGTGCTGGTCAGCATCAAGGTGAAGGCCAAACCCCCGCTGGAGGACCTTCCGGAGGTGCTCAAACTGGTGCGCGCCGCAGAGGTTGATCTTGGCAAAACGGGGCGCGTGCTGCCGCGTTATTCCGGCACCGAACCCAAGGTGCGGCTGTTGATCGAGGGCGAAGACCGCGAAAAAATCGAAGCGCACGCCAACCGCATCGCCGAAAAGTTGAGGGAGACCATCGGGGTGTGATGCGATCCCAACGTCCAAAGAATGCGTGCTTATCGTTCCGAGTGGAGTTTGTCGCAACGGACCGCCATGAAAATCGCCCTTTGCCTCATATTCTTTGCCGCAAGTTCCGGTATATTGCCGTCTGTAAGTTATGGATTTCAAGCGCAACTGGCATTTCCGGTGCAGAAAGACGACCTGGAAAAGCGTTTTGTTCCCGAAAACGCCGTCGGGAAGGAGGCGGACGCGGACCAAAAGGCACAACAGTTTCGCGCGGATGCGGACAGAGGAGTGGCGGAAGCTCGCAATAATCTCGGCGTATTGTATGACAAAGGCGCAGGCGTTGACCGTGACACCTCCGAGGCGGTGAAATGGTATCGCAAAGCCGCTGAGCAACGATTGGCTGCCGCGCAGTTTAATCTTGCGGTGAGTCTTTCCCTCGGACAAGGGGTCAAGCGGAATGAGAAGGAGGCCGTCCAATGGTATCGAAAGGCGGCCGACCAGGGATATGCGCCTGCGCAATACAATTTAGGCATTGCGCACTTTAAGGGACATGAGGTGTCCAAAGATGCCAAGGAGGCCGCGGAATGGTTTCGCAAAGCAGCAGAAGCAGGACATGCCAACGCCCAGGTGGCGTTGGGTCTTGCTCTGGCCGGCGGGGTCGACGAAATAACACCCAACCCACAAGAGGCATTGATCTGGTTTCAGAAGGCGGCGGAACGGGGAAATGCGGCCGGTCAACTGGCTGTCGGAATTTGTCATGAAAAAGGACAAGGCGTTCCACGGGATTTTGATCAGGCGGCGAAATGGTACCGGAAAGCGGCGGAACAAGGGCTGCCGGAAGCGCAAGCTTATTTGGGACAGTGTTATTTAACAGGCTGCGGTGTTAACCCTGACGCGACGCAGGCCGCGGTCTGGTACCGAAAAGCTGCAGAACAGGACCTTCCTGCGGGGCAATTCAACTTCGGAGTGCTCTGTTACAATGGTGAGGGAACGGCGAAGGACGTGGCAGCCGGCACGAATTGGATTTTTCGAGCGGCTATGAACGGCATCGCTCAGGCCCAACTTTACGTCGGTGATTTCCACATTGGCAAAGATACGATGTCCCCGGAGCATCCAGCGGAAGCAGCGGTATGGTATCGCAAAGCGGTTCAGAGCGGCTTGCCGCTGGCACAAGAGCGATTGGCTTGGTTGCATTATAACGGCTGGGGCGTTGAACAGGATTATGACGAAGCGCTGAAATTGCATCGCAAGGCCGCCGACCTGGGTTCGGCCACGGCTCAGGAATCCTTGGGCGCGCAATACATGGCCGGCAAAGGCGTGTCACGCGATGTTGAAGAAGCCTTGAAATGGTACCGGAAAGCAGCGGAACAAGGGCATCTATCGGCACAGGATTATCTGGGCAGCGCCTATTTCTATGGAGATGACGGCGCGGGAGGCAAGACACCTCAAAATGTGGACGAGGGACTCAAGTGGCTGCGATGCGCCGCCGAGCATGGGTTTGCGCGTTCCCAAAGCAATTTTGGTTATGCGCATGAAATCGGCGCCGGCATGGCGATGGATCTTGTTGAGGCGTATAAATGGTATCATCTCGCTTCGACTCAGAACTATGGGCGCGCCAAAACCAGAATGGAAACGCTTCTGCTCAAATTGACTCCGGAACAAATCGCTGAAGGAAAAAAACGCGCTGCTGCGTTTGTGCCAAAGAAGTCAAAGACCCCGCAAGTAATGGGTTCCCCGGATGGAGCATCCACTCCAAAAACCCGCGACTGAAAAAATGATATGGAAAAGACCGGTTTCGTCTGGATCTTCTCCAAGGCACGATTGCTGATTTTGTCGAGATTCCCTGTCGGGTGGAGCACGGTTCTTGGAGTGTTCCTGCTTCTGTTCATCTGTCACCCACTGATCGGCCGGCAAGTGGACGGGAATTTACCCAAGAGCGTCGAGGACCTCGCCAAACCGCGCTTCGACAAAGAAACCCGCAGTCTGGAGGCGCTCTATGACCGGGCCATCGAGCATATCAAGAAGGGCCGATGGCCGAAAGCCATTGAGGACCTGCGGCAAGTGCTCAAGGTGAATCCGGAAAACGCCGTGGTTTGGTCGAACCTGGGGTTGGCTTACGCGGGAAACGGCCAATTCGAAGATGCAATCGAAGCTTGTCAACATGCTACAAAGATCAATCCAGAATTCGCCGGCGCCTGGAATAACCTTGGTTTTGTCTATGCCGGCCAAAGGCGTTCCGATAAGGCCCGGGAGATGTTTCAGAAGGCCATTGTGTTGAAGCCGGACTATGCCAACCCGTACTTGGGATTCGCCTTCCTTCATCTCGCACAAGAAGACCTCGATGAGGCCATTGAAGACTGTCGCAAGGCGACGCAGGCCGAACCGGAGTCGAGTCGAGCGTGGTTTGTCCTTGGCTTCCTTTTGAATCAGAAAGGCGCGCGGGAAGAAGCCACGGAGGCGTCTCTCAAAAGTGTCATCTATGCGTCACGCGATCCATGGATGTTGGACCTGATGAGCGCGTTTTTGACAGCAGTTGGACGGTACGATCAGGTGACCGTAATGTTGGTGAAGTCAATCTGGGCCAACCCCCATCTGGGCTTGGCCATCATCCATTACGCGCAGAAAGATCCCGACCAGGCCATCGAAGAGTGTCGCAAGGCGGTGCAATCCCAACCGGAGTCGGGCATTGCCTGGTGCTTTCTCGGCGACCTTTTGAATGACAAAGGATTGCGGGAAGAAGCCGCAGAAGCCTGTCGCAAGGCCGTCCAATATGCGCCGCGCGACCCGCTGGTCTGGAATCAGGTGGGCATCATTTACGGCACACAAGGCCGATACGACGAGGCGACGGCCGCGATTGAAGAGGCACTCCGTCTCTCACCCGACTGGACGGCGCCTTGGTTCACCATGGGCAAGGTTCATAGCGCCCAAGGACACTGGGAGGAAGCCATCAAGGACTACGAAAGGGGTCTGAGGCTTCAGCCCGCGGAAGCCGTGGCGTGGTATGAACTGGCGTTGGTCCTCGTGAACCATGGGCAACTCGAAAAAGCATCCGAGCGTTTGCGAAAAGCCATTGAACTGAAACCGGCGTACGTCGAAGCATGGATAAGCTTGGGGTTTGTTCGCAACAAACAAGGCCGCAAAAAAGAAGCGGTCGCCGCTTGCCGGGAAGCTATCCGGCTGAAACCAGAACTGTCCGAGGCATGGTTCAATTTGGGGTCATTTCTCGATGATGACGCTGAGTGCGACCAAAAGGTCCAGGCGTTTCGACAAGCCATCAAGTTCCGGCCGGACTATGCTGAAGCGTGGACCGGTCTTGGCCGCGCCTATTCGCTCCTGAACCGGCACAAGGAAGAAATCGAGGCATTGCGACGCGCAATCGAACTCGCGCCCAAGCAGGCCGACGCCTGCGCTCTGCTCGGTATTGCGTGCCGAGAACAAGGCCAACTGGACGAGGCGGTCAAGCTTCTGCGCCAAGCCGTGGATAGCGATCCGAACTTTGCAATCGCTTGGAGGGAATTGGGAAAGGCCTATGGAAAGCAAAAGCAGTTTCAGCTTGCGGTTGAAGCATTGCGCGAAGCCGTCAAGCTTGCGCCGAAGGATGCCGAAGCGTGGGCGTTCCTGGCGGTCAATTACCGGGATCTGAAACAACTTAACGATGCAGAGGAGGCTTGCCGCAAGGCCATCCGTGAAAAGCCGGACTTCGCCTATGGGTGGCAAGCGCTAGGAATTATTTGCGTCGATCAGAAAAAATGGCCGGAGGCCTTGGAAACCTTGGGGCGGGCCCTCAAGCTCAAACCGGACGTGATCGAAACCCAGATCGGACTTGCCATGGTATATCATGGGACGCATCGGTGGGAGGACGCAATCACCATCTGCCATGAAATCTTAAAACGCATGAAGGATGCCTTGGCCTACGAGATTCTTGGGGACGCGCAAGCCGGACAGTTGCATTACGAGGAGGCCATTGACGCATATCGCCAAGTGCTCAAGTTTCATCCCGATGCACCGGGCGTATGGGGGAAGATGGGCGTGATCTTTGCCAGACAGGAGCGCGACGAAGAAGCCGTCGATGCCTACCGCAAGGCAATCGACTTGACCCCGGACAAAGCCAACCTCTGGAAACAACTGGGCGCTGTCTATGGCCGCTTGGGTCGCGCCAAGGAACAAAGCGCGGCCTTGGCCCGCGCGCTGGAAATCCATCCGGCCGACGCGGAGATCAAAGCGGCGATCCAATCAGCGGAGCAAGGACGCAAATTGTCTTCTACAGACGACCTGTGCGCGGCAACCAAGACCGATCCGAAAAATGTGAAGCCATGGCTCGATTTGGCCAAGGCTCATCTTCTCGCGGGACGCCTCGATGAAGCATTGGATGCGACTGAAACGGCCGTGAAGCTCGAACCGGACAACGCCGAGGCATGGTATCTGCTGGGACACCTCCATGTGACGCTCAAGAAGGAAAAGCAGGCCATTCCGGCCCTGCAACGCGCAACGAAATTGAAACCGGATCACGCGGAGACTTGGTACGCCCTGGGTTATGCTTACCTGAAGGAAGCAAGATCGCAGGATGCCATTGATGCGCTCCGCGAGGCGGTGCGGATCAAACCCGATGACCCAAAGGCATGGGGACTGATGGCTCAAGCCTGCCATGAGTCGGGACAGATGGACGAGGCGCAAAAAGCGATGAGAAAATTCCGGGCGTTGGGCGGGAAATAGCCCCGCGACTTGCAACCTTCCAGGAAACGGCAGGCGGGTTCCGCCACGGTCCGGCAAGGTAAATCATGTGGGCGGACCCCCTGCCCTACAGAAATCTTGGTGGAAGATGCGGGCAAGCTTGAGAAAGATGCTTTTTCGACTTGCTGATGAGGGAGTGTCTCGTTAGCCTCTCTGCCTTTAACATGAGGATCGCTTGGCGTTTCCTCTTTTTGATTCTTAATTCTTCATTCATCCTTCTTCATTTCCTTCATGGCAACAGCTAACGACGTTCGAAAGGGCATGGCGATCAAGTATGGCGGCGAGGTGTGCGTGGTGCTCGAAACACAGCATCGCACGCCCGGCAACCTGCGCGCCTTTGTCCAGGCAACCATCCGCAACATCAAGACCGGCAAATCCTCCGCCGTCCGGTTCGCCTCGACCGAACAGATCGAGGTGGTCTCCCTGACAAGGAGGAAACTGGAGTTCAGCTACAAGGACAACTCCGGCTACACCTTCATGGATCCGGGCAGCTACGAGTCCGTTACGCTCCACCCGGAACTGGTCGGGAACGGGAAGGATTACCTGGTTGAGGGATCGGTTTGCGAGGTCCTCTTCAACGAGGAGGTTCCGGTCCAGATTGATCCGCCGCCCAGCGTGGACCTCAAGGTCCTCGAATCGCCGGAAGGCGTGCGCGGCGATACCGCCAGCAACGTTCAGAAACCCGCCCTGTTGGAGACCGGCATCACGGTCAATGTGCCGCTGTTCATCAAGGAGGGGGAGGTGATCAAGATCGACACCCGCACCGGCCAGTACATGGGGCGCGCGTAACGGGTCCGCGTGACTATTCAGGTCATTCCCGCGAAAGCGGGTGCATGCGGTCGAAGACTCATCCAGTTCGTTTAACTCCGGTTTGCGCGCCGCTGGATTCCTCCCGCCGTGGCGAGACGGGAATGACGGCAAGCGGCAGGTTGACCTGAACAGTTACGGGTCCGCAAAGACGCGTCACTTCATTTCCGCAAGAAGCGCATCCACCGCCTTGTCCAGTTCCTTTCGGAAGGCGTTTCGGCGCGAATGCTGGGAACTGGGATCAGCAGGGAAAACAGGATGAATACCGCACTGGACCTCGACCTCGACATACGCGGCAGTATCGCACGAAAAGGGTGTGAATGCAATCTCGAATGCATGGCACATTTTGACAAGTTCGCAGCAACCCTTTGGGCTGGAATGCCGCAGGCGCGCAAGTATATTCCACGCATGGCGAGAGAAGTCGTGAATCGTGATGGGCGCCGCGCGATGCGCAACAAGGCATTCACTTTGATCGAACTGCTTGTTGTCATCGCCATCATCAGCATTCTTGCAGCGTTGCTCATGCCGGCATTGAGGAATGCCCGGGAAAGCGGGAGAAAAACCGTCTGCATGGCCAACCTCAGGCAAATTGCGCAGGCCATGAGAATGTACTCGGATGACAACGAGGGACAGTTGTTTGAGGATCCGGGCTTTTACAATGTGGCGAAATGGGCGCACGCCCTCCTGCCCTACGTCGGCAGGAAGATAGATGGGATACCACCCAGAGGGTGCGTCTTTAACTGTCCTTCTGTCGTCCCTGATTATGGCTTCATCGAACCGTACCACGATTATAATTGCCATTATGAATTCAACGTCTTTTTATCCAGTGTTCGCCTGACGGGACCGGTCCCAAACCCTTTTGGCCAGGGAGACTGGGCCTGGTATGGAAGCAAATCTGGGGGACTGGCGCAGGCGGACCGGGGAAACCATGCCTACGATGCCCAGCCTGGAAATATTCTCATGGTCTGGGATTCCGCAAATTCTCAGACCATGACTGCGGGTTACTGGGCAGCCATCATGCCCGCCTCCCAGTTTACCGGTCCCACCGGCTACGGTCATGACCGGGCGGCGCGCATCGGCCGGGCCAGAGGCATCAACGTTGTTTTGGTTGATGGCCATGGAGAGTATATCACCTATCCGGGCGCAAAGGCCAAATTCCGATTGGGTCCCATCGTCCTCGTGACGACCGGTGTGGAAAGCTACTGGCTTTATCCCGGCGCCTTTTGGCCGTGATTTGGCGGAGAGGGCAGGAATCGAACCTGCCTCGATTCGCCGAGGCGAACCGACGACGGTTTTGAAGACCGCGAGGGCCACCAGGCACCTTTCACTCTCCATGCATTTGAAAGAAGCGCACGTTGCCGTTTCGGGGTTGTGTACTGCAGGTTTTTACGGCGTTTGCGGCGGTGGCGGGGGAGGGGCGCTGACGGATGCCAGACGCATCGGAGGCAGTCCGCACAACTGGCTGATGGTGACGAATTCGTAACCTTTCGCAATCAATGAACCCAGGATGTCGGGAACGGCCTCCAAGGTGGCCCGGTGGATATCGTGGCAAAGGATGATCGATCCGTTATGGGTATCATTGATCGCCACATTGAAAATCTTGTCGCGATTCCGCAGCTTCCAATCCAGGGTGTCCACCGACCAGAGGATCACCTCCAGATTGTATTTGCGGAAAACGGCCCGGGTGTCCGGACGGAAATCGCCATAAGGCGGGCGGAACAGCCGGGTTTCATAGCCGATGGCATTGCGGATGGCGCTCTGCGTCTCCGCGATTTCCCGATCAATCAGGTCATTGCTCATGAACTTGAGGATCCGGTGCGAATAAGCGTGATTGCCAATCTCATGCCCTTCGGCGACGATCTGGCGGAGAACCCATTCGTAGTGTTTCACACGATCGCCGAGAACGAAGAAGGTGGCCTTCACCTGGCGCTCTCGCAGCATATCCAGAATCCTGGGCGTGATGGTTCCGTGAGGCCCGTCGTCAAAGGTCAGCGCGATCTGTTTGGAGGACGGAGAACCCGCGCGAAACACCTGAAGAGGAGTCTCGGATTCCTGCGGTTTTGGAGGAGGTTCCCCCACTTCAGCGCCAGGGATGGACGCCGTGGGCGCCTTGTCGGACGCAGAGGGTTTGCGCGCAAGACCCGATTGCGATTGCGCGACGGACTCAGCCACAGCGCCCCCCCCCCCGCCGGGAGGAGACCGGAGAATGAGCCGAATCCACAGACGGTTGCTTCTGCAAGGACGGCGAGGACGGGACTCTTGAAGAGTCATGGGAAGAGAAACGACGGCTGGATGCTGCGATCTTGCGTTCCGGTGCGGGCGACGGATGACAAGGAGGCGGGGATGGCGCCTCGTACAAAACGGCCATCAAAACGCCGAGACCGAGCACCAAGAGGGAAAGTCCAAAAGATTTTTCTCGCATGGCAGTGGATAAGGCAATGTAACACCCATCACCGGTCTTTCGCAATTCCTTTATACGCGGCTTTTGCGGCGTTCGCAACATCCGTGGGCGGAACTGTTCGGTTGTCTTTCCACCCATCCCCCCCACCCCGCCAACGGCAACCGATTCAATTGGCAATTCTCCAGAATGTCACTTCATCCCATTGAACCGTCGGCTCGCAAGAAGCGGCGGTTTTTCAGGGAGATCTCCTCCATCGCCTGCGTGATATCCTTCAACTCCGCTTGCACCATGGCGTGAAAACCGCCGGCGGAAATCGTTTCGCCGCCCAGGCCTTCGACTGCCATCTGCTCCGCATGATCATCGGTTGCCACAAGATAATGACCTGGGTTTGTGCTCTGGCCGATCATGCGTTCGATGAAGGCATCGGCGGTCTGTCCCTCCTTTGAATAGAGCACCTGGATTCCGGTGCGGATGCCGTCGCCCCCGCGAGGAACATTCCGGCCGTCAAAGACCAATGTCAGGCATCCGCCATGGCCGTCGTGAAACTGAGTGAGCAGGTGGATCAACGCCTGGCGTCCTGCGGCAAGGCTGCGTGTGCGCGCGGCTTTCAGCTCGGACCATTGGTGGAGGATGCTGTATCCGTCCACAAGGATGTGTTTTCCACTCATCGCCCGGCCTCCGATTTTTTGAGCAACTTCACAATTTCAGCATGGCCAAACACGCTTGCCAGCAGCAAGGCAGTCATGCCCTTTGCATCCCGCGCGCTTGCATCCGCGCCCTTTTCCAGCAACGCTCGAACAATGCCGGCGTGACCGTCACGGCAGGCCCACATCAGCGCGGTCATGCCCGTGTTGTCCTTGCGGTCCGGATCAGCGCCCTTTTCCAGCAGGATTCGGATGATTTCGCCGTGTCCACGGCCGGCGGCAGCCATCAGCGCAGTGATGCCCTGACGGGTGTCGCGTGCGTTCACGTCAGCGCCTTGTTCGAGAAGGGTCCGGACGCTTTGAACATGGCCGCCGAGGGCCGCGCTGAGCAGCGCGGGAACGCCGAAAACATTGTAACCGGGTGGTGAATCGCGCTTCTCCATGAAGAATCATTGAACCAGATCGCGCGGTGGTCCGTCCACTCCGGAGTTTCCCGCCCACATCCTGTTTCACACAGCGCGGCATAGCCGCAACCAAGAATATCAGAGAATGGCCGCAAGAAGGCGCAAGAGGCGCAAAGATGAGATTTTCACCGCAGAGGACGCAGAGGAACGCAGAGGAAAGATACTGGACAACTCGCGTGACGGGACCATCACGCGAGTGATCCATCAACCTCTGTGACCCTCCGTGACCCCTGTGGTTCATAAATCTTCTCCGGAAAACAAGATTTCGAACGTTAGTAGTACAGAGACACACCACCGCAAAAGGGTGGCAGGGAGGAGCACAGAGACGAGAAATGAAAGAAATGAACCATGGAGGAAATGAAATCATGAACAAATCTTTATCACTTGTGGTTGGTTGCGTTTGCGCGTTGTCTTTGGCGTTATGGGCCTACGCGGCCAATGTTTCCGGTAGCGTTGAAATGCCTGCGCCGGCAGTCTTGCAATCCAGTTTCGAGGCGGCAGGACTGGCTTGCCGGGCGGATAAGGACGCCGCTTTTGTCATCAGCGACGATGGCATCGATACCTACGTCCAGATTGATACGGACAACCGATTGCTGACTTACTATTCGGTGTGGCGGCTCAAGAAGGATGCGCCTGAACTGCGGACCCTTCAATACGTCAACCGTCTCAATGACCAATCGTTGCTCGTGCGGTTCTGCATCCCGCAACCGAACACATTGTGGTGCGACTATCAATTCAAAGTCGCGGACGGCGCGGCGGCGGCCCATCTGCTCGACAACTATCGCACTTATGTCGCGGTCGTCCGGGACGCCGTGGGCGCGCAAGACGCGGAGGGTCTCGTCAGCGAGGAATAGCCAAAGATATGCATCTTTTCAGGTTCACGGTTCAAAGGTTCAGCGGTTCAATGGTTGGAAAAACATGATGACTACGATGAGGACGATCCTCTCTCTGATCATTGCTGGTGTGCTTCTGACGCAGGGATTACCGGCGGCGAGCGGCGCCGCGAAATCCGCTGCGCCGGTCAAGAGCGCGCCGGCAAAGGCCAAGCCGCAACCGGCGCCCAAACCGAAGCCGCAACCAGCGCCCAAACCGCAGCCCAAACCCGCGCCCAAACCGCAACCGAAACCGGCGCCGAAACCGCAGCCGCAGCCGCCGCCCAAACCGCAGCCGAAACCCAGTCCAAAACCGCAACCCAAACCGAAACCGCTGCCGGCGCCCGAACCGCCGGTCAAGATTCTGCCAGTCCTCCCACCGAAAAAAGAGCCGGTAAAGGCAATATCTGATCAAATCAAGGCGAGCCGTGATGCGCTTTGGAATGACACCGAGAAAGCTTGGGATAAAGGCAAGAAAGAATTGAGTGCGGGCGGGAAAAAGGTGCTTGAAGAACTGTACAGAACGGATGGAGAAACCCTAATCCGAATGGGGGAGGAATCGGTGCGAACCGGCAAGCTGTTGGGTAGTGAGAAAATGATCCAGGACGGCATTCGGCTTCAGAAAGAAGGGAAGAAAAATCTGGCTATGGCCAATGTAATCAAAACCGCCAAGAACTTCGAGGAGGTCAAAATTGCCAAGCTGGCATCAGAGGGTGTTTTGCCTGGTTATAACTGGGCGGGAAGTGGATCGCGGGAACTTAGCATCATGCCAACCACGCTGCTCGATATGGCCGCGCGGGAGCATGATCGCCGCTATGGACCAGACACCATCGCCATCGATGCACTGCCTGGAATGACTGACAAAGGAAGCGTCCTGATAGCGGATATGGCATTCCTTAAGGACCTCGATGATATTCAGAAGCAACTCGATAGCGGACAATATACTGGTCCTGCCGCCGAGTTGGATAGGAAAATGCTGCCTGTTGTAAAGCGGTATTTCGACAATAAGGTAAATGAGGATTTACGATATGCCCTTAGCCAGAGCCTTCAAAGAAAACCAACTGCCGCGGAGATTGCGCGTTATCGGGGCGACATAGCAAGCTGGCGGGAGGTTGTCAATCACCCTCTCATTAGTGGCAGGGTAGGTCTCGACTATAAACCCACTGCCACGCTTGCTCAGGTTGAAGCCCAGATAAGAGCTGCATCGTTGACCGGTGGTTCGACGGCGAATGTTCCATCCAACGTCAATGTCCCCGACCTGCGCAATTACACCAAGCCGCAGCCGGCGCCGCCTGCTCCGTCGGCGCCGTCCATTCGCCTTCCATGATTTTGACAATATGCATGCCCCTGTTATTACAAATTACAATCAGAGACGTCCCATAAGTTTGAAAAA
>JACQHZ010000379.1 GCA_016198745.1 Verrucomicrobiota bacterium
CCGTTGAACCGTGAACCTGGAACCGTTGAACCATGCCCAGAATTCATAATTCACAATTGATGCGGGTCCACCCCCACGCCGACGATCGAGCAGGCGACAATCGGTTCAAGGCCGAGTTCCTCAGCGCGATCCACCGCGTCATCGCTTTCCGTGCCGGGATTGAGCCAGACGCGCTTGATGCCCTTGGCGGCGATTTCTTGAAGCACCGCCGGCACAAGGTGGGGCGCCAGATAAACGCTCGCTTCATCAACCGCTTGAGGAATCTCGCGCACCGATTTATAAACCGTCAGTCCCTCGATGGTGGGTTCCTTTGGATTGACGGGATATACCGTCCATCCCTGCTGGACATAAGCACGAACGGCCTTGTTCCCGAATTTCTCCGGGTTGGCTGAAGCGCCAATGATGGCAATGCTCTTCATCCTTACCTCTAATAAAATGGATACTCCCCATTCATTGCAAGCGTTCTTTTTGCTTATCCCGCTGCGGGCGCGTCTTCGATTGGTTGACGGCAGTCCCTTCCAGGTTCATGTTGTTTTTTTAGACCCTCAATACAAACAGGCCGTCAGATAGCCGGCCAGCGCGGTATATCGCTGGGTCTCACGGAAACGACGGACCTTGCCGCGGTCCACTTCGGCCGCCTTCGTCCACAAACGCTGCAAATTGGCGGCGCTGGTGGTCAGAATGTCGGTGAGGTCCGCTTGGATGTCGGTGCGGGGCGCCTTCACGTCAAACGCAAGAATCCCCTCCCAGCCGGCGTCCTGCAAGACCACGCAAAGCGCCAGGTCCTTCACCGGTTCCAGATAGCCGAAGGGCAGGTCCTGATCGTAGCGCGTGGCGTCCTGCGCGTTCAAATGGATGTGAAACAACTTGCCCGCTTCGAGGCAAAGCTCGATCTCCCACAAATAATCCAACCCCGCCATGCGGCTGTGGGCGATTTCCGGGTTCACCCCATAGAGCGGCTGCACCTTGGGGTCCAACCGGCTGATGAGATAAAGGGCCTCGCCCACATTGCTCAGGTACATGTTGGCACGCGGTTCGTTGGGCTTCGGCTCGATCGCCAGACGCGGCGCCTTGTTGCCGTATTGCTCCAGCGCGTAGTGCCCCACGATATTGAATCCCTCGATCAGCCGGCGAAATGCCTTCTGCCCGTTTTTCGCCAGCACGAAATCAAAACCCTCACGTCCGTTCCAGAAGACCATCACCTTCGCGCCGAGTTGGACGGTCGCATCCACCGCGGCCTTCGCGTTCTCAACGGCCTTTTTGCGGACGGCCACATCGTTGCTGGTCATCGCGCCGTCCTTGAAGATCGGGTCGGCGAAAAAGGACGGCGTGTACATCCCCGCTTTCATCCCGTGTTTTTCGAGACGCTGTTTCGCCTCCGGAACGTCATGCGCGGGCAACTCGATGTCATGCGCCTCCAGGTAGGTGATCCCCGCGCCTGCCAGAAGCGGGATGCGGTCAAGAATGGGAATCTCCGCGCGCGTCGGGCCGCCAAATGGATCGCGGCCAGGACCGATGTTCCACACGCCGGCGCCAACCCCCTGGGCCCCTTTCTTGGGTGAAATCAGGATTTTTGTCATCGGTCACAAGTCGCTTCAAAGCCGCCCCGCGTTCAAGGCGGGTTGGCCTTTAAGCTGTGATCTTCAAGTGATAAGATGAGAAGGAATGGAGAGTCAAGACTTTCAGCGCATCCTGCCGTGTGATCTTGTTGGAAATGCGCGCTTGAATTCAGGAGGCGAAAGGATCAGAATGAATTCACAACCTTGAATGACCTCCGCTCATGGGTTTGGCGGATCGATCAATAAATCCATGAATCTTGAAATGACCACCACGGCGTTTACGCTGGACGGCTACCGCGTTGTCAAGACGCTTGGGGTGGTGCGGGGAATCACCGTCAGGTCCCGCTCGATTTTCGGCACGATTGGCGGGTCGCTCCAAACCATCCTTGGCGGGAACATTTCCCTGTTCACGAGTCTTTGCGAGAAAGCGCGCGCAGAGGCGTTTGACATGATGATGGCTCACGCCCAGAAGCTCGGCGCCAACGCCGTTGTTGGGGTGCGTTATGACGCCACGGAAGTCTGGCACGGCGTGACCGAGGTTTTGTGCTACGGCACCGCGGTTATCGTTCAACCGGTTTGAGAGGACTGTTCATTGGCGCTCTTGCAAGAAATCGTTGAAATGCTCATCGCCGCCTCCGCCAACACGATATGGATTCCTCCCCCGATTATACACTCTACGACAGGATTAAATTTCGGGTCGGGTTCGTAGGTCCGAACAGGCAAAATGGGCATTACCGGCATACCAGAGGTAATGGTTGACGCCATCCACCCGCCAGCCGGTTTCAGCCGCCGTCCGCACACGTGCATGGGTGGTCGGCGCCCATGATCTTCCGCCAGAACGCACGGAGCGGATCGTAATGACGGTCCGCAACCCGCTCTTTGAGGGGGATGATGGCGTTGTCGGTGATATGAATCTCTTCCGGACAAACTTCCGTGCAGCACTTGGTGATGTTGCAGAAACCCAGGCCGGCCTCGTCCTTGAGCAGCTTCGTGCGATCCAGGCCGTCCATCGGGTGCATTTCGAGGCAGGCGATCCGCACCATGAATCGCGGCCCGTAAAACCGGTCTTTCAGATCATGATTGCGCAGGACATGACAGACGTTCTGGCAAAGAAAACACTCGATGCACTTGCGGAACTCCTGCACCCGGTCCATGTCCTCCTGGTGCATCACCCAGTCAGCGGTTTTCTTCGGAGTGAGCGGCGGGATTTTCTTGTTGACCTCGAAATTCCAGGAGACATCGCAAACCAGGTCGCGGATCAGCGGAAAGGTCTTCACCGGCCGCACCGTGATGATCTCGGCCGGATCGAAGTCATCCAGCCGCGTCTTGCATAGAAGCCGCGGTTTGCCGTTCACCTCGGCGCTGCAGGAGCCGCACTTGGCCGCCTTGCAATTCCAGCGGCACGCGAGATCGGCCGCCTGCGTGCGTTGAATCTGGTGAATGCCATCGAGGACGACCATGCCCGGCTCGACCTGCACGTTGTATTCCGTGAGTTGGCCGCCGTTTTTATCGCCGCGATAGACTTTGAATTTTCTGACTTCAGCCATGTCGTTCCTTATGATTTTTTTCCGTTTCGATCAACTGTTTCAACTCCGCGGGCATTTCGGGCAACGGACGCCCTTCGAGTTGCATGGCGCCGTCGCGCCCCTTGAACGCCACCGTGTTGACCTTGGCGAATTCGGGGTTGAAACCGGGATGATCCAGGCGCGAATGCGCGCCGCGGCTTTCCTTGCGGAATTGCGCGGCGCGCGCGACGGCCTCTGCGATCAGGATCATGTTTTGAAGGTCCTTGCACAGATGCCAGCCGGGATTGAACATCTTGTTGCCCTCCTTGATGCACACGCGCGCGGCGCGGTTTTTCAACGTCGCCAGCTTTTCCAGGGACTTCCGCAGTTCATCCTCGACGCGGAAAATGCCGACCAGGGACTGCATCATGTCCTGCAATTCGGCGTGAATTTGATACGGGTTCTCGCCGTCGGCGCGCGTGAAAAATTCGTTCATTTCGCGCGCCGCACCATCGGCCTGGGCGTCATCCACTTTGGGAGGGCCGGCGGTTTTCGCATGTTGGGCGGCGTGTTCGCCCGCGAGCTTGCCGAAAACGAGCAGATCGGACAGCGAATTGCCGCCGAGACGGTTCGCCCCGTGCAACCCGCCCGCCGCCTCGCCCGCCGCGAATAATCCGGGCACGGCGCTTTCCTGCGTGTCGGGATTCACGCGGATGCCGCCCATGATGTAATGCGTCGTGGGACCGACCTCCATCGGTTCGCGCGTGATATCGACATCGGCCAGGTCCTTGAACTGGTGGTACATGCTGGGCAGTTTTTTCTTCACGTATTCGGCCGGCATGTGGCTGATGTCGAGAAACACGCCGCCATGCGGACTGCCCCGACCTTCCTTCACTTCCATGTAAATTCCGCGCGCCACAATGTCGCGAGGCAACAATTCGGCCGGTTTGCGCGCCGTGGGTTGTTTGCCGGCGCGGATTTCCGCGATCCACTGGTTGGCCTCGGCCTCGGTTTCGGAGATTTGCGGTTTGTAACGATCCGGGATGTGTTTGAACATGAACCGTTCGCCCTTGTTGTTGCGCAATTGCCCGCCGTCGCCGCGCACGCTTTCCGTGACGAGGAGGCCGCTCACGCCCGGCGGCCAGACCATGCCCGTCGGATGAAACTGGAGGAACTCCATGTCCAGCAGTTCCGCGCCCGCGTGGTAGGCGAGCGCCTGGCCGTCGCCGGTGTATTCCCATGAGTTCGATGTGATCTTGTACGCCTTGCCGATGCCGCCGGTGCAGAGGACCACCGCCTTGCTCTTGAAGATCACGTAGCGCCCCGTCTCGCGCCAGTAAGCGAATGCGCCCGCAATGCGGTCGCCGTCCTTGAGCAAACGGGTGACGGCGCACTCCATGAAGACGTCGATGCCCTGGTGAACGCCCTTCTCCTGCAAGGTGCGGATCATCTCCAACCCCGTGCGATCACCGACATGCACCAGTCGGCGATACGTGTGGCCGCCGAATGCGCGTTGAAGAATCTTGCCGTCGTGGGTGCGGTCGAACACAGCGCCCCATCGTTCCAGTTCACGGACGCGGTCCGGCGCCTGTTGCGCATGGAGTTGGGCCATGCGCCAGTTGTTGACGAAAACCCCGCCGCGCATGGTGTCCTTGAAATGCGTTTCCCAACCGTCCTGCGGGTCCACGTTCGCCATTGCCGCCGCAATGCCGCCCTCGGCCATCACGGTGTGCGCCTTGCCAAGCAGCGATTTGCAAACCAGGGCCGTCCTGGCGCCCATCGCGGAGGCCTCAATCGCCGCCCGCAACCCGGCGCCGCCCGCGCCGATCACCAGGACATCGTACTCGTGTGTCTCGTATTTGGATTCAGCGCTCATGAATTCATCGAGTATTAGAAGATTCGAATGTCATGCCAGATGCCCATCGAACACAGCCGCACGTACAAATCTGCGAATCCAACGGCGAAAAGGCTCACCCACGCCCATTCCGTATGCCTGAGGTTGAGAAGCGAAACTCCGCCCCACAGCTTGTGACGGATTCGGGCGGTGGCGCCGCAGGTGAAACAATCCAGCTTCCCCCCAATGAGATGCCGCAGCGAGTTGCAGCCAAAACTGAAACCGGTCAGCGTGACGACGTTGACCAGCAGGACGATCGTCCCCACCCCCATGCCGAATGTCGCCGGTCCCGTAGCCGCATCCTTGAAGAAGAACGCTTCGTAAGCGTCGTACCACAGGAAGGCGAGCACGATGGCGGCCAGGTAAAAAAAACAGCGATGCAGGTTCTGGAGAATGAAGGGGAACTCCGTCTCGCCGAGGTAGGACCGTCCGTGCGGTTCGCCGACGGCGCAACCCGGCGGGTCCATGAAATAGGAGCGGTAGTATGCCTTGCGGTAATAATAGCAGGTGGCGCGAAAACCGGCCGGCACCCAGAGAATCGAGAAGGCAAAGGAGAAATCCAGGTTCCAACCGAACCATTCCTTGATGTTAGGCGAATAAAAGGGCGACAGGTAGGGACCAAAGCGGTAGTGATCCCCCTGAAAAGCCGCCCAGGTCGAATAAACAATGAACGCAGTCAATCCAAGCACAGTCAATAACGGTTCAACCCACCATGCGTCCACGCGATCGGTTTTTCCGAGACGATCCGGGTCGGTAACGGAAAGAATTCCGGCCATAATTGTCCATTATTTACGGATGCATGGAATGGCTGTCAATGTAAAAAAGAGGACAATTTAAGGTAAGTCTTCATTTCGGAAAATCCGGCCCGAATGGCCACAGAATCAAGCTTGCATCGCGCACCCCCCTCCGTCCATCCTGAGCGCGAAGCGGCTTTCGATTTCATGAGAACCATCACGTTCCCTTTGTGGATGCCGTGGTTGGCGGAAATGCCGACGGCCGTGGCAAAGACGCTCTGGATTTGGGTATGGGCGGGCGGCGTGTTTTTCGTGATCGGCAGCGTGGCGAAGGTTTACATGGCCGTCAAAACAGCGATTCGGACGGCGATGCCGGATGGGCTGCAGTTTGCCGTGACCACCGCCGGGCAATTCCCAGCGTTGGACGCGAACGCCCTGCAGGAATACACCCAGGTCTTGGAGTCGCTTGGATTCAGAAACGAGACGGACTACACAGTTACCGCGAAGACGGGGAAGACGTTTCCCGGATTCGCCCGTCTCTTCATTCATCCCCACGATCATTGCTATGCCGAAATCAACCAGCTTTTCCCGCCAAAACCCCGCTTGGTGCCCATGCGTTTCATGATCTTGAGCGAACTGGGCGAGGATATGGCCTTGAGTTCAACGGATCGTATTCCCGACGGAATCACCTACATGTTGCGCGATGCAAGGAGTTTCTGGACAAGCCATCCGCAGGCCGCGCCGGCGGAAGTGTTTCGCGCGCATCTGGAGCGGCGCCGTCAAATCGCCTTGAAACGCGGTCTGCGCGAACCGACGGAAACTTCCGTCGAGACCTATTTCACGCGAAACGCGGAACGGACCAACCGCCGCAAACAAAGAGTGGATCGTATGAACATCGCGCTCGGCCTTCTCGAAGCCGCGTTTTTCTCCATCAAACCGAAATACGAATGGATGGGCGAAAATTGAAGAAGGGAACCGGGTTCGGCATTCCCACGGCGGAAGAAAGGCGAAGCCCCGTCCAAGCGGCCGGTTGCGGTTCCATGACATATTTCATTCGCCGCAGCGAATGAATATCAGATGGGCAGATCGAGCAGGCTGTTGCTTTGGAAGATAATCCGATTACGGCCCTTCAACCGGCCGCCGCGTTTGAGCCACGGTTTTGAGGCCGCGCCCGGCAGGAGAGTGACAATAAGGACGTAAGGCGGCTTTTTTGACGGCAACAGGTTCCGACTTCCGGGACGATGATTCAAATCCTGGACGGCGCGTCGAACCCCCGTCCTGATCCGGTCGCGCGATTTTGCGGGACTCAAGTGCAACGCCCATTCCACACCGCCGCCGGCCTTGGTTGTGACCGTGTGGATGTCGGGCAAGAAGGCTTTTGCTTCCGCCGCCGCTTTGTCGTCGCCGCTCAAGAAAATGACCGGCACGCCAACGCTTGCCGCCAACAAAGTCCGACATCCGAATTCGCCGATCTCCTCGCCGTTCAAATGAAAGGACTTCACTTCGCGCGAGGAATAAGTGTGGCATAGTGGTGCATCGAGTACGCCCGCCATGGCGTGCTGGCCGACAAACAACATGGCGCGAAAAGAGGCGTCGAGTCCCGCAAGAGGGGTTGGAGGACGGCCGAGAAACAGACTGGCTTTCGGATGCAATTGGTTTGAGTTGACGCCCAGATAACCGTGTCCATCCAAAACATGAACGATTGCGCGCGAATCCGCATCGAGAATGCCCCTGATGGCGGCGTTCACCTCCCCGGCCAGCAGGTCCATCGCGATCATCTTGTTCACATTCGACGGCTCGCGGGTCTGAGACCAGGACGAAACCCCCGCGACACCCTCCAGATCGGTGAGGATGTAGAATTTCGGCTCTCTTGTTTTTGATTTTTTGTTCATCGCGGGGGCGTTCCTGTTTCGCAAGCCAGCCCGTAAAGGCGATTCAACTCTTCGATGGGTGAGGGGTGGTCATCCACCCGCAGATCGAGGATGGCGTCGCTCCAGGAACGGCCCATGGGTTGAATGACGCGGACCGCGGCCGACTGTTTTCCACGATAATCTCCTCCCTTTGCTTCCGCCGCCTCCAATGCCCGGATCAACTGCAGGAGCAGCGATTTGCCCTTTGAAGTCTCGATGGATTGAGCGATGGCGCCGATCACCCCTTCCGAGACGAGCGTGTTTCCTGCCGCCACAAAATCCTGACGCGCGATTTGCGCATGAGATGGTGTGGCGTCCGCGCCAGTATGCACGGCCGTGCGCCCCTGGATGTCCATGGCGAGAATCTGCCGTTTCTGCGGTTTTGGGTCGGTTGCCACGGCGGTTGCAAGAGCGTTTTGCGCCGACATGCCCGCCGCCATATCTTTCAGGATGACAAGGGCCGTATCGTGACAGCACCAGAATTGCGAGTGCACCACTCCCGCGCCGGGCAACACATGCGCCACCGCGCCGCCGACCGCGAGATACCTGCTTGCCACAGCGGAACCGATCCAGCCCGTGGAGGGATCGCGGAGAATCAATGAATAGGTGCTGCAGGGATGCGCGCGCATGGCGTCAGATGCCGCTGACGTGGCCGTCGGCAAAGAGAATGTTCTTGGTGTGCGTTCCTCCCTGATCGGCGTGGACGTTGTCGTAATCCCAAAGCAGCGTGGCCTTCTCGATCGGACGATTGAAAATCCACACCTTGGGCGCGTCCACCAGGTCGTCGCCGTAAGGATAGCACCACTCGTAGCTGGCGCCTTCCACCGGCCAGCGTTTTGCGTCGCGCGGGCAACGGAAGACCATTTCGTCGCCCTGCACGTATTTCAGAAGCGCTTCATGCAGGCTGGGAAGCGGATGGTCCGGATCCACCGGTAAACTCGGCAGCGGTTCTACGGTCGGGAATTTCTGGTTGTTTTCCTGCGCGTAAAGTTGGATGGCGTGTCCCAGTTGGCGAAGCTGGCTTGTGCATTGCGCAGATCGCGCGCGGCCAACCGCCTGACGAATCACGGGCGACAGAAGCCCGGCGAGCATGGCGATGATGGCAATCACGGCCAACAACTCCACAAGCGTGAAGGCGCGCTGCGCGCGCCTGTGCGCCTGCTTGCGCAGGCCGGCAGTCGAACGCAGACCGGAACATCCCCGATTCATCCGATTGTTCATGGCACGGAGCCTCCCCTCTGGCGTTGCCGGGCGGCGTAACGCTGGTAGCGGCTCACACGCTGTTCGGGGGTGAGATTCTTGATGCGACCCAGGTTTCTCTGGTCAAAACGTTCCTGCGCGCCATGGGCGTTCGCCATTTCCTCAAACCGTTTCCGCCGCTCTTCAGGCGTCATTTGCGACATCTCGGCGATGCGTTGCTGCCACTCGGCGCGTGCATCGCGAATCCGCTGCTGTTCTTCAGGAGGAAGGAGCGCCACTTGTTCTTCGTATATCCGTTGCCAATCCTGCGATCCCCCCGGAAATCGGCCAATGCCTCCAAAATCTGCTCTTGATGGCCCATCACCGGCGTCCCCGGCCATCATGCCCCCGCGCCGGCGTGAAACGTGGAAATGATAAACCAGTTTCGATTTTCCCCCCGCCGCTCGCGCCATTCGGACGACCACCGAAGAGAGATCGCTTCCCTCCGCTTTCAGTGTGATTTTGGGGTTGAGCGATTCCTCGACAACAATGGGGGTCTTCGCTTTCAGCGCCAATTCGAGGGCGGCCGAATGAAGGTCGCGTTGGGAAACCTGAAATGCAATCGCAGGGGGAGGCGGCGGATTTGCGGAAGACGGATTGTTGGCCGCCATCATCCCGCCGCCCGCCAGGCCGGGCATTTGCGTGACGAGGAAGGGCGGACCGCGTTCCGTCACTTCCCGGGCAATTCGCTCGATCGCCGGGGAATCTCGGCCAATAAGAAAAAGCTTGCGCCATCGCCCCCCGGTTTGTTCCGCGAGGACATCCAATGCCTGCTTGATGGTCACACGCTCGAAGTGCACCGTAACACGCGCAGATACGTTGGTTTGGACCAGCACGCGCAAGCCGGATTGACGGGAGACTTCGCCAAGGACGGGATTGAGTTCCGTGTTTTCGGCGTGCAAGGTGATCAGACCGCGGTTTTGCCGCCAGTCCGCCAGTTCCCACCCGCCGAACATCACCGCGGCGACGACGAGCGCGATCTGATACGATTTTCGCATATATCATTAGCCCGCATATTTCAGTGCGCCCCCTCGCGGCGCACTGAAATATCCGGGCTAACAAGGGAGCTTGGTTTTGGGCAGATACCGCATCGGGCACTTCGCCACCATGGAGTAGAGCGTGTCCACCATGTTGCCCAATCGCATGACGCCGACCTGCGACAACAATTGGTAGGCTTCCAGGCGGTCGAAACCAAAGTCGGCCTCCATCCAGAGCACGAGGTCGCGCCAGGCAATCCGCGCGGCATCCTCCATGGGACGCGCGCTGCCGATGGACATGATCGCGTCAGGAGAGACGACCCTGGGCCAGTCCATTTTTCGCCCTTTGAGGAGGTTGAAGGTGACGGTGACCGCCCCCGCCAGTTCGCACGCCACGCCGCAAAGCTCGCCGTCGCCCTGCGCAGCATGGACGTCGCCCGTGAAAAAATGCGCGCCTGACACCCGGACCGGAAAGAGGATTTTGTTTCCGGGACAAATATCCGCGCAATCCATGTTGCCGCCGTAGTTTCCAGGGGCAAGGGACGAGATGGACTCGATTTCGGGCGACGTTCCCATCGTGCCCATGAACGGTTGATAAGGAATCTTGATGCGCTTGTTGACGTGAATAAACCCGTCTTTGAGCGGATAAATCCAGACCTTTTCAGGCAGCGGTGCGTTCAAGGTTGCGGTCTGCGAGGTCGAGGTCAAACCGCCAAAATCAGGAATCAACGCGCTCCAAACCCAATCCCGCGTGGGCGTGATCTCGTGGATTTCCACAACCAGCGTGTCGCCTTTCTCCGCGCCCTCGATGACGACGGGACCGGTCTGGGGATTCAGAAAGGGGAAGTTCAGACGTTTGGATGGAAGATCACTGGCGCGGGTGATCCGGTCTTCGGCGGCATCCACGCAAAAGATTCGGACCGTTTCTCCCGGTTGAACGGTGGCGATGGGGCGATGGTTCGGACCAAACGTGTAAGCGAATTTTTTCGGGACATGGATTTCCTGGGAAATTTTCATGGCGGCTTCCTCCAGGAACATTAAAAGCGAATCCGCGGGAATTGGCAAAACGTTTCGGCGGCCCGGTCCATTCGCAGTCAGGTTTTGCCTCATCCGGCAACTTGTCGATCTGCTGAGGAAACGCATCCACGGAGAAGCGCCGCTGCCGATCATGATCCTTGGACGAATCAGGGAGGAGGCATGAACCGAGACCCTGGGCTCCAGTTATCAGCGATTTTTTTCGAGCACAGTCTCGGAAAAAGCGTGCGGCGCTCCCATCCAAGATCGCTTATTTTTTCAATCCAGCGCTAACCCGCATATTTCACACTCCCGTGTGAAGTATGCGCCGAAGGCAGCACATCCGCTGGATGGGCTGGGCTACCCAGCACTTTGCCGCTCCCGCTTCGATTCCGGCA
>JACQHZ010000384.1 GCA_016198745.1 Verrucomicrobiota bacterium
AAAAGCATGAAGACAGAGCACTTTGAAGATATTGAGAACACGAAATGCCCGTGAACCCAAATAGTTACCGACTTGAAACCAAACTCCATCCCAAATCCGGACGCAAGCTGCCCTTTGCCTCTGAAACTTGCTCGCTCCTATATCGAGAATCTGGAGGGCGACGCTCCGTCGGCGCCTCCGTCGGCGCTGACAGAGCAGCGCCCTCCAAAATTCCTCCTTGTGTCCGGATTTGGGCACATCCTTCCCTTCGGTCTCCTCCTGGCATCTTTGGCGCTCCCGGGACGCGCGGCCAATGAAACGGAACTTACTTTGGTCCGCGACGGCAAGCCGTCGGCCAGTATTGTCATCGCCAAGGAACCCACGCGGGCCGCCGCTTTTGCCGCCAGGGAACTGCAATACCATCTCAAGCAAATTACCGGCGCGGAGGTGACAATCACTGAAGTGACGAGTGACGAGTGGTCCCCGCTATCGGGGGACAGGCGAGTGACGAGTGAGAAGACTGGCGACGGCAAGGCATCCATCCTCGTGGGTGAAAGCGCGGCCACGGTCGCCCTGGGGCTCAAGAGCGCGGATTTCCAGCCGCAGGAATACTTGATCCGGTTCCAGCCGAACCTGCTGGTGCTGATGGGGCGGGACAAGGAGGACCGAGGAAAGATGGACTATGCGGATTACGGAAGTTTTCCAGGATTCTATGACGACCAGGCCACTTGCTACGCGGTGTATGATTTTCTGGAGCGGTTCTGCAGGGTGCGCTGGTACCTGCCGACCGAGCTGGGACTGGTCTGTCCGAAGAACGCCACGCTTCGGGTCAAAGGCGCGGAAATCCGCCGGGCGCCGTTTATCAAGTGCCGGCAGGAGACAATGTACCCTTTCCCGGCGGATCTTTGTGGCGACACGATTACCCGGGACAAACCCATTCCGATTCTCGCCTGGCACGACCACCACCTCTGGTTTCATCGGATGCGGATCGGCGGGGAACCTTATGTCGCCTGCCACTCCTTTTATGGATATTACGACCGTTTCTGGAAGAAGAATCCAAAGAACGAAAAGGTCTTTGAAGCCGAGCACCCCGATTGGTTCGCCCAGGGGTACGCGCCGGAGCAACCGCCCCAGCTCTGTTACACCAACCCCGGCCTCATCCAACAGGTCGTCCAGGATGCCCGCGATTATTTTGACGGCAAGGGCAAGAAATTCCAGGCGCTGGCTGATGGCGACTATTTTTGCCTGGGGGCGATGGATAACGGGGGTTGGTGCAAGTGCGCGAAGTGTCAGGCATTGCTGAAGAAGGAAGCCACGCGCGGCAAGGGACAATTCTCCAGCGACCGGGCCAGCGACTACGTTTTTGCGTTCGTCAATTGCGTGGCGCGCGAACTCAAGAAGACGCATCCCGACAAATTCCTGTCCACGATTGCTTACGCCGAAAATTGCTACCCGCCCGAACGGGCGCCGGTGGAGTCGAACGTCAGCGTGAGCTTATGCCTGCACGGTCGCGCGGTGTACTCCAAGACCATCCAGGACAACGATCGCGCGGTGTTTGACAGTTGGGCAAAGGCCGCGCCCGCAAGCCGCAAATTCCTGTATTTCTATTATTGTTTCCCGTCTCTGGCTGCGACTCAAAGCCATTTCCGCTGTTTTCCCGGCTTCTTTGCCCACGACCTAGCCAAGCAGTTGCAGGGTTATTTCCCCCGGAGCGTGCGCGGTCTCGTCTATGAGCCATCCTACCTGGCGGACTCGCGCCGAAGCGCGCTGATGGACCAGGTGGAATTTAACGTCACCTGGAAGCTGGCGGACGATCCGACTCTGGACAGCAAGGCGTTGGTCGCTGAATTTTTCCGCCTTTACTACGGCGCCGCCGCCAAGCCGATGCAGGAATTCTACGAACGCGTGGAGGAAATCTACGGCAACCCGGACAACTACCCGCCCAACCCCGGTCATCAGACCGATGAAATTGCCTGGACCCGGCTCGGCACGGAGGAACGGATGCAGGGATTGGCCAAGCTGATGGAACAGGCGCGCGCCGCCGCGCAGACCGATTTGGAGAAGCAGCGGATGGCGCTTTTCGACAAGGGGCTATGGCAGTACATGGCCATGAGTTGGCGGAAATCACAAAAGAAAGTCGCTAGTGGGGAGACCACCCGTGTGCCGCGCGTGGCGCCGCCCCCCTCGGAAAATGACTGGCAGAAAATCGCGTGGGCCAAAGGCGCGGCGCTGGGCCAATGGTTCACGCTCAAAGGCGACCCGACGCCGCGCCCGATTGAGGGGCGCGTTCTGCACGACGGCAAATATCTTTATCTGCAACTGGAAGAGAAGCTGGATCCGGCGAAGTTACTCTGCCGCGACAACCAGATCTGGAACGAGGATGATTGGGAGATTTTCGTCGCTGCGGCGCTGGACAAACCCCGCCGTCAAATGGGCATCAATGCCAGGGGCGCGCATCAGGACCTGGCGCGCGGCGAACGCGATTTCGAGTGGGACAGCGGCGCCAAGGTGGTCTCGGACCCGCGCGCCCCTAGCGGCTGGATCGTGCGCATTGCCTTTCCGCTGGAAAAACTCCTGCCGGACGGAGCCGCACCAGGAGGAGCGTTCTGCTTGAACGTCATCCGCGCCACTGCCGCCCGAAACGCCGTCACCTGGATGCCGACCTTTGCCGGTTGCCCGGATGCATTGGGCAAGTTATGTCTGGAACCCTGAGATCGATTCTGCCGCCCCCGCGATATGATGACACCACGCGAACAATCCGGCAAACTGTAAAAAATCAATAAGCGGAAATTATGCTGGGAATGTACGTTCATACGCATTGGGGATATAACCGGCCGTACTCGGCGCGACGCTGGACGGTTGCGGATTGGGAAGGTTACCTCGAAGGGCTCGCGCGGCTGGGGTTCGACACGGTCAAGGTCTGGCCCCAAATCGACACCATGCCCGTGATTCCCACCGCCAGCGACGCCGCCTATCTTCGAACGCTGGCGCAAGCGACGGATATCGCGCATCGCCGCTTCGGCATGAAAGTGATCGTGGTGCTCGCCGCCAACTGCATGGGGAACGAGAAGGCGGCGGACTATGAATTCGCGACCCGCCCGTATTTCGTGTGCGAGAAGAAGGTCAATCCCCAGGACAAGGCCGAGATGGCCGCGTTTCTGGAGCAGCGGCGCAACACGCTGATGCTGGTCAAAGCGGCCGACGCCATCGCGGTGATTGACAGCGATCCGGGCGGGTTCATCGGCTCGACCAACGCGGATTTCGCCATGCTGTGCGCCGAGCAAACGCGCGTCTTTCGCGAAGCGAACCCGCGGGGCGAGTTTGTGTACTGGATGTTGGCGGGCTGGGAAACGTACTGCGCGTTTTGGAGAGCGCAGCGGGACAACCCCCAGGCCGACGCGAACCTGTGGTGTTATCAGAAGCCGGATGAGTTCGATGTCATCTTGACGCTCCTGAAAACCCGGATTCCGGAACCATGGTGGTTGACCTCCTGGCTGCCGCAGCATGAAGCGGCGATCAATCGGCAGGGGCTGCGCGACAAGGCAATGTTCTATCCCTATGGGGCGGTGGAAGGCGAACCGGTGTTCCCGCTGATCGTTTGCTACGGGCTCGGCCAGGCATTGAACCCGAAGGATATCGGACTTCATCCGCGCGGGGCGATGGCCAACGCCCAATCCCATTGCCTTCAGTTGCCGCACACGTATTGGTTCGCGCGATTGGTAAAGGGCGACAAAACACCCGTGCATCCGTTCGCCGACACGGAGAGTCTGACAGCTTTTGCCGCGCGGCTGATTCCCGCGCAAGCGGCGGCGGTCGCAGAAGGGTGGAACGCGATCGAATCGCGCGAGCCGGCGCGGCAGCGGGCGGCGGCGCGGGCGCTCCGTGGCGCGTTGGGGAAGCCGCTTCGCACGGGCGACCTGGCCGGTTTGCTCTTCGGTGACGCCGAACGATTCCTGTTGGACCTGGCCATGAATCTCGAATTGCGCGCGGCCCTGGTGGAACTTGGCGCGGCGGTCGAGCGCGGCGGCGACGTTCGCGCGAGCGTCCGCCTCGTGCTGGAGCGTTTCGTGCCCTGGCAGGAACGCGTCGGATTCGTGGATGCCTATGGCGGTCCACTCTATGGCGGCCTGAATGAGCCGCTGAAGAAGCTCGACGATCCGGCGCTGGATGCCGTGCTCAAGGATTTCGAAGACTGGCATAATCCCAGCATCCGCAATGGAATTGTGCCGCGCCTGATCGCGGCCATGCGGCGCTACCTCGCGTAAACCGACACCATGCGGTTCTTCTTTGCCCGCGGCTGCGAGATCAGCCGAGCGGCAGGGTGACGCCAAATGGAAATTGGTCTCGAAAGGTGATCTCGGGCACAAGCGCCGCGGACCGCTGGCTGCTCCGTCAGTGCCAGGACCGAGACATATTCCACAGCCGTGGCGCCGACGGAGCGGCGCCCTCCAGAACCGCCGTCACCGACAACATCGGAACGGTGCCCCACCCCATGAATAATCCGAAATCTCCGCGTTTTCCATTTGACTTGTAAATTGCGCCATGAGACCTGTCATGTCAAGAATCAACACCATGCGTCGCCGACCATCAATGAAACCCCGCTCCACCCCACCCATTCGGCTTGCGGTGCTCGGACTCGACAGCGGGTTTTTTCCCGAAAACTTCGCGCTCTGGACGCAACTCTGCCAGAACTATCCGTGGATCAACCCGCCGTTCCCGCGCGCCGTGGTCACTGCGGCGGCAACGCTCGGGCGTTCCGAGCGCGAGATCGTCAATAACGCGGGGATCACGCCGCAGCAATTCGCGCGCAAGTACAACCTCAAGCTCTATGTGGACGCCGACGAACTGCTCGACCAAGAGAAACCCGACGGCGTCTTCGTGTGTGGTCGTCCAAGCTGTCTGCCTGCCATCGCGATGCAGGCCGTGCGCCGCGGGATCCACGTCTATGTCCAAAAACCAACGGGCGCGGCCGCCGACCAGGTTGCCGCGGTTGCGCGCGAGGCGAAGAAACGCGGCGTCGCCGCGGCGGCGGGAATAACCTTGCGTCACGACGATGCAGTCATGGCCTCGAAAGAACAGTTGCGCGCGGCGGACATGGGCAGGCTCTGCAGCCTGCGCGTGATGTCCAACCACGGCATGCCCGGCGGCAACACCTGGTACTTCGACAAGGGCGAAGGCGGGCCGGAGTTGTGGCTCGGCTGGTATGCGATTGATCTGCTCCATTGCTTTACCGGCGCGCGCATCACGCGTTTGTTCGCCACGGGGCATCGCGGCGACGGATCGGGCCGGCGCGAGAACACGATCATCCACGCCGCATGCGAGTTCGCGAATGGCGTCAAGGGCAGCCTCGATTTCTACGGCAACATTTACTATCCCTACTCGCGCGCCGAGTGGGAGTTGCTCGGCGAACGCGGCCTGATCCGCAATGTCCAGCGGCACGAGGTCGAGGTTTATCAGCGCAACCGTCCGCAGCAGGCGCTGTATCGCAACCAGTTCTGGGACGGCGTGGCGCGCGACATCAACGCGTGGCTGCACAGTTGGACAACGGGCAAAACCACCGGTCTTACCCTCGCAGGCGCCGCCGAGGTGGTGCGCGTCGCGGCCGCGATCCGCAAATCATTTACCACCGGGAAAGCGGTGGCCCTGTAAAAAGCAGAGCCAGATGAGCGCCCCACGACAAAAAATGAACTGTCGCGAACGCGTCCTGCGCGCCATTCAATTTCAAGGGCCGGACCGGATTCCCTTTTCCTACAGCGTCATCCCGCCGGAATTGTTCAAATACGGCCAACGCTTCATTGATCTCTGCAAGCAGTATCCCAACGATTTTTACGATGTGGAGCGCGTCCTCCAGCTTCCCCAGCGGGACACGGAACATTATCGGCCGGACGGCAGCTATTACAAAGAATGGACCGACGAATGGGGTTCCGTCTGGATTTTTTTCAAGGAGGGCATTTCGGGGGAAGTGAAAAAACCGGTGCTGGATGATTGGGCGAAGCTGAAAAACTACCGGTTTCCAGCGGTGCCCAATTCATCTCCCGAAGACCGCCGGCGCGTCAAGGCGGAGATGCAACGGCAAAAGGAAGCGTATGTGGGCTGGGGCGCCGGCCATGCTTTCTTTGAGCAAATGCAATGGTTGCGCGGGCCGGAAAACCTGCTGATGGACATCGCGTCCGACTGCGAAGAAGTTTACCAGCTTGCGGATCTGCTCCTCGAACGGCGCATCCTTCCCATGATTGAGCTGGCGCTGGAAGCGGGGGCGGACGTGATCGGTTTCGCCGATGATTGGGGCGCGCAGAAACAATTGCTCATCAACCCGAAGTCCTGGCGCAAACTTTTCAAGCCGCGTTACAAAAAAATGTTTGATCTCGTCCGCCAGGGCGGCGCGCTGGCCTGGATGCACTCGGATGGGGCGACCCTGGAAATCATGCCGGACTGGATTGAAATCGGCCTGAATGTGCTTAATCCGCAGTTTTCATGCATGGACCTCGAGGCGATCCAAAAAATCTGCGCCGGTAAGTTGTGCATCGCCGGCGATATTGATCGCCAATGGACGTTGCCTTCCGGAACGCCGGAACAAGTCCGTGAATACATCCACAAGGTCGCGAAAGTTTTCGGTTCCCCGCAGGGCGGTTTTATTTACCTGTTGGGTTTGGAAGACACGCCGATTGAAAATGTCGAAGCCGCTTTCCAAGCCATTTACCAGGCGCGCGACTTGCGCGCCTGACCTGGATATTTCACACTCGGGGAGTGTGAAATATCCGGGTTAGGGCCGCTTGGTTTTCCTGAAGATGCGCGTATGCTCGTGGAAATTGGCGCTTGAGTTCACGTTCAGAGTAGAGTCGAAATCCGTCACCCTCCGAGGTGTAAGGAATGATCACCTTCCATTTTCCCGTCGATGCGAAATTGTATCGGCCAAAATCGCTGGCGAACATCGGCTCGCGTACGATTCCCTTCTCGATGTCGAGCGTGCCGGTCTCGAAGACGAAGACTTCGTCGTCACCAGTGCTGCTGCCTCGGCTCATGTCAGCGGGAAGGTCGAGAAGCCGTTTTGTTTTCTGCGCGAGTTTCGCCAGCAGTGTAGCACAATGTCGAGAATGGCCTTGGGCGCGGGCATGCGGGAATGCGATCCCCCTACGGAGGAGAGACAAATGAGTCACCCAGATAATTGCCATCGCTCCAAGGAGGAAAACGGAACGGCCCCGATGTGCAAGACGCCAAAGCCACTGGCCGGTCAAAACCAGGGAAATTGGCGGCTGTGCAGAATTACGGCTGATTTTTCAGCGAAACATGACATCCTGAGACCTTCTGATTTTGTGAAATCCAAGATTCAACATTCATTGCTCGCCCTGGCTTATGGCGCGCCCCGAAAGCCCGAAGGGGGATTCCGTCCGAAGAAAATCCGCAAGCTTCTGGTGATCCGGCGGAACGGGATCGGGGACATGATCTGCGCCCTGCCGCTCCTGCGCAATCTTCACGCCGCCTGGCCGCACGTCCAACTCGATGTCCTGGCAAGCGAAAAGAACGCCTGCGTGCTGGACAACCTGGGCCTTGCGAACCAGGTGTTCCTTTACCGCCGGGGTGCGGGGCTTTTCCGAAATCACTACCTCAACCTCCGCCGGCTGCTCAAACCCGTCCGCCAGGAAGACTACGATCTCGTCATTGCCGTCAAAGGCGGGTTTTCCTCGTTGCTGGCCGTCATCGCGTATGCGACACGGATTCCGTGGCGTCTCGGCTATGTTCCGAGCAGCGGCCATTCGTTGGATTTTTGTTTCAATCTCAAGATCGAACTGCCTCGCGAGCGCGAACATCAGGTGGAAAGCTGTCTGCGTTTTCTGGAGCCGCTCGGAATTTGTAAAACCGCGTGCGACCTGAGCCTTCGATTGGCATCCGCCCACGAGCAGTACGCCGAGGATGTCCTTCAAAAGGCCGGCGTCGCAAACGGTGCTTTCATCCTCTTCAACGTCTCATCCGAGCGTTGCGAGTCGCGGTGGACCCCAGCGGCCGTCGCCTCGACCGCCGTTCAACTGTTGAACGCGCACAACCTGCCCATGATCCTGTGCGGGCTGCCAAGAGACCGCGAATTCCTGAACGCAACACGTCGCCTGGCGCCTTCCGCCATCCGGGAGGCGGTTGAACCGCCGGGCATCCATCACTTCGCGGCGCTGGTGGCGCGCTCGCGTTTTCTGATGTGCGGCGACGGCGGTCCGATGCACGTCGCCGCCGCCGTGCGAAAACCGGTCTTCGTGCTGTTCAGCGCCACCGATCCTCAAATCTGGAAACCGTATGGCGTGCCCTTCGCGTACTCGCAAAAGGGAAGGTTTGTCGCTGACATTCCGGCCTCGGAGGTTATCTCGAAAATCCAGGAGTGGCTGCCCGGCTTGCCGTGATGACTTAGCGCGTCGCTGATGCGCGCCCGGAAAAGGCCGGCCGGATTGGACGTGCCGAATGCCGACGATCAGACGGAAAATGCCTTCTCGATCCGCCGCATGATGGCTTCCAACTCGTCCAATTTGGAGAGGAACATCGCCGCCAGCACACCGTCAAGCTCCTGTTCCAGCGTCATGGTTCCGTTGTGTTTCCAATGAAAACAGGGCTTGGCCACCAGCGTCGAGTCTTTTCCGCCTGTCTCAAAACTTGAGATTCTGACCTCGACAATTTGCACCCTCGCCGGGCACGCCTCCTTCTGGCATCGCGCCCAGTGAACACCGGTGATGATGGCGCGGCGCGCATCTTCCGCCGGATAGAATTGTTCCACATGAGAATGGCTCCCGCCGCTCATCTGCACGACGCAGAGGTATTGCGTCATTCGTCCTTGAGACGCCGTTGCCCCATCCGTAATTCCAGAAGTGCGCAACGGCGACTTATTTGCCGCAGCCTCTGCCTGGTCAGCGTTTCGACGGAGATGCAGGATCGCGCGGCGCGTTTCATCAAATTCGTTGGGTTCGTTGAAGGTTCCGAAATATCCCGTCCTCATTTTGACCTCATTCGGTTGTTGCGTGAAAACGCTGTGCGAAGTTCTGTTCAGAAACTAGCGCGGAAAGGCATGAATCGCAAGTGCTCGCCAAAGGGCCGATGAACAGAAAACCGCTTCGCCTCACGGCGTTGCAGTTTGAGCAGACTTGCCTGCCACCCCTCCGGTGGCCGAGTGTCGGCACCAAGCCCTTATACTACAAAGGTCCAATTTCTTGTTTTCCGGAGAAGATTTCTCTGATATTGTAGCGCTTCTATGAAGCGCATCCCTCCCACGGCGTTTCGTCCCGCCGTGGCGGGACGCCGCTATATCCCCCCTCAGAGGGGGGACAAGTTCGTTGGTTGGGGCTACGCCGCGCTGTGATGGATGCGCATTGCCGGCGGGCGTCCTGCGGCCTACACTTAAAATTTCCATGGCCAAGAGACTTGTTTTTTCCGAGCCGTTCAAGGTTTCGCACGAAACTTTCAACCTGCCGCCGCCGGGTCCCGGAGATGTCCTTGCACGCACCGCTGTTTCGGGGATCAGTCATGGGACCGAGATGACGGCGTTCCTGGGGGTAAGCCCGTTTGTTTCCCGGAAGATGAGTTCGCACCGGATTTTCACCGCAAAAGAGACGGGTGATCCGGACTTCTATCCATATCGCCAGGCCGGTCACGATGCGGTGGGCGTGGTGGAACGCATCGGGGCCGGTGTGACCGATTATCGCGTGGGCGATCGTGTCTGGCATCCAACGCCGCATCAAACTGCATTCGTTTTCCCCGCCAACAGTCCGGCCGCCCTTCGATTGGGCCGCAATATCCGGGATGACGAGGCCATCCTCATCAGTCACGCCGCAGCGGCGCTCAGCGCCGTTCATGATGCGGAAATCAAGCTGGGCGACGTGGCCGCCGTCATTGGCGGCGGCGCCCTCGGACAGTTGGCGGCGCAGATGGCGCTTCTGGCCGGCGCGCGAAAAGTGTTTCTTGTCGAACCGGTGATCGAGCGGCGCGCTTTTGCCGTCAAACGCAACGCTATCACGGTGATTGATCCCGCAGCCGCAACGCCTTCCGTTGCGATTCGCAAACACAATCAGAATCGTCCGCCGGATGCGGTGCTGGAGTGTTCGGGGACAGTGGCCGGATTGCGGAGCGCAATTCAAATGGCGGGCATGGGAGGGACCGTCGTCGCGGCCGGTTTTTACACGGGAAACGCCGAGGCGCTGCGGTTGGGCGAGGAATTCATTCACAATCGCGTGACAATCAAGGCTTCCGTGAGCGATGGCGACGCTCCGCCGCGGCAATTGCATCTCTGGAACCGAAGACGTTTGTTGGAGGAAACCGCGTGTTTGTTGGAAGCCAGCCGTTTGAAACTGGAAGGATTTGTGTCCGCGCATTTTCCTTTTCTGGAAGCGCAACGCGCGTATGACCTGATCCGCAACGAACCGTCGCGGCATATCAAACTCGCGCTCATCTACTGATCGCGTTCCATGGATTCATTCGCGGGTTGCCTCGCGGACATTCTTTGGCGGTGGCTCGTGATTTGACTTGCCATCCGCTGAAACGGATGGCACGGTTTAGCACGACAGTTTCGGGGCAGAATGACCTTTCAAAGATGTCAGGTTGCCATAAAACTGCCACAACAAAAAACACGCTTTTCAGGGCATTTTCCGCAGGTAAATGGTGAGGTGGCTGAGTGGCCGAAAGCGGCGGTTTGCTAAACCGTTGTACTGGTTAAAGCCGGTACCGAGGGTTCGAATCCCTCCCTCACCGCCACCTTCGATTTTCATAGGTAAAATTGAAAAGTGTGGCGAAAAGTCTCCAAAGGCATAACGGAAAAGCATAACAAATCCGCCCGCGTTCACCCTTGTCTGTGCTTTGGGTGACAGACGGCGGAGACGGGGCAGGGTGCCTCGCCTTTCACGGAATCCGCCTGCTTGAAACGGCCTTTCCGGGCTTGCCTCAGCCACCGGGCTGCCTTAATTTCGACAGCACTCAACAAAGGAGGATCGTCCAGAGAAACCCATTCCACCCATTCAAATTCGCGTAGCTTTAGTTGCTGTCCACAGCGAAACGTGCAAATTTCGATTCAAAGGACGGCGCTTGAGGTGCGCCCCAACTGGGGCGCATTGAAAGCGTTCCTTTGAAGGCATGCACGTGCCTGCTGTGGGACGTCGTAGGTGCGTCCCACTTTTTTTGCAGGCACGGATGCTCTCAAAGGAAGCCATCCATCCCGACAGGGCTGAGCGCGCGCGACGCTTCAGCCCATGCCACGCAAAACTTCCAGGAAAGTCCGCGAAGACGATACCGCCTACCAAGCGCCACCACCCGGCAGGGCTTCTGCCCTTGTGGACACCCGCGGGATCTACTGCGGGGACAACCTCGATCAACTCCGCAAGCTGCCCGATGCTTGCGTCGATTTGAGCTACATCGACCCGCCGTTCAACTCGAACCGAAACTACGAAGTCTTCTGGGGCGAAACCAAGGAGAAACGATCCTTTGATGATCGCCACGCTTCCACCGCCGCCTACATCGAGTTCATGCGCCCTCGTTGCGTCGAAATCCATCGCGTCCTCAAGCCCACCGGCAGCTTTTACTACCACTGCGACTGGCACGCCTCCCACTACGTCAAGGTGATGCTCGACCAGATTTTCGGAGAGAATTGTTTCCAGACTGAGATCGTGTGGAAACGTACAAGCTCAAAGGGTCTCGCATTTCGTTCGTTTGCAAATAACCACGACGTGATCTTTTTCTACACAAAAGGCGATGACTTCGTTTTTAACCGCCTGTATCTGCCCCATCATGAAACATACGTGAAGGAATTCTATAAGTACGTTGAGGCTGAAACGGGGCGGCGATACCGATTGGACAATCTCGCTAATCCCAACAAAAATCGCCCGAATCTGACTTACGAATTTTTGGGAGTGACTCGCGTCTGGCGCTGGACGAAAGAGCGCATGGAAGAAGCTTGCAAAAAGGGCATCGTCGTCCAAACGAAACCAGGGGCGGTCCCTGCAATGAAACGCTACCTTGATGAGCAAGAAGGAAATCCTGTTGATAGTCTTTGGACGGACATTCTGCCTATTCAATCTCAATCCGATGAACGCCTTGGCTACCCAACGCAAAAACCGCTCGCGCTACTGGAGCGCATTGTCAAAGCCAGCAGCAACGAAAACGACATCGTGCTCGACGCCTTCTGTGGTTGCGGCACCGCGCTTGTAGCCGCCGAAAAGAACAAGCGCCAATGGATCGGCATTGATGTTTCGCCTACCGCCTGCCGGGTTATGGCCAAGCGGCTGCGTGATGTTTGCGGAATAAAGGAGGATGAACAACTCTGGAAAATCGGGCGCGGCTTCATCGTGCGCGATTTGCCGTGGACGGAAGCGAAGTTGCGCGAGATACCGCCGTTTGAATTTGAGAACTGGGCTGTCATCGCCCTGGGTGGCATCCCGAACAAGGCGCAAGTCGGCGACATGGGGATTGATGGCCGCATTTTTCCCGTCGGCGCCACACCCGCCCGGCAAGGCAAAGACACCGGCCACCTTGGTTTCATGGACGACTGGTATCCGATTCAGGTCAAGCAACGCGACAAGGTGGGGCGGCCTGACATCGACGGTTTCGAGGCGGTGATGCACCGGGAGG
>JACQHZ010000377.1 GCA_016198745.1 Verrucomicrobiota bacterium
ACGTCCTGGATGTGGTGACCGTGGATGGAGGGCCGCAAACGATGCCTTGCAAGACCGTGCGGCTGCCAGCGAACCCCCCCGTCAAAATGCGCGGATGGAACCATGTCGTCTTGCGTCAATCTCCCCAGGGGTTCCACGCCAGCATTAACGGCAGCGCGACGAATTGCACGGACGGCGTGTACAAAACGATCGACCAGGTGAGAATTCAGGTTGGTTCCGGCGACACCGCCAACCACTGGAACTATGTGGACAACGTGAGCTTTTCAATCCCGCAATGAAGTCTTCCGTTGTGCATCTCCCCCTTTGCCGGTTTGAATTCAAAAAAAACCGGTCGCTCCGTCAGACGGCTTTTACCCTGGTGGAACTGTTAACCGTCATCGCCATCATCAGCATACTCGCCGCCCTCCTGATGCCGGGACTTAAGAGCGCCAGGGAGTCAGGCCGCCGGATCAAGTGTCTGAGTCAGCTTAAGCAGATTTCCCTGGCGTTCAACCTCTATGCGCAGGACAACCGGGATTTTTATCCGCCTTATGGCTCGACCGTATCCCCGGGGGTGTATCGCTATTTTACTGAGAAAATCAAGCCCTACCTGTCCGACATTCCGGAGACGGATGCGACGCGGGAACCCATCATCTTCAGATGTCCTTCGGATCAGCGCCCACTTGCGCCTTTGTTTCAAACGTGGGTCATTGATACGTATGGCAACATGGGTTTGACCGGCTTGAACGATGTGCTTTGGCGGGTTTCAAGCGGAGGGTGGGTTGATTATTCGTTTACGATCGGAACCTTGACCAAGCCGGCGGAAACTCTGCTGTGCAGCGACCATTATGCGTGGCTCTACTGGGGCCCTGCGCACATCAACAATCCATTGCAGCAGGATTTTCGCCACGGGAATGGGATCAATGCGCTGTTCGCGGATGGCCATGTTGCCTACTTGACCAAAGCCATGGTCCCCACCGACGGCGCCGCGACGTTCTGGAGCGGCCAATGAGTGAATAAAGCCACGTGACTACTCAGCTATAACTCGATGGCCCGTTGTTTCCATGTCATTCCTGTCCCTTTTGTCATTCCCGCGAAAGCGGGAATCCAGAAAGATGAGTTCGGACACCCTTTCCAGATCATCTGGATTCCCGCTTTCGCGGGAATGACAAAGAAAGAAAAGACATTCATCAAAGCGCTGGCGATTCTCCTGGCAGGGGGCGTGGTCTGTTCATTCGCCAGCCATGCCGCCAACGCCGATGAACCGTCCCCGCTGCCCGTGGTGGGGACCGAGTATATTGATGGAACCAATCCCGTCTATGATGGACAGTACGGCCCGCCGGGCGATCCGGAGCCGACCCAAGGCACCGGCAATCAACTGCATCCCAGCCGTCTGAGCGTCGCCTTGGATTACCAAGCGTGCAGTGTGGTGGCGGATCTTGGCGACAACCAGCTCGTGCAGCGCATCGAGTTGTGCGACACCGGCGTTGACAACAAAGGGAACGCGGCCAATCTCAACGCAGAAAATCTCGAAATATACCGGAGTCACGACAACCGGACTTTTGAAAAGGTCCCCCGCGGCACGTTTCGCCAGTACGCGGGAACCAACGGAGTCTTTGATGTCGTTGAACTATCGGGACTGAGATTCCCGGCTCGATATATCAAGGTGCATTCCACTTATGCGGGAACCCAGTATGATTTTGCGTCCGACCTGAATCGCATGGTCAGAGTGTTCGGTTACAACCCGGGCCCCCGGGTGCGATTACCGTTCGGGTTGCTGAAGTGGGGCGCGAACCAAATCCAGGTCAGCACCCGTCACTTCGAGGAGCTTCCGAGGATGGATTGCGAGATGCAATTGGTTTCCTTGCGGGACGGAAAACGGGTGATGAAATCGAAAAAGACGGTTCGTTGGCCGGAGCCGGGAAAGCGCCCGTTGTGGAGTGATGTGCCGGTGCAAATCCCGGAATGCGAACCCGGTCTCTACCGTTTAACGGTTCAACGGATGGGACCTTTGGGAGGCCCCGCGTTATGGACCACTCACAGGGAAATCCGCGTGGTCAAGGCGATCAAGGATATCCTTCCGCTGGTTGGAAACGCGGATGCAGACCGGGCGGAACCGCAGGATGCCGTTGGGGCCGCGCCCGGCAACTGCCTCCTGTCCCGTCCCGGTCCATCGCAACCGGCCCTCGACGAATGGCTGGTGGACCGTGCGAATTCGCAGTGGCCGCTTTGGCGTCGGACCGGACCGGATGCCAAGCTGATATTCTCTTTAAAAGACGGCGGCAGCTACGCCATTTACGCGGGATTATGCGGGTCCCCCGACGGGCTGTCTGTTACCGCTGGAACCAAGACCCTTGTGCCGATCAGTACCAGCGGCAAACAGGCTGGGTTCGTTCATGAAACCTATCTTGGCATTCTTGACCCGGCGCAGGTTTCGGAACTGACCCTGCGGCTGAAGCAGGCGAGCTTGGATGCGGGCATTGCCTGGATCAAGATTCTGTGTCTGACGCCGCGCCAGCAGCGCCTCGTTCGTGGGGAAGAGGATCTTTCCCTGGGTCGCAAACTGATTTACGTGACGGATGGGTTCAGTCAGTTTGGCGCCCTAACTGAGCGCCCCCAATTTGGGGTTCCGGAACTGTTGAACACCTGTGTGCGGGTCGTGGAAGGTTCCCATGGTTTGGTCGAACGCTTTGATTACTGTCCCGGCTCGTCCTCGGTGATTTTTGCTTACCCCGCCAAAGTGGGTGAGCTGGTTGGCAAACGGGGCAAGTACGCGACAAACTATGACCGTTTCGTGGAGGCAAACGTTCTGGCGCTGATTGAGAAGGGGATTGCGCCGCTCAAGGTGGTGGCGGATGGCAACAAAAAACAAGAGGTGCAAACGTACGCCGCTTGGCGGGTGAACTCGTATTATGACGCCCCTTTTGCGGATTTCCTCAACTCGGAATTCTGGCGGGAGAATCGCCAGTTGAGCATCGTGGATTACACGGGGAAACAACAATCCCTTTTGAGCTACGCCTACCCGGAGGTGCGCAACTATCATGGGGCCCTCTTGCGTGAAATGCTGGACTACAACGTGGGCGGCATCCACCTGGAATTCATGCGGCAACCGCCATTTATGGGATTTGATGAACCGCTGCTCAAGAGTTACGCGGAGAAATATTCGCAGTCGCCGCTTGATCCGCAATTTAAAGACTGGGAAAAATGGCATCGCCATCGGGCGGAGGTGATGACCGGTTTTGTCCGCCAGGTGCGCGCGATGCTGGATGAGGAAGGCAAGAAACGCGGCCAATGCTTTGGCCTGAGCGCGCGGATTCCCGCTCAGAATTATTTCCGGATGGGGTTGGATCCGAAGCAATGGATCAAGGAGGGATTAATCGACATGCTGGCGCCCGGCAGCAATGATTTGCCCAATCACCCGATGCCCTTGGAACCCTTTCTCGAAATGGCAAAAGGAACCGCTTGTCGCATTTACAGCAGTTTTTCGCCGGAGCAGGGTGACGGACGGGATAATCTCCCGGAGGATGACGCCAAAGGCGACTATTCCGCCACTCGCGACAGCGGTACGGACGAGGATTACCGCCGCAACTTTGTGATCCGCGAATTTCGCAAGGGGGCCTTGGGCGTGTACATGTTCAATAATCAGGGAGCGGATTGGACCTGGTATCGCAACCTGGAACGATGGGATGAATTTCAAAATCCACGGCGGTTGGGCAGGGTTGAACCCTGACTCCGACAACCTGAGCAGTTACCAATGAACGCGATGCAAGCCAACTTCTCACTGTTTGAATACTCGATCCTGGTCTTGTACGTGCTGGCCAGCGTCACCGTTGGCCTTTGGTTCGCGAGGAGCCAGAAGAGCGTGGAGGGGTACTACCTGGCGGAACGCTCGGCGCCGTGGTGGGCCGTGGCGATTTCGATCATCAGTTCGGATACCACGGCGATCAGCTACTTGGGGGTTGCCGCCTTGGTGTTTACCGGTGATCTCCAGTTGTTGTCGGGCGCGCTTGCCATTCCCCTGGCCGCGCTTTTTGTCTCCCTGGTGTTTGTGCCATTCCTGGCCCGCCTGAAGGTGTTCACCATCTATGAATATCTGGAACACCGGTTCAATGTCCAAGTCCGTACCATTGCGTCCGCGCTGTTCATGCTGACTCGCAGCAGTCATCTCTCGGTGGCGCTATACGCCGCGTCACTGGCGCTCGCGGAAGTGATCGGCATGCCAATCTGGGCCAGCCTGCTGATCCTGGGCGGTCTGACCACGTTATATACCGTGTTCGGCGGAATGAAGGCGGTCCTGTGGACCGACGTGATCCAGTTTTTTGTGCTGATGGGTGGCGTCATCGCGGTGTTGGTAGGCGTGGCGATGGCCTTCCACTGGGACCTTGTGCAAATCTGGCAAATCGCCTCCAAACCCTCCCCCGCGAGCGCCCCCTGGATGAAAGGACAGACGGATACCATCTGTCACACACGGGCATTCGATTTTGGGACCAGTTTTTACCGGATGACCTTCTGGATCGTGATGATCAACCACTTCCTCTCAGTCATTGGCGCTTATGGAAGCGACCAGGTCCTGGTGCAACGATATCTTGCCGCCGGTTCCCGGAAGAAAATGGCGCTTTCGCTCATCGGCGGAAGTCTCATCACCGTACCCGTGAGTGTGTTGCTCTTTGCCACCGGCATCTTTTTCGTGGCC
>JACQHZ010000380.1 GCA_016198745.1 Verrucomicrobiota bacterium
CACTCATGTTCAGCTTCCAACCCCACTCAACCCATGACAAATTGGAGTTCATGGGTGTGGGCACTCACCGACTGGAGAGCCGGATGCGGGAAATCCGCCTGTCCGGTTCGGAGGGAGGGGCGGGGCAAGCCAATGCCCCGTTCCTACCCCTATAGCGCCAACAACTCGTGCATGCTCGCAGGGCAACCTTTTTGTCGCAAAAAGGCGGATGACGATGCGGGGTCATGGATGGAATCTCCCGCGCGGTGACTGCCGCAGACAAAAATGGGGTCGCGTCCCAACGCGCCTCCGACCCGAGGCTTGCGACAGCCTGTGTACAAAGGCAACGCCGAGCCGCGCCCCAGTTGGGGCGTGACCATGGCGCGTTACCGTTAACTCGACGGGGAAAACTAGCGGTTTTCAGTCCGAGTTCGCAGCCGTAGCTACGCTGAAATGATGTGCAGGAACCGTACTCCAAACGCCGCGTTTGAGCAACCTGAATTTTCGCGGCTGTTCAGGTCCTCACCAAAGGCGGGCATGGTTCAAAGGTCACGGTTCAGGGGTTCACGGTTGACCTGTCTGCGTGCAACGCACAGGCAGGCCGGATTGAACCTGAAAGCCGCCAACCGTTGAACCGTGAACCTGGAACCGTTGAACCATGCCCAAAGGCGCGTCCCGCTGCGCTGATCAAGAAAGCTTGCGCTCCATATTGCGGCTTAGGTAAACGTTAATAGCGGTGAACAACATCATTACCCGCAATCCGCTCATGAAAATCAACTGGCCGAAATACCTCGCTCAATACGATCTTATTTGCGAAATGCAGTCGCGCGTCTGGCAGGACGGCACGCCGCTGGGCAACGGGTCGCTGGCGGCGCTGGCCTTCGAGCCGCATCATCTCGAATGGACCATCAACAAGAACGATATTTGGGATTATCGGCGCCCGCAGTTCAAACGGCATTCGATGGAGCACATGCGCAGGATTGTCCGCGAAGATCTCGATTATCGCGAGGAAATGCAAAAGGAAAACGGACCGGATATCGGCCGCTATTCGTGTCCGAAAACAGGCGGGCAATTGCGCATCCGGTTCGGATTCGACTCGATCTACGCGCCCGCGCATCGGATCAGCAAACGGCTCAGTCTGTACGACGCAACCTTGCGCACCGCGCTCGACAAACACCTGAGCCATCCGCGCGTCGCGAGTTTCATTCATCCGACCGAAAACGTGATGGTTGTGCAGGTGCGCGACGTGTCGGCGGCGACGGCATTTCATAACAAGGTGGATCTGTATCGCGCGCCCGACGCCGAGATGCCGCCCGTCCGGCGGGGTGCGGCCGGCGACACCATCTGGCTCGAACAGCGATTCTATGCCGACGCGGAAAACCGGCGGCTCAGCCCGTTTCGTTACGCGCTGATGGCGCGGGTCGTGCCGCGCGGGGCGCGCGCTTACCGGGATTTTTTCCGGCGGACCGTCCAGAAGAAATGGTGGAGAGGGATCGAGCCGTCGAAAAAGATCGCGAGCCAGATCAGCGGCGAGTTTGCGGTTGCGAATGTTTCGGGCGATTTCGACCTGTTTGTCACCATCGTGACCAGCCTCGAAGCGAAGAATCCGCTCGCAGCAGCGAGGAGGAAGCTCGCGGAGGCCGCGCGGAAAGGGTCGGAAAAACTTCACGCCGAGCATCGCCGCTGGTGGGCGGGGTTTTGGCCGAAAAACTATGTCGGCCTGAGCGAACCGTTGCTCGAACAACTCTGGTACGTCAGCCAGTACAACCTGGCCACGGTGCTGCCGGGCGTGCCCGTGGGCGCGCTGTGCGGGCTGTGGTTCGGGCCGATGGAGACGCCGTCGCAAATCCTTCCGTGGATGGGGCATTACACCAACGATTACAACACGCAGTTGCCGGTCGCGCCGGTGTTCCGCATCAACCGGCCGGAACTGGCGGACGGTTCATTCCGCACGTTGTTGCGCATGCTGCCCCAGGCCCGTCGCAACTCGCGCGAGTTGTACGGCCTCCCTGGCGCGTTCTATCCGCTCGCGACCGATCCGACCGGCTGCGAGGTCACCAACGGGCCCTATCGCTTTTGTCAGGACAGCGGTCCCTACTGGTCGGTTTTCCTGTGGTGGCACTATCTCTACACCCGCGACGCGGATTATCTGAAGCGGGTGACGTATCCGATCATGCGCGAGGTGGCGACCTTTTTTGCGAATTACATGGTCTGGCATGCGGACGAGCAGTTGTACCACCTCGAGATCAGCCAGAACCCGGAATTGCATATCGTCAAGTTCCCGGATCCCGTGGACACGCTCTCGTGCCTGAAATACACGCTCCGCGCGGTGATCAAAGCGGCGAGGGTCCTCGATTGCGACCATCCGCTCGCCAGGAAATGGCAACACGTGCTCGACCACTTTCCGCCTTATCCGTTTTATGAAAACGAAATCTCGCCGCTGCGCGGCCTGCGTCCAAACCATCTCAATCACGTCCGCACCTTGCTCGGACTGTTCCCGTGCGGCGAACTCGATCCCGACATCGCACCGCAATGGAAACACCTGTGCCGGGCGGAATGGAAGCGCACCGATTTCTGGTCGAAGCTGTACTGCTGCAACCAAGGCCGCATCGCGGGTTATACCGGACTGGCCTATCACCTCGGCCTGACCGCGCTCTGGCTCGGATTGCGCGATGATGCCTGGAGTTACTTCGAGGACCTGCTCAAGGCGAACGTCAAACCGAGCGGCTTGATCGCTCACAACTCCGCGCATCTGGTGAACAGCCGCCTCAGCGAGAAAAATCTTGCCCATATTCCCCAGGCCGGAATTTACCACGACTTTGATCCCGGCCCGCTGAAAGCTGCCGAAGTGCTCACCGGCCGGCTCATGGAATCGGCCACCGAAAACCTGGATTGTCGGGACACGATTTTCCCGATCCTCGAAGGCCCCGGCTGTTATTTGCTGCAGTTGAGCGAGGCGCTGCTCCAGAGTCACAATGGCATCCTGCGGTTTTTTCGCGGCATGCCCGATCGTATGGATGCTGCGTTTGCCGGCCTGCGCGCCCAGGGGCCGACGCTCGTCGCCGCCGCCCGAAAAAACGGCCGGATGCAATTTGTCCAACTCAAAGCGCTCGCGGCGGTCGCGTGGAAACTCAGTAATCCCTGGCGCGCCGGGCCGTTATGGTTTCGCAGTTCCCAGAAAAAGGCCGACTGGCAAAAATCGGAGGGAGAATACCTTGAAGTGAATCTTCATCGGAATGAAACGCTGACCCTGGCGGCATCGAAGCCGAACCTGGCCGGCGCGCGGCGGCTGCGCCCGCGCGCGGGCCAGCCGGCGCAACCCCGGATGATGCGTTTTGCCGACGGCATGCTCTGCTGGCTTGGGAAACCCCGGCCGGCGGCCTATTACACCTCGCTCGAAAAAGCGCGCAAAGGTTGAAACAATCCCCGTTTCAACCTGTTTTTTCCCATGCGACAACGAACAGAAATTCATTCCATGAAATTCTCCCGCATCTCCACTTCAACGAACATAACCATGGTCCACGCCGGCCGCCACGAGTTGGCGTTTCGCGTTCGCTGCGGGCGCGGTTACCAGAGCGGTTATGTGCGGCTGCGACCGGGGATGTTCGACGCAAACACGCTCGATTGCCGCATGCGTGAACATCCGAGCGGCAAGATGGTCGTGTCCAAGGCATGGGACGTCTTCAACCACGAGCAAAATAAGATGGCTGTGCCCTGTTTTACGCCGTGGCTCAATGGACGGGACCTCGGCGACGTGTGGTTCGACATCCCGAATTATCAGGACGGCGAGCGCGGCGCGCTCAACACGGAGTTCGGTTTCCACGTCTCGCACCCCGGCCTGGCGGATGTGCGGCTCGTTGTCGTCGAGGCGCATCGGCGCAACTTCCACTGGGGCATGGTCGAGACGCTGCGGATCGAACCGGACTCGCGCAAACCCGCCCCCATCGAACCGGTCAAGCGGGTGCGGGAAAACCCGCGTGAGCCGTGGCTGTTCCTGCACGGTTGTTCAGCAAAACAGGCGCGCGCGCAATTCCGGGCGAACCAAGCCCTGCGCGCGCCCATCGCTCGCATGTTGCGACTGTTCGAAGCGGGCCATGTCGTACCCTATGTCAACAACGAGCAGGTGATCGCCGCTGCGGCGTTTCTGACTGAGTCGCCCGCGTGGATCGCGCTTGCAAAGAAAAAATTGCGCGAACTGTGCTCGATGCCAACCTGGGCGCGCCGGCCCAACCCGCGCGTGATGCATGGCGACAACGACATGGGACCGGGCTACAATCTCACGGCCGTCTCGATGCTCGCGCATCTTCTCTGGGACAAACTCGACCACGAGGAGCGCGGATTGGCCTTGTGGAAGGCGCGCGAGTACGGACGGCGATTGTACGAGTTCTCCGTGCTCAACAAATGCTGGGCGGCGGGCATGGGGGATATCGTCACCCATGAATCGGGAACCCTCCTCGGACAGAGCATTGGCGCGATGGTGTTTTACCACGAGTTCCCGGAGGCGCGCGATTGGCTCGCTTGGGCGCACGGGCGGATGTTGCACGCGCTCGACACCGCGCCCGTGGACGGTCGCGCGTTCTGGATTTCGTACAGCAGCAACTTCGTCCTTTCACACGCGGCGGCGATCTTCGATTTCGGCGGCGTGAATTTGTTCCGCATGCCCTACCTGGCCAACGTCGCCGACGCCATTCTGCGCTGCCGGCACACGCCGTCGTCGCTGTGCGACGTCGCGCAGATGGGCGAACTCTACTCGCGGCACATCCTGGCGACCGTTGCAAAGTACGCGCGCTCGTCCGAGGCGGCTTGGGGTTGGCACTGGTACTGGAAAACGCTCGCGAAACGATACGGCGACAAACATTTTGTCGGCTGGCAGGACATGTTGTGGCATTTCCCGAAAGGCCGCCCACCGAAGGACGATCACACGCGCAGCCACATTTTCAAGGACACGGGCATGGCTTTCTTACGCACTTCGGAGGAGAAACCGCGGTTTTGCTGCGTCTATCAGAGCGGCATGGGCGCGGGCCGCCACGGTTTCAGGCTTCGCAACCGCTACAACCTCGAAACGCACTCCGTTGGCGCCGATGGCGGGGTATTCGTGCTCGTGGACGGTGCGTTTGTGATCATGAGCAATCCGGGTTGCTACCGCAAAGGGTTCCAGAACGAATCGGTGGTCACCGTGGATGGCGCGGGACATTACATGGACGGCCGCTGGCTCGGCTGCGACATCAAGGAAAGCTGGCTCAGCAAGATGCGGTCGTTCCAGTGCATGAATGGAAAAACCGTCGCGATCGGCGACAACACCGGCGCGTACCGCGAAGAACTCGGCGTCATGCGATCGCGACGAAAAGTGACGCTTTTGAAAAACGCTCCGTGCTTGGTGATCGAGGACTCCATCCAACTTCGCATACCGCACAAGCTTGCAGCATTCTATCAATGCACGGGCAAGATCAAGGAGATCGGGCCGGGCCGATTCGAGTTCATCTCAGGCAACATGGCCGAGCTATCGCGCAACGACGCCTACAAGAACGACCCGCCGCGTCGGCTCGTGCTCGAGGTCGCCAACCCCGATCGTTACCGCATCCGCATTATGGAATCGCAAATGGTGTTGCCGTACATCTACGGGATGAACACCGGCCAATCACGCAAGCAATACAAAGGCATCGGCACAGCCCCGCCGCCCCGCCCGCAGCACCTGGCGATCGTCGTCCCCTGCAAAACGCGCGAGGCGATTTTCCGGGTGGAAATGAAGCCGCTGTGAGGGATTGAAGACATCCGCATTCCACGAGTGGCAGCGGGACAAATACCTGCCCTCGTTCATTCGCATCTCGCACAAATGTCCGCGTCAGTCGCTACACGCGACGCGCCAATTTCGCCTTCGTTTCCACCCGTTTCCCTCCATTCTCGGACATTGACGGGACCGGTGGCCACAGCCTATGGTTCTTCTATGGAAGCAAACCGCCGACAAGTATGTTAATCCAAAGCCTCCAAATTAAGAACCTGCTCTCTTTCGGTCCCACCTCAGAACCATTGCCGCTCGCCCGACTGAATGTACTGATTGGGCCAAACGGCTCGGGCAAATCGAATTTCTTAGAGGCACTCAGCCTGTTGCAAGCCGCTCCCAAAGATTTGTCGGCGCCCGTCAAGGAGGTCGGAGGCGTGCGCGACTGGCTCTGGAAAGGAACTGCGAATGCGGTGGCTTCGTTGGAGGTAATGATTGATAACCCGCGTGGGAGGATGCCGTTGCGCCACCTGTTGCGTTTCACCGAGCACGGCAGCCGGTTCGAATTGGTTGAAGAACGGATCGAAAACGAGCGGGCTTTTCCCGGCTCGAGCGTGCCGTATTTCTTTTATCGGTTTCAGAATGGTTATCCCGTACTCAAGGAACGCCCGGGTGATGATACGAGGTCTATCAAACAGTCAACGCCCCACGCACAGGAAGCAGGCGAAGAACGCGAGTTGAAGCGGGAAACACTCAACCCGGAGCAGTCCATTCTTTCGCAGGTCAAAGACCCGGAACGTTATCCGGTTCTCGCGCATCTGGAATCGAGCTACAGCCGGATTTCAATTTACCGGGAGTGGTCGTTCGGACGGTACACACCCCCGCGCCAGGAACAGAAAGCGGATTTGCGAACCGATTTGTTAATGGCAACGTGCGAAAACCTCGCGCTGGTTCTGAACAAGATTCGACCCAAGGGCCGCAAGCGATTGCTCGAAGCACTGAAGGCGCTCTATCCGGAGATTCAGGATTTCAACGTGCAAGTTGAGGCAGGACGGGTGCAGTTGTTTCTTGAAGAAGGCAACTACAGCATCCCGGCCACGCGGCTCTCGGACGGAACTTTGCGTTATCTGTGTCTGCTCGCAATTCTCTGCCATCCCGAACCTTCGCCGGTGGTGTGTGTGGAAGAACCCGAACTCGGCTTGCACCCGGACGTGCTGCCCGAGCTGGCCCGGTTGCTGGTCGAGGCGTCAGAACGGACTCAGCTCATTGTAACAACCCATTCGGACATTCTCGTGGACGCGATGACAGAGCGCCCAGAATCGGTGGTGGTTTGCGAGAAGCATGACGGACAGACGGGCATGCGCCGCTTGAAAAAGGATGAGTTGGCCGCGTGGCTGGACAAGTATCGCCTCGGTCAGTTATGGACCAAGGGACAGATCGGAGGGACGCGATGGTGAGCAAGTATATTTACATCGAAGGCGGAGGAACCGGAGCAGACTCCAAGGACGTGGACATTGCCTGTCGTGAAGGTTTCCGCAGACTGTTGGAAAATTGCGGATTTCAGGGGCAGATGCCCCGGCTCGTCGCCTGCGGTGGACGCGACGCGGCATTTGATGCGTTCAAGAGAGCCCTGGCCGGCAACCCCGCCGGGAATTTTTTGGCTTTGTGGATTGATAGCGAGGAGCCGTTGGAAAATTTGGAAGCAGCTTGGAACCATTTGCAGTTGCGCGACAAGTGGGCACAACCATCAGGGGCAGTTGACGAACAAGTCTTGTTCATGACAACGTGCATGGAGACGTGGTTCGTTGCGGACCGTTCGGCACTGAAAGCGCACTTCAAGGATGAGTTGCAGGATTCCGCTCTGCCGCCTTTGAACGCTCTGGAAAGCCGGAGTCGCCATGATGTGCAGATCATATTGATGCACGCGACACGCAATTGCACGAATGCCTACACGAAGGGGAAACGGTCTTTTGAAGTTCCCGGCAAGTTGAACCCTGCCGTATTGGAGCAGCACTTGCCAAGTTTTGTCCGAGTCCGTCGAATCTTGAACGCGCGATTGTAAGCAATCACCATCACCTTCGGTGGCGACGACACGGGCGACATTGGTGAAGGGGATGCAGAATTTGAGATCGACCAACACGTAGCGATACAATCGTCGGCACATGACACGCGGGAATCTTTTTCACGGCCGATAATTCCCTATGGTCCGCGTGAGTCATGGGTGGCCGGAATCTCCACGATCTTTCGTCGGGATGTTGCGCCCTGGACGATCCGGATTTCGGAGGGACGAATGTCGAAATGCGCCGCCAACACCTCGATCAATGCCGCGTTGGCCGCGCCTTCCACCGGCGGCGCGCGAAGCTTGACTTTGATCGCGTCGCCCATCATCCCAACCACTTCGTCGCGGGAAGCGCGCGGGACCACCTTGACGGCGATCCGTCGCGTCAGGCGACGCGGCGCAATCTTCGTTTCTGAGGCAGACGTGCCCTCGGATGTCACGCGCGGTGGTTTCATGTCTGCGGGGCGCGTTCGATTGCCATGGCGATCCCCATGCCGCCGCCGACGCAGAGGGAGGCGATGCCGCGTTTGAAATCGTTGTCTTCCATCAGGTGAAGCAGCGTGACCAGGATACGGGTTCCGCTGCAGCCGATGGGATGTCCGAGCGCAATCGCGCCGCCGCGCAGGTTGATCTGATCGTCGCGAATCCCCAGGTCCCGGACGCACGCCAGCGTCTGCGCGGCGAATGCCTCGTTGATCTCGATGGCATCCACCTCCTCGATCTTCCAACCCGTTTGCGCAAGCACGGAACGAATGGCATGGATGGGTCCCAATCCCATGAGCATGGGGTCGCAACCCACCGCCGCCGTCGCGACAACGCGCGCGCGCGACGGCCAGTTGCGTTCGCGCACAGCCCTGTCGCCGGCGAGAAGGACGGCGGCGGCGCCGTCGTTGATCCCTGACGAATTGCCGGCGGTCACTGTTCCATTGGAACGGAAGGCGGGTTTCAGGATTCGCAACTTGTCCAGGGTGGTGTCCGGGCGGGGATGCTCGTCGTTCCCGACGGCTCCTTTTTCGGCCCGAATCGGGACGATTTCCCGACGGAACGCCGCGCCTTCCCGCGTCGCGCGTTCCTGGCTGCGCAACGCGAACCGGTCCTGATCTTCCCTCGAAATCCGACATGTCTCCGCGAGTTTCTCGACGGTCTCACCCATCCCGAGTTTCAGCACGGGGTCGGTCAGTCCGTCGGTCAGGATGCAATCCTCCATGGCCGCATGACCCAGCTTTCGTCCCCATCGCGCCTCACGCACATAATAAGGCGCCTGGCTCATGGATTCCGCCCCCGCGGCCAGGATGCAGTTGGCTTCGCCGCTTGCGATGGCATCGGCGCCCAACGCGACCGCTTTGAGACCGGAAGCGCACACCATATTGATCGTGCAGGCGGGGACCGTTTGCGCAATCCCAATTCGCAGCGCAATCTGCCGCGCGACATTCATTCCCGAACCCGCCTGCAGCACCTGGCCGCAGATCACGCTTTCCACCCGCGCGAGCATGTCGCGATCCAGCATCGCCGCGCACACCTGCTCCGCCAGTTCCGCGGCTGAGAGTGATTTCAAGGCGCCGCCAAACCGTCCGATGGGCGAGCGGCGGGCAGCGACGATATGGATGGGTTGGGTGTATTTCATAAGTGCGAAAGTAAGCGCGTTCAGCAGATTGAACATTTGAAAAATCTCAGGCAAACATCAAGCGGCCTTTGGGATCCGGAATGTCGCGGCCGCGTTCGCGGGCGGTCTCGATCCATAAATCAATGGCCTGCTCCGCGAACTTGATCGCCGCGGCGCGGGTCTTTCCGTGGGCCATGCAGCCCGGCAACTCAGGCACCTCCACCACAAAGGCGCCATCTTCTTCGCTCCACCAGATGATCATTTCGTATTGGGTATTCATGCGAGTGGATAGTTTTGCAGAATTTTGCGGACCTGTCGAACCTGATATGGCTTGGCCATGGTTCCATCCGCCTGCAGATTGATCTGCGCCATCACGCCGTTTTTCACGAACAAGTGATGGCTTCCCTTGACGCGCATGACGAAGCCCAACCGGGAAAGCAATGAACAAAGGTCGGCGAAGCGAATGTTCGCATCCGATTGCCCTCCCAGCACCTTCTCAAGAACCTTTTCGTGGCGACTCATTGGGAATTGAAAATACACTTCCGAGCGCCGTCCGCCGAGTGAAATTCCTTGTTTCGAGTTGGACAGCAGCCGAAGCTACGTGAAATGATTTATGGGTTGGCTATGGGATGGTTTTCTCCTTTTCGTGTGAGCAAAGAATATAATGCAGAGAGTTGGAGAGCAACCTGGATCCGGAAATAAGTGCCCAAGAAACGCAAACCTGGTGTAGGGGCGGTCCCGCGGTGGCGGGACCCGCCCGAATTCCAGAGCGGGAGGGCGTAAAGCCCTCCCCTACATTTTGGGAAAAATCTGCGAAGCGGGTTATCAACGCATCATCGATCAGGATCGTCTTTTGAATTCCATCTTACGTCCGGATTTGGGACGCCTCTCGCCTTCCGCCGTCTCTACGCCCGAACGCACATCAACACCCGGTAAACGAGGCGTTTCGCCACCCCCTTCGTTGTCCGATGGGCGGCTTCCGATTGACTCAAGGCGCTCGATCGCCTACACGCATATGCCATGTGTTTGCAGAGATCCCGAGAAGCCCGCATGAAAGGGAGGTGAGGTGTCTTGAGCTTGATGACATCCATTGCCATATGGTTCAAGTATCGTGACCAAATCCCCAAAGGCGGAACCGTCATTCCTTTTTCCAACCGGGAGTTATTGGAGAGCAACTGTTGGATTTCATGGAAAAGCTTTCTGGACCGAAAGCTCAAGGATTTCCGCCCCCACCCCTCCAAGCTCTCCACGCAACTCATGGAACTCGTCAAACCTCTGTTGCCCGAGGATGAATATCAGCATAAGACCTACGAGAGCTGCTTTATTCTCGGCACGTTGGTTTGGAACCTGCCTTTCTTTCCCGAGGACCAACAGGCGGCATTCGTGAAGAGAATTCTCGCTACCGCGCCGCCAGAGCGACGGAACTCCGCCCGTGAAGCGGTGCGGACGCTCATCGAACGGCGACGGACGCTTTTTGCCAAGGACCGCCGTATGATCGCCGATTTTCATCTGACGGAAAGCGGAACGGATTTCAATCTGAGAGTGATCAGCATTCTTGACTCCTCAAAATGCTGGCCGCTCATCGGTGAAGAACAAATCCCCAAAGGACCCTGATCCACACGTTTTTTCCTATCTTTTGCCCATCAGAAACCTCATCTTCTCCGACCCAATTCATCGTATGATATTCCTTGGATTTCTTGTCCTTTGCGCCGCGCTCATCGCCGTCAGCGGCAGCGTGGCGTTCGGCCTCGGCTGGCTGCTCCACTGGCTGGTTCCCGCCGTTGGTCTCGGCGACGCCCTGATCTTCTCCGCCATCATCTGCATGTCCGCGGCCATCATCGTGTTTATGGTCATGAAAGAGGTCCCGAAATTCCAAGCCGAAGTCGAGGAGGATGACGATGAAGAGTCCGACGCGGAATTCACCGAAGGTTTCAAAACCCAGATCGAGGAAATCATGGACCGCAAAATCCAGGAATTACGAAAGAACAAACCCTGGCGATGAGCAGCAATTCTCATTATGACCCGCCGCTTGGGTGTTCTTAACCCGCATATTTCACAAGTCAGAACTTGTGAAATATGCGGGTTAAATATCCTGTTTGATTGTTTCGACAGGCAAGGCTGATGGTTTTTTCATCGTCCACTCTTTGTAACGCCCTTGCCGAAACTTGTCCAGAAATGGAGTTTTATGTTCGATCTGTCAGAGAAGGCCGGGGCCAGTGCCATGATTTGTGAAGATTCCCGTGGGTGTTTTCGGCGGGGTTCGGGAGGAATCCTGGAAAAACCGATGGTCAGAGGGGGCTATTTCCAGACCAGATAATCTCCGACCACCAACAAATCCATCTCGCTCGCCTTGAAGGTGCGGTAGGCGTTGGCGGGCGTGGCGACAATCGGTTCGCCGCGAAGGTTGAACGAGGTGTTCAACACCACCGGCACGCCGGTGGCCTGTCCGAAGGCGTGAATGAGTTTGTAATAACGGGGGTTGGTTTCGCGAAACACCGTCTGGAGCCGCCCCGTCCCCATGTGACTCACCGCCGGGATTTTCTCCTGTTTCTCCTTCTTCACCGGCGCCACCAGCAGCATGAATCGGGCGGCATCCAGCTTCGAGACACCGGGCATGTCGAAATATTCCTCTGCAGCCTCCGCGAGAATCGATGGCGCAAAAGGCCGGTACGGCTCGCGGAATTTGATCTTCGTGTTGACGACGTCCTTCATCTCAGCCGATCGCGGGTCCGCGAGGATGCTCCGCGCGCCCAGCGCGCGCGGGCCGAACTCGAATCGCCCCTGATGCCAGCCGATCACTTTTCCCGAACCAAGCGCATCCACCGTGCGCGTGATCAAACGATCCTCGTCGGAGATGTGTTCGTGAGGAATATTTTGCGTCTTGAGGAAATCGGATATCTCCCGGCTGTCATACGCCTGTCCCCAGCAGGCGTGGTCCATGACAAACTTCCGTGGCGCGCCCAAGACGTGATGCACCAGATGGAGAGCGGCGCCGATGGCCCCGCCGCCGTCGCCCGCGGCCGGTTGGATGAAGAGCCGTTTGAACGGCGTCTCGCGAAGAATGCGGCCATTGGCCACGCTGTTGAGCGCCACGCCGCCCGCCATGCAAAGATCGGGCAAACCGGTTTTTGCATGAAGCCCGCGAGCCATCCGGAGCAGGATTTCTTCCGTGGCTCTTTGAATGCTGGCGGCGACGTCCGCGTAATGCTGGTTCTCGCGTTCCAGTTCCGTGTAATTCGAGGGCTTCCCTCCAAAGTACGATGGGAAACCGGTGTTACGGGTAAAGAAGTGCGTCTCCGGCGTGCGCGGAGGGCCGAACAACCGGACGAAGTTGCGGTTGTAGGTGTTTTTGAGGGAATAGGGGTACTTGAAGTACTCCATTTTCAACTGGAACGAGCCGTCTTCGCTCAGGTCCATCAACTGCCAGACCTTATCCAGGTATTTCGGTTCGCCGTAGGGCGCCATTCCCATCACCTTGTACTCGCCCTCGTTGACCTCGAATCCCAAAAAGGCGGTAAAGGCGCTGTACAAAAGGCCCAGCGAATGTGGAAAGCGCAGCTCATCTTTCAAATGAATTTGATTGCCTTCCGCCACTCCCGTCGCAGTCGTCGTCCACTCTCCCACGCCATCCACCGTCAAAATCGCCGCTTTTTCAAATGACGAACAGTAAAACGAACTGGCGGCATGCGCAAGGTGATGATCGCAAAAGACAATGCGCTCCGGTGAAATCCCCAGGTTCTCGCGAATGATCGCCTTGATCCAAAGCTTGTCGAGCAACCAGGTCTGCATGGCCGCCCGGAAAACACCGACTCCCCTGGGAAATGTCGCCATCGATGTCTGGATAATCCGCTCGAATTTGACGAACGGTTTCTCATAGAAAACCACATAATCCACTTCGCCAATCCCAATGCCGGCGTGATGCAGGCAGAAATTGCATGCAAGCGATGGAAAGTCGTGGTCGTGTTTTTTGCGCGTAAAGCGCTCCTCTTCCGCGGCCGCGGTCAGGACGCCGTCATTCACGAGGGCGGCGGCGGAATCATGATAAAACGCGGAGATGCCGAGGACGTTCATTTGCAAGTGCAAAGTGAAAATGAAACAGCAGGGTCAACCACGCTTGGCGTCCGGGGGGGGCACGCTCCCCTGGCTCCGGGACCAGGACATGTCGGCATTAGGCAACGTTTTTGGGGTCCAATAACTTTGCCGGCGCCCGATGCGGAGACGGAGCGGGTCGGAAAAAAGTCTCACGCCCAACGCAAAAGGCATCGCGCAAATGAAGTAAAACAGCGGCATCCATACCCAGCTCATCACGTTGCCAAGCCAGTGCCCAAACCGCAGCCACGCCTGCCAGAGGCGCTTCCAAGCAGACTCTTTTGAAATTGTCATCTTCTCTTATGGCGGATTTGGTGGCAAACTTTCAATCCTGAACACCATGCCATGACAACTTCCGAAATTCCCCCTCGGTCCGGCCAATTCCAGAACTGGCTGCGATTGTTCGCCTTTCTCACGCCCTACCGGGCGCGGTTCGGCGGGGCGCTGCTCTTTGGGGTTGTCAACGGCCTGACCAGCCTCGCGTTGATGAAGGGCGTTCCCCGCGTTTGGGACGCGGTGTTTGGAAACCGTTCGTCTTCCCCCAGCCTGGCGGCGGCGATCATCCTGCTGGTGCCGCTGATCATGCTCGCGCGGGCAATCAGCGGTTATCTCAGCGCCTACCTGATGAGCTGGGTCGGCACGCGCGTCATCACCGATATCCGACAAAAGGTTTTCGCGCACATCCAGGATCTGTCGCTGGATTTCTTCAACCACAGCAATGTCGGCGATCTCATCTCGCGGATCAACAACGACTGTCAGCAGGCGCAGTCCGCCATCACCTCAGTCGTGGCCGACGCGATCAAACATCCCTTCACGCTCATCGTGGTGGCGGGCGCGCTTCTGCACAAGGATTGGAGGTTTTCCCTGGCGGCGGTGCTCCTTGCCCCGCTCTGCATCCTGCCCATCACCATTTATGGAAGAAAGGTGCGTCGCGCCAGCAAGCTCGCCCAGGAAAACCAGGGCGAGATCGTCTCGCGTCTCCACGAGAACATCACCGGCGTTCGTGTCGTGAAGGCGTTTCACATGGAAGAACACGAGAAACAGAAATTCTGGGAGACGTGCTTTCGTCAGTTCGGCTATCAGATGAAAATGGTGCGCTCGATCAACATCCTCAGTCCGATGATCGAGCTGGTGGCCGCCATGGGAGCAAGCGCGGCATTGTATTACGCATGGCAAAGCCAGATGCGTTCGGCGGATTTTTGGGAACTCCTCCTCGGCATCTTCTTCCTCTACGATCCCATCAAAAATCTGAGCAAACTTCACACCACCCTCCAGAAAAGCCTGGCATCCACGGACCGCATCCTGGCCATCCTCGACGCCAAATCGAGCGTGGTGGAAGCGCCCGCCGCCCGGGAACTTGCGCCCGTCCGCGCGGAAATCCGGCTGGAAAAGGTTTCTTTTCGTTATGATTCCCAATGGGTGCTGCGCGAGGTGTCGCTCGCGATTCCCCATGGAACGACCGTCGCCCTCGTCGGACCCAGCGGCGCTGGGAAAACTACGCTACTCAATCTGCTGCCGAGATTTTATGATCCGGCGGAAGGCCGCGTCCTGATGGATGGGACGGACTTGCGGGAAGTCACGCTCCGGTCGCTTCGCAGTCAGATCGCGCTGGTGACGCAGGACACGATTTTGTTCAACGACACCATTCGTAACAACATCCGGTACGGTTCGATGGAGGCCAGCGAGGCGCAGGTCGAGGCGGCCGCGCGGCGCGCCCATGCGCACGACTTCATCCTTCACCAGCCCTTCGGTTACGATACCGTGGTCGGCGAGAAGGGCGTCAAACTTTCCGGCGGCCAGAAACAGCGCCTGGCCATCGCGCGCGCCATCCTCAAAAACCCGAGGATTCTGCTTCTCGACGAGGCGACCTCCGCGCTGGACACGGAATCCGAGCGGGCGGTTCAGGCGGCTCTGGACGAACTCATTCAGGGAAGAACGGTTGTGGTCATCGCGCACCGGCTTTCCACGGTGCAGAAGGCGGATATCATTGTGGTGCTGGACGACGGCCGCATCATGGAACAGGGAAGCCACGCGGACCTCATGGCGGGCGGGAAACTTTACCGCAGACTCCATGATTTGCAGTTCCATGGTGACGGTCCAGGCGGCCTTGGATGAAACAGATGGAGCCGGTTTTTTTCCCCGTCCGTTCACCGCGGCCCCGCCTTTTCCGGCGCGCGAAAAATCAGGCCGGTTTCACGGAATCAGGCGATCTGGGACCGGCGCACCATCGGCACCATGCGTCCCGGTAGGCGTTTTCCAAATGTTGAACAATGCGCGCGTTGTTCATGAGCGGCGAATTCAGAAGCCTTTCCCGCAACGCAAAACGCAGGTCCCGCAGTCTGGTCGGATCGCCTGCAAGACGGACGGCTGTTTCCACGTAAGCCTCTTGCGTTGGCGCGATGAATTCGCGAAGATCGAGCAGGGCGAGGAACCGGACGCCCAATCGCGAGACAAAATGATCTCCCGCCAGCGTGATCACCGGCACGCCCATCCAGAGACTTTCAAAGGTCGTTATCCCGCCGTTGAACGGGAAGGTGTCCATGCCGATATCCACGCGATGATAGGTTTCAAGATGCTCGGCGCCGGCGCGGCTCCAACCGATGAACTCCAACCGCTCCGCGCCGATGCCGCAAGCGTTGAACTGATGGATGAAATACTCGCGCACAGCGGCGTCGCCGAGTTGTTTGGTTTTCAGGAGCAACCGGGACCGCGGAACCGCTTGCAGCACGCGCGACCATAGCCGCACGACATCGAGCGTCATCTTCGTGAGGGTGTTGAATGAACCGAAGGTCACCAGGCCCGAATCCAGCGCCGGCGGTTTCCGGACATCAGGGCTGGCGTCGGGGGGGCGGTAACACAAAGCCGTTTCCGGAAGTCGAACGAGTTCCTCCGTATGAAAACGCTCCGTCGCGCCCTCAGGATCGCCGTGAACATCGGTGAAGCGACAATCGATCGCGCGCATGCCGGTGGTGTTGACGTAGCCCAGATAACTGATCTGCACGGGGGCCGGCTTGCGGGCAAGCGTCAGCAACCGATGGTTGGCGGTGTGCCCCGCCAGTTCGACCAGAACATCAATGCCGTCGCGGCGGATCAGATCAGCGGCGTCCGCGTCCGAGAGATGCAGGATGTCGCGCCAGTAATCGGCGCATCGGCGCAGGCGCTGCGTCGTTGCGTCGGGTTGTACGACGCTCGCGTAGCAGTAAATCTCGAAATGGTTGTGGTCGTGCGCGCGCAAAACCGGTTCCAGATTGACGGCCACCACGTGCTTGCGAAAATCGGGCGAGATGTAACCCAGCTTGAGCGGCCGCTCGGGGACAGGTTGATTGCAATGCGGGGCGATGGCGGAGAGAAGCGGGTCTGCATGTCTGGCGCCCCATGCGGCGTGTGCTTCAAAAAGCCGCCGGTTGTCGTACGCGGGATGATGGTTGAGCGTGAAAAGGAGATTGCTGTGCGTGAGCGGATCGCCGGGATGAAGACGGAGCGCCTCATGATAACGCGCCACCGCCGCATCCAGCCGGCCGTGTTCTCTCAAGGCATTGGCAAGATTTCCGTGCGCCATCGCGAAGTCCGGTCGGAGTTGAACGGCCTTTTCATACGAGGCAATCGCCTCGCTGAGTTGCGCAACGTCCTGAAGCGCCGTACCCAGGTTGTTGTGCGCCTCATGAAAATCCGGTTGATAACGGATCGCTTCTCGATAACACGGAATGGCCTCGCGGACCCTGCCTTGGGATTGCAGCGCGTTGCCCAGATTGTTGTGCGCGAGATAAAGATCCGGTTGCATGCGGACCGCCTTGCGAAACAGCACTGCGGCTTCGTTGATTTTTCCAAGCCGCTGCAAGGCGTTGCCCAAATTCACGAAGATGCCGGCTGCTTCGGGGGAGAGCCGGATCGCGTTGCGATAACACGTCACCGCCTCATTGGCGCGCCCCAGATCCAGCAGCGCGTTGCCCAGGTTGTTGTGCGCGTCGCTGAAATCCGGTTTGAGCTGGATCGCCCGCTCGTAGCCATTGATGGCTTCGTGGAATCGCCTCAGCAATCCCAGATTGTCCGCCAGATGATGATGCCATTCGGCGATATCCGGGTTGAGCGTGACAGCTTTACGGAGACATTCGACGGCCTCCGCGGGGTTCCCTCTCTGGCCGAGGACGACTCCCAGAAGATGAAGCGCATCCGGCGCGAGCGGATTCATCTCGAGCGACTTTCGGAGAAAAGATTCTGCTTCCGCCAGGTTTCCCGCCCGCTGGTTTTCCAGAGCGCGATCCAGAAGCTGGCGAATGTTCGACGGATGTTGTGCGGAAGACATGAAACGTCGGGATATTGAGGATTAACAAAAAAATGGATACGCCGACTCCTTTGCTCCTGTGCGGAAAATGGAATGTTGGGACGGTCCCGCCTTGGCGGGAC